>DATMBX010000159.1:0-39889 GCA_035558955.1 Solirubrobacterales bacterium | reverse complement strand
CGAATCGTCGGGGAAGACGACGCTGGTCAACCACATCATCGCCGAGGCCCAAGCTCGCGGCGGCGTTTGCGCCTTCATCGATACCGAGCATGCGCTGGACCCGGTCTACGCCCGTTCGATCGGCGTCGACACCGACGAACTGCTGGTCTCCCAGCCCGACTTCGGCGAGCAGGCGCTGCAGATCGCGGATCGCCTGATCGCCTCCGGGGCGATCGACGTGGTCGCGATCGACTCGGTCGCGGCCCTGACCCCGAAAGCGGAGCTGGACGGACAGATCGGCGACCAGACGGTCGGCCTCCAAGCCCGGCTGATGTCGCAGGCGCTCCGCAAACTCGCCGGCAACCTCAACCGGACAAACACGGTTTGCGTCTTCACCAACCAGATCCGCGAGAAGATCGGCGTCCAGTTCGGATCGCCGGAGACGCAGCCGGGCGGCCGGGCGCTGAAATTCTATGCCTCGCAGCGTCTCGACATTCGCCGTATCGAGACCCTGAAGGAGGGGACCGAGGCGGTTGGCAACCGGGTTCGCGTCAAGGTGGTGAAGAACAAGGTCGCCTCTCCGTTCCGCCAGGCCGAGTTCGACATCGAGTATGGGGTCGGCATCTCCCGCGAGGGCGGGCTGTTGGACTTCGGGATCGAGCACGACCTCGTCCAGAAGTCGGGCTCCTTCTTCTCCTATGGCGACACCAGGCTCGGCCAGGGGCGCAACAACGCCAAGCAATTCCTCGCTGAGAACGACGCCGTCGCCACCGAGATCGAGACGAAGATCCGCGCCAAGCTAGGCATCGACGGCAGCGGCGAGGCCGCGGGCGACATCGCTCCGGCGCCGGAGGCGGAAGCAGCCAAGCAGGCTGCGTAGGGTCGCTCGCCTCAATAAGATTCCGCCGCGAACATGAGCAACGGTGACCTCTTCTACGTCTGCGGGATCGCCCTCGCCATTTCGGCGGTGGTGCTGAGCTTCGTCGGGCTGCGCTCGGAGAAGTTCCCAGGCAGAGCCTTCCCCCTGGTGATCCTCTGGTTCGCGATCCTGGTTGGCAGCGCAACGACTTTCGCCGTCCTCCACGCCCAGGACGAAGAGGAGGCCAAGGCGGCGGAGCACGCCGCCGCGAATCGGGAAATCGCCCAAGAGGAAAGCGATGCCGAGGCCGAGGCTCCCAGCGGTGGCGAGACTGCGGAGCAGCCGGCGGTCGAGGGTCCCGGAGGAGAGCTGCAGCTTGCGGCCAGCCCGACTCAGATCGCTTTCGACACCAGAAAGCTGACCAGCGAGCCGGGCAAGGTGACGATCGACTTCGACAATCCGGCGACGATCGAGCACGACGTGGCGATCGAGAAGGACGGCGCGGAGATCGCCGCCTCCCCGCTGATCGCCAACAGCAAAACCACGGTCAGCGCCGATCTCGCTCCGGGCACTTACACCTTCCTCTGTACCGTTCCCGGCCACGCCGAAGCCGGCATGCAGGGCACGCTTGTAGTTTTCGGTGAGGCCTACGCGAGCCCGCTCAGAGCAGTTCGATGATTTCTGCAGCGATCCCTTTGTCGCTTCGCCCGGTGCGGTCGATCATGTGCACGTTGGGCATCTTCCGCATCCAAGTGAGCTGACGACGCGCGTAGTTGCGCGAGCGCCGCTTCATCCGGTCGAGATCGCCGCCCAGCAGCTCGTCGAATCCGAGCGCCTTGCGCGCCGTCCGCGACGGGCCCGCCGCCTCGGCTCGACGCACTTCCTCCTCCGCCCCTGAGGCGACTATCTCCTCGACCCGGAGGTCGATTCGCTCGTACAGCTGCGCACGGTCCATGTCGAGCCCCACGGTCACTGTCGGTTGGCGAGTCTCCGCGGACCAAAGCTCCGAGTCGGGCGTGCCCGGCGGGGCCTTGACCAGGGAGAGCTCGGCGAGCGCCGCCCGCAGATAGAGGCCGGTGCCGCCGACGACGATCGGTTGACGGCCGGCGTCAAGCGCGGCGTCGATCTCGTCGTGGGCCAAGCGCATGTAGTCCCCGACCGAGAAGGGACGGGTTACCGGCACGAACCCAACCAGTCGGTGCTCCAGACGCGCTTGCTGCTCTGCCGTCGCCGCCCCGGTCAGTTTCTCCAGCCCCTCATACACCTGCAGGGCATCGGCGGAAATCGCAACCGAATCGCCTTCCAGGAGCTCCGCCACGGAGATCGCGACGCCCGTCTTTCCGACTCCCGTCGGCCCGAAGATCGCGAGGACTTTCAGGGGACCCGAGAGAGCAAACGCTCTGTGCCGTTGAGAGTTTGGGAGGTCGCCCCGACGATCTCGACCTCGACCAACTCACCGGGGGCGGCGGTTCCGTCGAAATTGACGGCCTTGTTGTGCCGGGTGCGCCCGCGCAGTCGGGTCGGGTCGGTGCGGCTGGGGCCTTCCACCAGAACCTCGAGACTGCGACCGACGAAGCGCTGGGCGCGCTCCGTGGCGCGTCGCTGGACGAGCTCTACGAGGCGCTGCATGCGCTCGCGCTTGACGCCCTGGGAGAGCTGCCCTTCCATGGCCGCCGCCTCGGTCTCGCGACGAGGTGAGAAGACGAAGGTGAAGGCGCTGTCGTACCCGACTTCATCGACGACTTCCATGGTCTCTTCGAAGTCGGCTTCGGTCTCGCCCGGGAACCCGACGATGATGTCGGTGGTGATCGCGCAGTCGGGGACGTGCTCCCGGATCAGCGCGACGCGATCCATGTAGCGGCCCCGGTCATAGGTGCGGCGCATCCGTTTCAGCACCGCGCTCGACCCCGACTGCAGTGGCAGGTGGATGTGCTCGCAGACCGAGGGCAATTCCGCATGCGCCCGGATTACGTCTTCCTTCATGTCCTTGGGGTGTGGGCTGGTGTAGCGGATGCGGTCGATGCCCTCAATCGCATTGACTTTGGCCAGCAGGCCCGAAAAGTCGAGCCGCGCGTGCTTGGGCAGGTCGCGGCCGTAGCTGTTGACGTTCTGCCCCAGCAGCGTGATTTCGCGCACGCCATCTGCGGCGAGCGCCTCGGCCTCGGCGACCAGTTCGTCCGGGTCGCGGCTCACCTCGCGTCCCCGCGTCGAGGGGACGATGCAGTAGGCGCACCGGCAGTTGCAGCCCTGGGAGATCTGCAGCCAGCCATGGAACTCCCGCTCGCGTTTGGTCGGCAGGTGACCGGAGAAGTCCTCGAACTCGAAATAGCCCTGGGCGCTGAGAGAATCGGAGTTGAGGAACTCGGCGAGCTTATGAATCTGGCCTGGGCCGAAGGCCACATCGACGAAGGGGAAGCGCTCGAAGACCTCGTCCTTGACCGACTGGGCCCAGCACCCCCCGACGCCCACCACGCGCTCGGGCTGTTCGGACTTGAGCCGTTTGGCCTCGCCGAGGTGGGCGACGAAGCGACTGTCGGCCGACTCGCGGATTGAGCAGGTGTTGAAGAGGATCAGGTCCGCCTCGGATCGGCTGGGCGCCCGCTCGTAGCCGAGCGAATCGAGCATCCCCTGCATCCGCTCGGAATCGTGCACGTTCATCTGGCACCCGAAGGTGGTCACGTGATACCGCTTGGCCATGGGCTGCAGGGTAACCCTCCGCCTCGCTCACGTGCGTGCGAATAGGCTGCCGCTCGATGAGATTCGAGAAGTGGCAGGCCCTGGGCAACGACTATCTGATCCTCGAAGCGGCTGAGCTTCCATGGGAGCTGACCGGCGCCCGGACCGAATGGCTTTGCGACCCTCATTTCGGGATCGGCGCGGATGGGATTTTGCTTCTCTCTCGCAGCGACGATCCGGCCTTCGTCGCCGACCTGAGGATCTTCAACCCGGACGGCTCGGAAGCTGAGCTTTCCGGCAACGGGGCGCGGGAGGCGATCCTCTACCTGCGCCGAAACGGCTGGACCGACGAGGACACGTTCGCCATCCGCACGGCGGCGGGGCCGATATCCCCGACGATCGCGTCTCCGACGACCTGCTCGGTGGAGATGGGGAAGGCGACGACCGCTTCTAAGGACTTTCCATCCGGCGGGGAGGAAGGCGCCGGGACGCTCAGCGCCGGCGGGCGGGATTGGGCCTTTCAGCACGTCTCGATTGGCAATCCACAGTGCGCGATCGAGGTCGGAGAGGAGATCGAAGACCTCGACATCGCCGCGATCGGCCCGGAGATCGAAGGGCACGAGCTGTTCCCGAACCGCACCAACGTGTCCTTCTTCCGTGTCGACGGCAGCCGGGTGCGGGCGCGGATCTTCGAGCGCGGGGTGGGGGAGACCCTTTCGTCGGGAACGGGTGCGAGCGGCGCCGCGGTGACCGCCTTCCTGCGCGGAGCCCCCAGCCCGATCGTGGTCGAGCTGGACGGTGGAGAGTTGGAGGTCGAGATCTCCGCCGACCTCGACGTGCGCTTGACCGGCTGGGCAGAGCCCGTCTACATGGGGGAGCTGTCGGCCGAGTTGCTGCAAGCGCTCGCCGACCTTTAGATTTCCGCGCCCATGGGAATCGCCGAACCGTCCAAGCGCCTGGAGGCGATGCCTCCTTACATGTTCGCCGAGCTGGAGCGACGCGTGGCCGACAAGCGGGCCGCCGGCGTCGACGTGATCAGCCTCGGGATCGGCGATCCCGACGAGCCGACCTACCCGCACATCGTCGAGGCGATGGGGGAGGCGGTCGCCGACCCGGCCAACCAGAAGTACCCGAGCAACCGCGGCCGGGCCGAGTTCCGCCAGGCCTTCGCCGAGTTCTACGACCGCCGCTTCGGGGTCGAGATCGACCCCGAGAGCGAGGTGATCCCGGCGATCGGCGCCAAGGAGTGCATCTACAACCTCTGCTTCGCCTTTCTGGACCCGGGCGGCGTGGCGCTTGCCTCCGATCCGGGCTACCCCGTCTACACCGGAGGCCCGATCCTCGCCGGCGCGACGCCGGAGCTGCTGCCGCTGGTCCCCGAGTTGGGCTTCGCCCCGGACCTGAGCGCGGTGCCGGCCGAGGTCGCCGCCAAGGCGCGATTGATGTTCCTCAACTACCCGAACAACCCCAGTGGAGCGGTCGTGCCGGAGGGCTTCTTCGAGATGGTCGTCTCCTTCGCCCGCGAGCACGAGATCCTCGTCGTCCACGACAACGCCTACTCGGAGACGACCTACGACGGCTACGTGGCGCCCAGCTTCCTGGCCACCCCCGGGGCCAAGGAAGTCGGGGTCGAGGTCTTCTCGCTCTCCAAGGGCTACAACATGACCGGCTGGCGCTGCGCCGCGATCCTCGGCAACGCCGAGGCGGTCCAGGCCTACTGGCGGCTGAAGACCAACATCGACTCCGGCCTCTTCGAGGCGGTGCAGCTGGCCGGCGTCGCGGCACTGCGGGGGCCGAGCGGGCCGCTGGAGCGGATGAACGAGACCTACGCGCGCCGCCGCGACCTGGTGGTCGGCGCCCTGCGCGAGATCGGCGTCGAGGTGGCGGCGCCGAAGGGCACGATCTACGTCTGGGCTCCCGTGCCCGAAGGCCACACCTCCACTTCATTCGCCGAGTTGGTGCTGGAAGAGGCGGGGGTGATCGTCTCTCCGGGCTCGATGTACGGGCCCAGCGGCGAGGGCTTCTTCCGGATCTCCCTCACCACCCCGGACGACCGCATCACAGAAGCGGTCGAGCGGATGCGCGAGCACCTGGCCTAGCGGCTACTCGACTGCGAATTCGTCGACCATGCCTTTGAGGGCATGGGGCGGGCCGCCCTGGCGGTCGCTGATGAAGCAGTAGAAGACGTAGCGACCCGGTTTCAGGTCGAGGGTAACGAGCTGGCTCTCGCTTCCTTCGACCACGGCTGTCGACTGGGTTCCTCTTTCGCTCAGTGGCGGTTTGCCTTTCTCGGTTTTGAAGAACCGCTCCACGTCCTCGGCCGTTGCATCGCCGATAAGCGGAGAGGCGATCAGGTGATGCGGCTGGGCGCCGATGTTCTCGAACACGATCTCGGTCGTTCCCTCGGTGAGGCCCTCGGCCTCGAATCCGTAGTCGACCGCCGAAACGGTCGCGTCGGGGCCTGAGATCTCGTCGTCGGAGCTCTCACCGTTTACCTCGATCGCCACCGCGGTTCTCGGATCCGGCGGGCCTCCTGAGGTGTCGAAGGCGTAGTAGGTACCCGGCTCGAGGACCTGCGTCACGGTCTGGCTCGCGCCCGGCGCCGTTGGGCCAACTCCCCCGCCGGCGAAGAACCAGTCCGGGAATGCCTGCCCTTTCATGGCTCTGCCTAGGCTCTGGACTACTTCGTCCGCCGAGTGGTCTCCCTCGGCTCGGATCAGTTGAAGGTCGCCTTCGCGGCTCACGTTGTTCTCCAGGGTGATCTCGGCGAGCCCGGTGTCCGCGCTGTCGGGGGCGGCGATCTCCACCGCTCTGCCTCTGCCGCTGAGCGTGAAGGTCAATGTCTGCGCGTCCTCGTCACCGCAAGCGAGAAGGCCGACAGCAAGCGCGCCGGAGGCAAGGCATGCCACGGCATATCTCGTCAGGGTCTTGCCTCTCACTTGCGCCTCCGATCTGGGAATTTGGCCGCTGCTACCCGATTCGTCGAAACGCTAACGCTTATGCCAGTAGCGGTCCAGCCCGCGCCACTGATATTGGGGAGGGACGGCTTGGAGTAGCTCCTCTGCGGTTTCCGGGTCAAGGCTCTGCGCGATGCGCTCGCGGTGGTGCTTTTCGTAGTCCTCTTCTGAGAGGTCGTGTGCGAGGTCGGCTTCCTCGCGTAGACGCTCGCGGACCGTCGCCAGGTGCTCGGCGGGGCTCTCGACCGCGCCGAAGTGGGTCAGAGCCAGCTTCTCCGGCTTCCAGGCCTCGACGATCCCGATCGACTTCTCCCAGAGCTCGATGTCTATGTCCGGCGGTGGGGTGGGGGGGACGACGAGATTTGAGGGTGGGATGCGGACGGCGGCGACGTCGCCGGTGAAGGCCGTCCCGGAGTCCTCGTGGAAGTAGCAGACGTGGTGGGAGGCGTGGCCGGGGGTGTAGGCGACGCGCATCCCGAGGACGTTTTCGCCGCCGCTGAGCGCCCTGACGTTTTCTTCGGGCACCGGCACGATCTCGCCCCAGAGGCGCTCCATGTCGTCCCCGTAGAGGCGTTCGGCGCTGGCCAGCAGCTTCGAGGGGTCGATCAGGTGGGGGGCGCCGCGCTCGTGGACGTAGACCTCGAGATCGGGCCAGCGCCGCACCAGGGCGCCGGTCGCCGCCGCGTGATCGAGGTGGATGTGGGTGAGGACGATCGCCCGCGGTTGCCCATCTCCGATGGCCTCCAAGAGGGTGTCCATCGAGGACTGCGGCCCGGGATCGACAAGCGATCCGTCCACCGCCCAGCAACCGATCACGTGCGGGCGTCCAAGGTGGTGGACATCGATGACTCGCATCCGCGGCAGCCTATGGGAGTCGAGGGAGGACTCGACCGAGCCTCCCCGCTGTTGCTCCGGCGAGTCCTCCCTCGACTCCCTCAGCCGACAGGAGCGGGGAACCGCTCGTCGGCCTCCAGCGTCTGCCGCAGCCCTTCTTCCATCCCTCGCGGGGCGTAGCCCAGCTCACGACTGGCCTTTTCGTGACTCGCCCAGAAGGTGACGCCGTCGGCCGAGGAGATCAGCTCACGCAGGTTCGGCGGCTGCCCCATCACCTTCCCGACCAACGGCCCGATCGGCGTCATTGCCTTCATCAGTGTGGTGGGCAGAGCATGTTTGGGGGCCTTGCGACCGGAGATGTCGGCGACGGTCTCGATCGCCTCGCGCATGGTGGTCACCGGCCCGCTGATGACGTAGTCCTCGCCGGTTCTGCCCTTGTCGAGGGCGAGCAGGATGCCGCCCGCGATGTCCTCGACATGGGTCATGCAGACCCCCAGATCCGGGAACGGCAGCAGCGGCAGCTTCCCGTCGAGGAACTGCTCGAGCAGATCGGCGACCTGAGAGGTATCGCCCGGGCCGTAGACGCCGCCCGGCTGAACGATCACGCAGGGCAGGCCATCGGCCATCATCCGCTGAGCGACCTTGTGCGCCTCCCACTTGGTCTCCTCGTAATAGGAGGTGAACTCCCTACCGGGGTGCTCGTAGGACTCGTCGACGACTCTCCGGTGGGTGTTGCCGAAAGCGCCGACGGTGGAAACGTAGACGATCTTCCCGATCTGAGCGTCACGGGCGGCGCCGAGGACGTTTTCGGTGCCGACGACGTTCGCGTCGCGCATCGCGGCGTGCTGGGACTTGGGGATCCCGACCTCGTACATCGCGGCGGCGTGGATGACGGCGTCGCAGCCCTCCATCCCGGCGCCGATCGCCTCACGGTCGCCGAGGTCGCCGGAGACCAGCTGGCAGCCCAGCGCGGCGACCTTCTTTCCCTTGTCGGGGTTGCGAACGAGGCAGGCGACCTCGTCGCCGCGGGCGCGCAGTTGGCGGACGACCTCGCCGCCGATGAAACCGGTTCCCCCTGTGACGAAAACCTTCACCGCCGCGAACCCTATCCAGGCGGAGACCCTCCCTACAATCAGGGGAAGTGCAACGTTCGCGAAACGGCCGCAACACGCAGACGCGCTATGGCGGCAACGGGGCTGGGGTGTCGAACCCGCGGGCGCGCCAGCGGGCGCTTGCGATCGGGATATCCGACGGTCGCGAGAACGGCGATTCCCTCGCCGAGATGAGGGAGCTGCTGCGCACGGCCGGCGTGGCCACCGCCGGTGAGATGGTCCAACAGCGCGACAGACCGGACCCCGACCGCTACTTCGGCCGTGGCAAGCTGGCGGACCTCAAAGCCGCGATCGCCGCCTGCGACGCCAACGTGATCGCCTGCGACGACGAGCTGGCGCCGCGTCAGGAGCGAAACCTGGAAGCCGAGCTGGGCGTGCCGGTGGTCGATCGCACCGCGGTGATCCTCGACATCTTCGCCGACCACGCCCACTCCGCGGAGGGCAAGCTTCAGGTCGAGTTGGCACAGCTCGAATACAACATGGCGCGCATGCGCGGCCTGTGGACGCACCTCGAGCGTCTCGGCGCCGGCAGGATGGACGGGGGGATCGGCACCCGGGGCCCGGGCGAGTCCCAGATCGAGACCGACCGGCGCCTCGCCCGCGACCGGATCGCGGCGCTGCGGCGACGCCTGGCGCGGCTCGAGAAGACCCGGCACACGATGCGAGCCCGACGCGAGCGCTCTTCGGTCCCGCGCGTGGCCCTCGCCGGCTACACCAACGCGGGCAAGTCGACGCTGCTGAACGCGATCACCGGCGCGGAGGTCGGAGTGGGGGGCAGGCTCTTCCACACCCTCGACCCGACCACCCGCAGCTTCGAGCTGTCCGGCCGCGCCTACCTGTTGACCGACACGGTCGGCTTCATCGAGAAGCTGCCCCACCAGCTGGTCGAGGCGTTCAAGGCGACGCTGGAGGAGACGGTCCTCGCCGACCTGGTTCTGCACGTGGTCGACGGGGCGACGTCGGAGGAGCGAATGCTGGCCGATATGGAGGCGGTGGACGCCGTGCTGGAGGAGATCGGCGCGGGAGGAAAGCCGCGACTTCTGGTCCTCAACAAGGCGGATTTGCTGGACGACGACGCCCGTCAGGAGGTGGGGTTGCGCCATCCCGACGCGGTGCTGGTTTCGGCCTTGGCCGGGGAGGGCTTGGACGACCTACGTGAGCAAATCGAGTTGGCCTTCGAGGAAACCTTGGCCGACGTCGAGCTGCTGGTTCCCTATTCAGAGGGCGCCCTGCTGCATGAGCTCTACGAGGTGGCGGGTGAGCTGGAGCGAACGGAGCGGGACGACGGCGTCCTGGTCCACGCGAAGGTTCCCCTCGCCGAGCTGCACCGGTTCAGCGATATGGCCGTCGTCTAGGGTGGCCGCGGTGGATTTGAAGGTGGCGTTACTCGAGGATGGAGCCAGGGCGCCCAGGCGCGCCCATGACGGGGATGCTGGTTTAGATCTGTATGCCTGTGAGGAAGCTCATATAGGCCCTGGGGAGCGGTGGAGCGTGGGCACCGGGATCGCTGTTGAGATTCCGGAGGGGCATGCCGGACTGGTGCTGCCGAGGTCCGGGTTGGCTCGTAAGCATGGGATCGCGCTTGTGAACAGTCCCGGGCTGATCGACTCTGGGTACCGGGGAGAGGTGCGGGTTCTGCTTCTGAACACCGATCCCGCGAACACCTTCAGAGTCGAGGCCGGCGATCGGATCGCTCAGCTGGTTATCGCGCCGGTCGCCCTTGCCGAGCCGGTCGAGGTCGACGCGCTTGCCGATTCGGCTCGCGGCGACGGCGGCTTCGGGTCCAGCGGGCGCTAGCCGGACTCGTAGACAGGCTCGCGCCTTTCGGCGTCGATGGCCTCGGGAGCCATCTCGGAGGTCGGAACAGGGCGCAGGACGGTCAGCGTCACGACTATTGCGACGGCGACCAGTGCCGCGCCGACGAGGTAGGCGACGTGGTATCCGCCGTTGAGCGCGGCTGTCATCGACTCGCCCTGCGCGAGGAGTGCATCGCTGCGGTCGGTGGCGAGCGTCGCGAGGACGGCGAGCCCGACGGCGCCGCCGATCTGCGGCGTCGTGTTTGCGAGGCCCGAGGCGAGGCCGGCGTCGCTTGGGGTTGCGTCGGACATCGCGAGCTGCATCAGCGTCGGGAACCCGAGGCCGGCCCCGAAGCCGAACAGCAACATCAGCGGCAGCAGGTCAACCCAAAAGACCCCATCGACGGGAGTGCGCGCGAACAGCAGCATCGCGGTGCCGATCGAGGCGAGGCTGACGACGAGGACCGGTCTCACACCGAAGCGCATTGCCAGCGGCCCCGCGTAGCGCAGCGACATCGTGCCCATCACGATCGTCGCGGGCAGGAACGCCAGGCCGACCTCAAGCGGGTCGTAGTCGAGGATCAGCTGCATGTAGAGCGCCCCGAGGAAGAACATCCCGAACATGCCGACGACGAGCAGGATCAGCACCAGGTTCGCGCCGGTCACGTTGCGTGAGCGGAACAGGCGCAGCGGCACCAGCGGATTTGCGATGCGAGCCTGCCGCAAGACGAATGCCGTCACCAGCGCCAGCGAGACGGCGCTGAGCGCGAGCACCTGCGTCGAGGCGCCCACCTCGCCGAACTCGAGGATCGCGTAGACGCCGATCATGAGCCCGCTCGTCAGCAGCAATGCCCCCGGCAGGTCCGCTCCGGCGGAGATGCCGATCCCGGGTCGTCCCTCGACCAACCGCCGTGCCAGCACGGCGGTTGCGATCCCGAGTGGCACATTTATGAAGAAGATCCAGTGCCAGTTGATCGCCTCGGTCAGCAAGCCACCGGCGAGCAGGCCGATAGAGCCGCCGGCTGAGGCGACGAAGCCGTAGACGCCGATCGCCTTCGCCTGCTCGCGTGGCTCGGGGAACATCGTCACGATCATCCCCAGCACGACCGCCGACGCCATCGCGCCGCCGACCCCCTGGACAAAACGCGCCCCGATCAGCATTCCCTGGCTTTGCGCGGTCGCGCACAGCAACGAGGCGGCCGTGAAGATCCCGAGCCCAATCAGGAAGATGCGCCGGTGGCCGAACAGGTCGCCGAGGCGGCCGCTGAGCAGCAGCAGTCCACCGAACGCGATCAGGTAGGCGTTGACGACCCAGGCGAGGCTCGTCTGCGAAAAGCCGAGGTCATCCTGGATAGAGGGCAGCGCGACGTTGACCACCGTCATGTCGAGGACGATCATCAGCACGCCCGCGCAGAGCACGTACAGCGCCAGCCAGCGTTTGCGGTCGGTTGCGGCCGCCGAGTCGGTCACCGGGCTCAGTCTTGCAAAGTCGTCCCGCGGGGCAAGTGATGAGCCGCACGCTGTGCGCCTCAGCGCGACTGACGCCGGCGCACGACGAATCTGAAGAGCGCGGGCGAGCGATCGCGATTGCCGGCGGCGTCGATGGCGAAGACGCTGAACACGTGGCGGCCCGGTGGGAGGCGATAGCTCCGTGGGGAGCGGCATGGCATAAAGCGGCCGCGATCCAGCTGGCAGCGGAAGCTACCGGGCTCGCTGGAGGCGAAGACGAAGACAACCCGGCGCCGGTTCTGAGACGTGAGCGCCAACCGCGGCGAGCGCCGCAGGATGCGCGTCTGCGGAGCGACCGCGTCACGGTCGAGCAGCGTGACAGGCGGTTGCGGTTGCGTGGCCAGAGGCTGGTCGGAGGCCGGCGGATCGGGGTCCGGGGGCGTGTCCGGCGGGCGGAAGCTGTTCGGGTCGCGCTCGTGGATCGACTCGCAGCCGACCGGCGCGGCGTCGGGGCCGTTCTGGGGATGGTCAATCTGAGCGGTGTCGAATCCCTCGCCGCAATCGATCGTCGGATCCGGGTCGTCGACAGGCGTGCCCGAGTTGGCGAGGATCGAGTCGTCGCCGGCGGCGGCGAAGTAGGTGTCGGCGCCGAGCCTGCCCAGGAGCTGGTTGGGTCCTGCGTTTCCGAGCAGGGTGTCGGCGAGACTAGTCCCCTCGACATCCTCGATCGCTTCCAGTTTGGAAGGCGGATTGCCACCGCACTGGGGCTGCCCTCCCGGTGCTCCGGCCAACCCCGCGACGTTTGCGCTCATGTCGATCGCCACCGCCGAGTCGAAGTTCGCCCAGTTGGCGTTGTCTCGGTCCGGCCCGCCGTCGAGCAGATCCCCTTCGCAGACCGAGTTGGAGATGAAGAGATCCTCCCCGGCGCCCGCGTGGAGGTCGTCTCTGCCGCCGTTGTTGGGCACGGCGTCATCGCTGCCGCCGGCGGCGACGAAGTCCCCGCCGGCGCCGTCGATCAGCACATCTTCGGCCTCGCCCCCGGTGAGGTCGTCGCCGCCGTTCCCACCGAGCAGGACCAGCGAGGTGGTTGCCGGGAAGCCGGCGGCGGAGAGCGTGTCCTCGCCGTCGAGCCCGGCGAGGAGGATCGAGTCGGGCTGGCCGGAGAAGGAGCCGACCTGGCCGCCGTTGGCGCTGAGAGTCGTCTGCTCTCCCTGCGCCGAGTAGGTCGCCACGAGTACGTCGTTCCCGTCGCTGCCGGTGAGGTAGAGAGCCGGCGGTTGCCCGCTTTGCGGCGCCATAGCCCCGGCGCTCACCGTGGTCGGGGCGCGCGGACCGACTCTCTCGTCGGCTCCGCCGAATTCGCATTCGAAGATCGTCGTCGCGTCGCAATAGTCGCCTTCGGCGCCGCCGAAGACGGTGTCGCCGCCTCCCTCGCCGAGGATCACGTCGGCGCCGCCTCCGCCATAGATCGTCTCCGCGTCCGGGCTGCCGATAATGAAGTCCGGGAACGGCGTCCCGATCACCGTCTCGAAGTCCGTGCCTTCGAGGTCCACGTCGACGCCTCCACCGGCGGGGGCCAGGCCGTTGTTGGCGAAGCCGTTTCCATCGCTTGCCGATGGGTCGAAGAGGTCGATGAAGACGCCGCGTCCGTCGGCGCCTTCGGGGAAGCCGTCGTAGTTCGGCTCGTCATTCGTGAAACCCGGCGTTGCCCCGGTCGCATAGCTGAGGGTGTCGATCCCGCTGTTGCCCGTGTCCTGGATCGCGTCGATGGTGGCATCACCACGGAGGAAGTCGCTGCCGCCCTCGCCGTCGAGCGAGTCGGCGCCGAAGCCGCCCGAGAGCAGGTCGTCGCCGGGGCCGCCGCGAGGATGGTCGTCGCCGATTCCGCCGTAGAGGCGGTCGTTGCCCTCGCCGCCGAAGAGAGAGTCGTTGCCGCGCTGGCCGAAGAGGGTGTCGTTTCCGCCTTCGCCGAAGACCGTGGTGATGCCGCGCGGAGCGCGAATCGTGTCGTCGCAGGGCGTGCCGACGATCGTGTCGCCGACGGTTTCCGGGCCCTCGGCACAGGTCGGCGCGGCGCCCGCAGAGGCAGGCAGCGCCGCGACCAAGAGCAGCGCGACGATCGAGACGATCCGCGTCGATCCCATGCTTGGTCTTGTACCCGGCAGGGCGCCTTTTCAGCCGTTTAACGCCGCTTCTCGCGCGCACTGCTCGGCGGCCGACTCCAGGCGATCGTCAAGCGGCTCCAGCTGTGGGCGCCTGCCGTAGCGGCGCTCGAGGGCGAGGGCGATCAGGCGATCGGCCAGCCAGGCATTCTTGGGGAGCAGCGGTCCGTGCAGGTAGGTGCCGATCAGATTGTCCCGACGCACCCCCTCGTCTCCGTCCTTTCCGTTGTTGCCGAATCCCTTCACTACGCGGCCAAGAGACTGCGCGCCGGGCCCCAGATAGGTGCGGCCACCGTGGTTCTCGAAGCCGGCGAGGACCTGCGGGCCGTCGCCCAGATCGGTTTCGATCGCGACATTGCCGATCAGGCGCGGGCCCGGTTCGCGCACCGTCTCCAGATCCGCGAGCCCGAGGCCGGGCAGCTTTTCTTCGCCGAGTTGGTAGCTGTGGCCGAGCAGCTGGTAGCCGCCGCAGACGGCAAGGACGACGGCGTTGTCCGCGGCCGCCGAGCCCAGCGCGTCGCGCTTGGTCGCGACCATGTCGGCGGCGACCATGCGCTGGTCGCGGTCCTGCCCGCCGCCGATGTAGAAGAGGTCGTGGGCGGCGGGATCGATCGATTCGCCCGGCCCGGCGCCGGCGTAGGAGAAGCCGATCCCGCGCCACTCACAGCGTCGCCGCAGGAAGACGATGTTGCCGCGATCGGCGTAGATATTCATCTGGTCCGGGTAGAGGGCAAGGAGGCGCAGCTCCATCAGGGCGCCTCCAGGAGGACGACTGTGGAGCCGACATGGTCGTCGGTGGGGGGAATCGAACGGCGACCGGCGGGCTTCAGGCCCGCCGCGCGTCCCTCCGACTCGAGGGTTTCGGCCGTGAGCACGCGCAGAATCACCTCGTCGAGATCGTCCGTCAGGGAGCCCTCCGGGGAGACTCGTTCGCGACGCCGGCGGATCGCGATCTTCTCCGGGTCGACGACAATCTCCCGGGTGTGGCTGGAGTAGACCCACCCGTCGACCTCGCGAACGTCGGGGGCGATCTCCATCGGATCTATGTTCTCGCCCCCCAGGACCTCTTCGGCCAAGGCGATGGCGAGGGCGATCGTCCCGCCGGGGCGCAGGTGGGAGGCGGCGCTGGAGAGGCAGGCAATCCGTTCCGCCGGGGTGTCGAACAGCTGCACGAACTGCATCGGGGCGAGCACGAGCCCGAACTCCTCTTCGATCTCGAAACTCTGGGCGTCCCCCAGCGCCGTCTCCACGGACAGGCCATTCGCTCGCTTCTCCAGCGCCGCGAGCAAGGCGGCTTCCGAGTCCAACCCGACGACCCGGTGCCCGCGCCTGGCCAGGTGCAGCGAGACACGCCCCGTCCCGCAGCCAAGGTCGAGCACCGGCCCTCCGGCTTCATCCGCCAGTTCCTCCCACAGCTTCAGGTCAGCCGCGTATGCGCCGCACTCGACGTCGTGCCAGATCACGGCGCTCATCGCCAGAACTCCTTCGCGAGGCCGCGCGAGGCCAGGAGCTTGCGCAGATCGATCAGCGCGGTGTAGGTGGGAAGGGCGAAGAGGCGCCGCGGCGCCGCGGCGACGGCGCGGTCGAGCGACCTCTCGATTTCGGGCTCGACCTCGATCCGGTCCTCGGGCCATCCCGCGTACTTCAGGCGAAGCGCCATCTCCGGCGCCCTGGTCCCCGCGCAGGTGACGCGGCGAACCGCCCCATCCAGCAGCTCGAAGTCGGCGTCCCAGACCCAGGAGACGTCGCGCCCGTCGGCGATCCGATCGTTGAGGGCGATCCAGAGGTCGATCCCCTCGTCGCCGGCCTCGAGCTTCAGGGTGCGCAGAACCTCGTTTGCCCCGGTCGGGTTCTTGATCAGCAGGATCGAGACCGGCTTGCCTCCGACGTCGATCGTCTCGACCCGACCGAAGGCGGCGCGCATTTCACCGAGGGCGGAGGCGATCCGCACCGGCTCGACTCCCAGCTCCAGTCCCGCGGCGACCGCCGCCAGCGCGTTGTAGACGTTGTAGAGACCGGGGAGGGGGAGGCCCAGCTCGATCTCCCCTGCGGGGGTGCGGATCGAAACCGTCGAGCCATCCATCCCGCCCAGCTCGATTCGGGTCGCCGCGACATCCGGCCGCGGCCGCCGCGCTCCACAATTCGGGCAGGAGTAATGCCCGAGGTGGCCGACGAAGGCGCGCTCATAGGCATAGGGGTTGCCACAGCGGCGGCAGTGCTTGGCGTCGAAGGCGTGCTGCAGCTCGGGCAGGGCTTGGGTCTCGTCTTCGATGCCGAAGTAGATGGCGCTCTCACGGGGGTGGCCCTCCCGATCGCGTCCAAGGTCTGCGATCAGCGGGTCGTCGGCGTTGAGGGCGAAGCGCGTTCTCCCGGCGCGGGACTCGACCGTCTGCGCCCACTCGTCGGCCAGGGCTTCCATCTCGCCATAGCGGTCGAGTTGGTCGCGGAAGAGGTTGCCGAGGACGATCAGCGAGGGGTCGAGCTGCTCGGTCACCCGCGGCAGCCAGGCCTCGTCGACTTCAAACAGGCCTTCGCGGCCCTTTTGTTCCAAGAGCGCCGTGGCGACTCCCCAGGTCATGTTCGAGCCGGCCCGGTTGTGGACCGGCGAGCGCCCGTCGGCGGCGAGGATCGCGGCGATCATCCCCGCCGTGGTCGTCTTGCCGTTGGTCGCGCTGACGATCGTCGTTCCCCGGTCGAGCCCAACCCCGAGCTGAGCGATCGCGTCGGGGGCGAGGCGCAGCAGCACTCGTCCCGGCAGCGTCGTGCCCCCGCCGCGGCCGCTGGCGCGGCTGGCGGCGCCGATCGCGCGGGCGGTGGCGATCTTGGCGCCGAACAGCGCTCCGCCGCTCACCCGGGTGGGGCCAGCACGCTCAGCGCGCGGGGAAGCAGGCGCAGCGAGACAGGCAGGTCGGTGAGGTGCTCGCCGTCGGCGTAGACCTCGAGCGGGCGGCTGGCGCTCAGCTCCAGATGGGGAGCGCGGAAGACACGCACCTCGTCCTCGTCGACGTGGGTGCCCTTGAACACCTTGGGCAGGTTACCCAGGAAGCGCAGCTTTCCCACCTCGCCGACCGTGACGATGTCGAATTCGCCGTCGGCGAGATCGGCGTCGGGGGCGATGAACATGCCGCCGCCGTAAGCGCGATTGTTGGCGACCGAGACCGAGTATCCGGTGAAGCGGACCCGCTCCTCGTCGACGCGGATCGTGAAGCGGACGGGCTTCCAGCCGAGGAGCGCGCGCAGCGCCCCGTAGGCGTAGACGAGGTTTCCGCGCAGGAGGTGGGTCTCGTTGGCGATCCGGTTGGCCTCGGAATCGAAGCCGATGCTGGCGATGCCGAGGAAGCGCTTGCCGTTCGCCTCGCCGACATCGATCTGGCGCGCGTTCCCGGCGGCGATCGTCTCGACCGCCCCCTCGGGGTCGTCGGGGATCACCAGCACGCGGGCGAGGTCGTTGCCGCGCCCGCCGGGGACGATCCCCAGCGGCGTCTCGGCGCCGGCCAGAGCGCCCCCGATCGCCCCGAGGAGGCCGTCGCCGCTCATCACCACCGGGACCTCGCCGGCCTCGACCGCGTTCAGCGCCTGCGCGACCCCATGTTCCAGGCCTCGGGTCTTCTGCACCCGGAAGACGATTCGCCGCGCGTCCAGCGCCGCTTCGACTCGGGGCAGCAGCTTCAGCGTCTTGCCGCCCGCCGAGTGCGGGTTGACGAGCAGCGCCAGCGGCATTCCCTCTATCCCCATCGAGTCGGCAGCCTAATCGGGAGGTGGCCCGCTAGGCTTCCGCGGCGATGGAGGGGCAGAGAAGAGATCCGCGGCTGATCATCCTCGCCGTCTTCGCGCTGATCGCGATCGGCGTGGTCGGGGCGATCCTGATCTCCCGCGGCGGCGGGGACGACGACTCGTCGAGCGCCGCCGCGAGCGCCGCCGGTTGCGAGCAGGTCGAGGCGCCGAAGCCCAAGCAGGTAAGCCTGAGAGCGCCGAAGCAGACGCTGAAGAAAGGTGAGAAGGTCACAGCGGTGGTGGACACCAGCTGCGGGACTTTCGAAATCGCGCTCGACACGACCCGCGCGCCGAAGACGGCCAATTCCTTCGCCTACCTCTCCGAGCAGGGCTTCTACGACGGCCTGCCTTTCCACCGCATCGTCCCCGGCTTCGTCATCCAGGGCGGCGACCCCCTCGGCACCGGCACCGGCGGCCCCGGCTACAGCGTCGACGAGAAGCCGCCCGCCAACCTCGCCTACACGAGAGGCGTCGTCGCGATGGCGAAGAGCGCGGCGGAGCCCCCCGGCCGCTCCGGCAGCCAGTTCTACGTAGTCACCGGCGCCGATGCCGGCCTCCCACCCGACTACGCGCTGGTCGGTCAGGTGAACGAGGGGATGGACGTAGTCGATCGGATCGGGTCGCTCGGCACGCCGACCGAGAGACCCAGACAGACTGTGATCATCGACAAGATCACGATCGAAAAGGGCTAACTGCTCATGGCCAAGGTCGGCGTAGGCGACGTGGCCCCAGACTTCGGGCTGCCGGGCACCGGCGGCAAGACGTACAAGCTGTCCGACTATCGCGGGCGCAACGTCGTGCTCGCCTTCTATCCAGGGGACGCGACGAGGGTCTGCACCAAGCAATTCTGCTCCTACCGCGACAAGAGCGAGAGGATGGACCAGCTCGACGCCGAGGTTCTGGGCATCTCTCCGCAGTCGGTGGACTCCCACGAGCGCTGGGTCGAGGAGCAGCAATTGAACGTGCCGCTGCTCGCCGATGAGGACCTGGCGGTGGCGAAGAGCTACGGGGTGACCGGTTGGGTAGGCCCGCTTGCCAGGTTCACCGGGCTGAGGGACACACCCGGCGGGCGATACGTGTACCGCGCGACCTTCGTGATCGACGGCGAGGGGGTCGTTCGTCACCGTCACGTCTCGAAGACGGGAGGAACCTTCCAGACGGTCGGCGACCTCGAAGAGGCAGTCGCCGCCCTGAGCTGATGCCGCCGGGGCTCGCGGAGCCGCGGCAATTCACCGCCGGCGAGGGGTTGGCGATCCGCGGCGAGGCCGCGGGGGAGGGGATGCCGATAGTCCTCTGTCATGGGATCACAGCGACTCGCCGCTACGTGGTTCACGGCTCGCGAACGCTGGAGCGTAGTGGCCATTTCGTCGTCTCCTACGACGCGCGGGGACACGGGGAATCCGACCCCGCCCCGGTCGGCCAGGGTTATGGATACCCCGAGTTGGTCGGCGACTTGGAGTCGGTGGTGGCGGCGACCGTAGGGGAGGGGAGGTTCCTCTTCGCCGGACACTCGATGGGCGCTCACACCGCGGTCGCCTACGCGCTGCGCCACCCCGGGCGCGTCGCCGGCCTGGTCCTCATCGGCCCCGTCTACATCCCCGAACAATCGGCTTCCGCTGCGACTTATCCCCGTATGTCAGGGATAAGTCGCAGCGGAGCGGTCGCTGGGGGAACGCCGGCGTACTGGGACGGGTTGGCGGATGCGCTGGAGAGGGGAGGGGTGGACGGCTTCGTCGACTACATCGACCGCGTCCAGGGGATCGACCCTGCCTGGCGGGACTCGGTGCTGCGCTTTACAAGGGAGCGGATGCTGCGGCACAGACATCCCGGGGCCCTCGTCGAAGCGCTGCGCCAAATTCCGCGCTCGCGCCCCTTTGAGGCGATGGAAGAGCTGGAGTCGCTGGAGGTTCCCTCCCTCGTCGTAGCCAGCCACGACGACGCCGATCCCGGCCACCCCTACGAGGTGGCGTTGGCATATGCCGAACGCCTGCCACGGGCGCGAGTTATCGGCGAAGCCCCGGGCCAGTCCCCACTCGCCTGGCAGGGCGGCAGGCTCTCCCGCGAGATCGCCGCCTTCTGCGCCGAGCCCGATGTCGCGACGAGGCTGGCGAAGCCTCCCGCCCAATAGCCTTTGGGCATGATCGACGATGGCGAAGCGGTTCACTACACGGCTGTCCAGCCCGGCACGCCCGTATACAGCTCAGATGAGGTCGAGGTCGGGCGGGTGCTGCAGATCCTCGATAACCACCGCGAGCACATCTTCGACGGCATCGCCTTCGAGGACATGAACGGAACGGCGCGCTTCGCCGACGCGCCTGAGGTGAGCAGGACCGCAGAGCGCGGGGTCACCTTGAGCATCGACGCGCGCGAGGCTGGAGAGCTGCCTCCACCGGAGAGAGGCCCGCCGAGCTTTCGCCCGAACCGGGCGAGCGGCAGGCTCAGTCGCTTCTTCGGTGGCGGCTGGAAGCGCCATTAGGGTCCCTTCAGGAAGATCCGGGAGACTGCGCCGCCATGAAGCTGCCAACCGAAGGAACCCTGCGCCGCATCGCGGTTTTCGCCGCCGCTTTTGGCATCGGCGTAGCCACCTATATCGCGATCGCTACGGCCGGTGGCGACGCCCCCGCCTGCATAGCCGGGGAAGGAGGGTGCGAAAAGGTCACCGACAGCTCTCATTCTGAGCTGCTCGGCATCGACGTCGCCGTCATCGGCGTCATCGGGTATGTGCTGCTGCTCGTCGCGGCGCTGCTGCGCGGTGACGGCGCGCGCATGGCCGGCTTCGGTTTCGCCCTCTTCGGCTTCGGCTTCAGCGTCTATCTCACCTACTTGGAGCTGTTCAGGATCGATGCGGTCTGTCAGTGGTGCGTGGCGAGCGCGGTGTCGATGACGGTCCTCTTCGCCGTCAACACGATGCGCATGTTGTGGTACGTGGGGAGACCCGATGGATGAAGAGCGCCGTCAGCGCCTGGTCAAGCTCGGCAGTGCTGTCGCCTTCCTGGCGATCGCCGCCGTCCTGGTCGCCGTCGTGATCAGCCAGAGCCAGAGCGAGGGGGGAGACGCGAGCGACGTCAAAGATGTCGCTCTGGTCAGCAATCAGCTGCGGGGGATCCCGCAGAAGGGGATGGTCCTCGGCGACCCAGATGCGAGGGTGGCCCTGGTCGAGTTCGGCGACCTGCAATGCCCGGCGTGCAAAGGCTACGCCGAGGGGATAATTCCCGAGGTGATCGCCGGGCCCGTTCGCCGCGGCGAGGCGAAGCTCGATTTCCGCAACTACGTGATCCTCGGTTCGGAGTCAACGGACGCGGGCGCCGGTGCGATCGCCGCCGGCGAGCAGGGCCGCGGCTGGAACTTCGTCGAGCTCTTCTACCGCAACCAGGGCTTCGAGAACTCCGGCTACGTCACCGACGACTTCTTGACGGCGATCGCCAGAGGCGCCGGCGTGCCCGACATCGCCCAATGGAATGCCGACCGCAGAAGCAAAGCGGTTTTGCGCGAGGTCAACCGCACGACCAGCCAGGCGTCGAGCTTGGGCTTTACCGGCACTCCGTCCTTCGCCGTGCAGGGGTCAGATGGGGCCCTGGAGCCGATAGGCACGCCGGGCTCCGCGAGCGAGATCGAGTCAGCCCTCAGCCAGGCCGGCTGATCTAAGTTGACATAACCACCATTATCGTGCGTTGAAGCGTCAACTGGCGGTGGCGCTGCCCCACACCAGTGGTTTGACGAGCGGCAGGGCCTTTGGGAGATCGCCTCCCGCGACTCGTTCCAGCTGCAACGGCGAGGCTTCTATCGTGGCGACCGTGTTCCGGTTGCAGTGACAGCCGTCGGCAAGGAAGCGCCAGGGCCTCTCGAGGCGGTCCTGCCAGCGGGCTACGCCCGGGTCATCGGAACGGACGTGCTCGACGAAGAGCAGCTTGCCGCCCGGTTTCAGAACGCGGGCTGTCTCCGCCAGTGCCGCTGCTGGATCCGGAACCGTGCAGAGCACCAGCGTGAAGACCGCGGTGTCGAAGCTCGAGTCTTCGAATGGGAGGCTCTGTGCCGGCGCCTCAACGATCTCACCGCGCTCACCCGACTCAGCCAGTTTTTCGCGAAGCCGCTTGGCCATGTGAGGGTCCGGCTCAGCGTAGATCAAGTCCGTGACCGCCTCCGGGAAAAGGCCGATATTGGCGCCCGTCCCGGCGCCGAGATCGATCGTACGACCTCTCGCCCCCGCCAGCACCTCACGGCGCGTGTCGCGCAGCCCGCCCTCCTCGGTCGCCTTCAGCCCCCAGTCATAGAGCGCGGCGAAGCCCCGTCCCCAGGTCGCGTCGTAGAGGCGACCCACCGCAACCCTAGGCGCTGCGGTGGGCGGCCGTCTCGCTGCTGTCCTCCGCCGCCTCCCCTTCGCCCTTGCTGGCGGCGGCGCGCTCCTCATAGCCTCGGCGGGCGCCGTGGTCGACCTCGGTCATCAGTCTGTCCATCTTCATCAGGCGCGCGAGGCCTTCGCGGGCGCCGCGCGGCAACAGGGCGACGAACTTGAACAGGACGCCGTTGGCGCGGGGCACGAAGACGTCGAAGCGCGGAACCTCGAGCGCGTCGACGATCTCGTTGGCGACGTCCTCCGCCTCGACCGGTTTGATCCAGCGCTGGCCGACCCCGTGGGTCAGCTCCGTGTTGACCACCGTCGGCATCACGCAGGCGACATCGACCCCGCTGCCCCGCAGCTCCTGCCGCACGGCTTCGCTCAGCCCCACCACTCCGTGCTTGGTCGCCGAGTAGGTTGCGATTCCCGGCACCCCGGCCTTGCCGGCCTGCGAGGCGATGTTGACGATGTGGCCGCTACCGCGGGGCCGCATGCGCTCGATCGCGAGCTGGGTGCCGGTGATCACGCCGTGCAGGTTGATGTCGACCTGGCGACGGACCGAGTCGTCGCTCTCCTCGACGAACGGCGTCACCGGCATGATCCCGGCGTTGTTGACGATCACGTCGATCGGGCCAAGCTGGCGCTCGGCCTCGTCGAGGAAGGCGGCGAAGGAGCCGCGATCGGTGACGTCGAGCGGCAGGGCGATCGTTCTTCCCCCCAGAGCCGTCGCCGTCCGCTCAGCCAGCGGCAGGTCGATGTCGCCGATCGCCACCCGGCAGCCCTTGCGGACCAGCGCCGTCGCGGTCGCCTTGCCGATCCCCTGTGCGCCGCCGGTGATCGCCACGACCTTGCCGCTCAGAATCCGCCGCTCCTTCGCCATCGTGCCCTCCTCCTCCGGTCGCCTCCTAGGCGGCCGGCTTGTAGACGGTGACCACGGCGGCTCCGCCGAGGCCGATGTTGTGCTGCAACGCAACCTTGGCGCCGTCGACCTGCCGCTTGTCGGCCTGGCCGCGCAGCTGCCAGGTCAGCTCGGAGCACTGCGCGAGGCCGGTCGCCCCAAGCGGATGCCCCTTGGAGATCAGCCCACCGGAGGGGTTGACGACGACCTTGCCGCCATACGTCGTGGCCTCCTCGTCGACCAGCTTGTGACCCTCGCCCTCGTCGGCGAAGCCGAGCGCCTCGTAGGTGATCAGCTCGTTGGCGCTGAAGCAGTCGTGCAGCTCGCAGACGTCGACCTCATCGGCGGCGATCTGCGCCTCCTCGTAGGCCTCCTTCGCCGCCTGCTTGGACATGTCGGAGCCGACGATCTTCATGCAGTCGGTGTCGTCCGCGAAGGTGGAGCTGAGGTCGGTGACCATCGACTGGCCGGCGATCTCGATCGCCTGGCCCCAGAGGTCGTGCTCGTCGACGTAGCTCTCCGATGCGACGATCGCGCAGGCCGAGCCGTCGGAGGTCGGTGAGCACTGGAGCTTGGTCAGCGGGTCGTGGATCATCTTCGCGTCCTTGATGTCCTGGAGCGTGTACTCGTCCTGGAACTGCGCGTAGGGGTTGTTGACCGAGTGCTTGTGGTTCTTCCAGCCGATCCAGGCGTAGTGGTCGGGGGTCGAGCCGTACTTCTCCATGTGGTCGCGGCCGGCGTTGCCGAACATCTGCGGCGCGGGCGGAGACTGCTCGGGATCGCGGATCTCGAACATCCGCATCGCGTGCTTGTCGAGCGCGTTGGTGCGATCGGTGTACTTGACGCCGAGGCTGCCGGGCTCCATCTTCTCGAAGCCGACCGCGAGCGCGCAGTCGACGAGGCCGCCCTTGACCGCCTGGCGGGCCAGGAACAGCGCCGAGGACCCGGTCGAGCAGTTGTTGTTGACGTTGACGACGGGGATCCCGGTGAGGCCGAGCTGGTAGAGCGCCCGCTGGCCGTAGGTCGAGTCGCCGTAGCAGTAGCCGGCGTAGGCCTGCTCGACGTCGTCGTAGGGAATGCCGGCGTCGGAAAGCGCCTTCTCCCCCGCCTCCTTGGCCCAGTCGGGGTAATCCCCTTCCTTGGTGCCGGGCTTCTCGAACTTAGTCATCCCGACCCCGATCACGAACGTGCGGTTGCTCAAAGTCTGCTCCTGTGTTTCGCCGCGCGCGCGGCGGTTTGGCTGCGTAGCCAGGAATCTACCGGGCGGCGCGCCTCAGCGGTGTTCGGGGTTGGGGAAGTCGAAGCGGCAGCCGGCGTCCCAGGAGGTGCGCTGATTCCCATGCGCCGGTATTCCCCCCGCGTCCTTGAGCATTCGCGCCAGGTGGAGGACGTTCCAGGTGGCGAAGGTCGTGTTGCGGTTGGTGAAGTCGTTCTCGGGCCCGCCCGAGCCCTCGTCGAGGTAGGACGGCCCGGGGCCCGCCTCGCCGATCCAGCCCGCGTCGGCCTGCGGCGGGATCGTGTAGCCGAGGTGCTGGAGCGAGTAGAGGGCGTTCATCGCGCAATGCTTGACCCCGTCCTCGTTGCCGGTCACCAGACAACCCCCGACCCGCCCGTAATACGCGTATTGCCCGTCGTCGTTGAGCAGGCGGGAGTTGCCGTAGAGGCGCTCGATGACCTTGGTCGCGATCGACGACTTCTCCCCCAGCCAGATCGGCATGCCCAGGACGAGGATGTCGGCCGCCATCACCTTCTCGAAGATCGCCGGCCACTCGTCCTTTTCCCAGCCGTGCTCGGTCATGTCCGGCCAGACGCCCGGGGGGATCTCATGGTCGGTGGCGCGGATCCCCTCGACCGAGACCCGGTTGCGGCGCATGATCTCCATCGAAACGTCCATCAGCCCCTGGGTGTTGGAGACTTCCGGGCTGCGCTTCAGCGTGCAGTTGATGAACAGGGCGCTGAGATCCGAGTAGTCGGTCTCGCTCTCCTCGCACAGTTCCGCCTGCTTGTCGGTCAACTCGGTCACTCTGGCTTCGCCTCCTCCTCGGCTGGGGCTGGGACCATCTCCGCGTCATCCTCCCCTCCCCCACACTCCGGCGCAAGTAGCCTGAGGGATCGTGATCGTGGCCGAGATAAGCACTGACCCCGCGGCGGGCGTCGGCATCCTCGCCGCGCTTGCGGCGGGCGTCGTCTCCTTCCTCTCCCCCTGCGTGCTGCCGCTGGTCCCGGGCTACCTCTCCGCGGTCAGCGGCGTATCCGCGGCGGAGCTGGACGACGCCGGCTGGAGGCGGGTGCTCGGCCCCAGCCTTCTCTTCGTCGCCAGCTTCTCGGCGATCTTCATCCTGCTCGGGCTGACCGCGACCGGTCTCGGCTCGACCCTGCAGGACCATAAGGAGCTGTTGACCAAGATCTCCGGCGCCCTGATCGTCGCCATGGGCGTCCTCTTCGTTGCCGCCCTCTTCGTTACCCGCCTCAACCGCGAGTGGCATGTCGACGGCTTGATGGAGCGCGCCGGCAAGGGAGGCCCGATCGTCGCCGGCGCCGCCTTCGCGATCGCCTGGACCCCGTGCATCGGCCCCACGCTGGGCGCGATCCTCGCCGCCGCCTCCCTCTCGGACTCCGTCGCCCGCGGCGCCTTCCTCCTCGCCGTCTACTCGGCCGGCCTCGCGATCCCCTTCCTCCTCACGGCGATCGCCTTCTCCCGCATGACCACCGCCTTCGCCGTCGTCAAGCGCCACTACCAGGCGATCATCGCCACAGGCGGCATGATCCTCATCGCGATGGGGGTCCTGATCTGGACCGGCGAGCTGTTCCAGCTCAACATCGAAGCCCAGAACTGGCTCAACGGTCTCGGCCTCGACTTCTGGAACTCCGTCTAGCACCTGGTGCAACGCAAAAAGCAGCCATTACCCGTCGTATGCGTTGCACCGCGGGGGGCTAGTTGGCTTGAGGGGTGACGGTCTGGAGCTCCTGGCCGACGGCCTCGACCTCTTCGAGCCCGTCGCCTTCGAGGTCGCGGGAGCAGACGATGCGGAATCGCCCCGTCCCGATCTCCGGATCGGGCACAACCGGCAGGCCACGAATGTGATCCCAGCCCAGCCGCTCGACCTCAAACGGGTTCATCCGCACCTCAGCCGCCGGGAACGGGCAGTTCGAGTTGTGCTGGTCGATCGCCTTCGAGATCGCCTCAAGATTCTTCGCTTCGGGTGAAGCCACGTTTTGAAGTCTAGGTCGTTGCCTACTATCGGTTGGATGGCCGATCGCACCGTTGCCCATCTCGACATGGATGCGTTCTACGCGTCGGTCGAGCTGCGGCGGCGGCCTGAGCTGAAGGGAAAACCGGTTGTGGTTTGCGGGTCTGGGCCTCGGGCTGTGGTGACCACGGCGAGCTATGAGGCCCGGAGGCTTGGCGGGGTCCACTCGGCCATGCCCGCCGCGATCGCTCGGCGCAGACTTCCCGACGCCATCTTCATCCAGCCGGATTTCAGCGCTTACCGGGAGGCGTCGGGACAGGTGATGTCGATTCTGCGGCGCAATGCGGAAACGGTCGAGGTCGTGGGACTGGACGAGGCGTATATCGAGCTGACCGGGCTATTCTCGCCGAAGGCGACGATGCGGCGGATCGCGGCTGAGATCCGCGAGGAGACCGGGCTGACCTGCTCGATCGGGATCTCCGAGAACCGGCTGCTGGCGAAGATCACGAGTGAGCTGGGCAAGCCGGCCGGGTTGGTGGTGCTCTCGCGAGAGGAAGCGCTGGAGCGCTTCGCGGAGGACTCCCCCGGCCTCGTCCCGGGGATCGGGCCGAAGACGGTGGTGAAGCTGCAGGGCATGGGCATCCGCACCTTGGCGGCGCTGCGCGCCGCGGACACCGAGCGCCTGGTCGAGGCCTTCGGCCCGCGGATGGGGCGATGGCTCCAGGCCCGCGTCCGCTTCGAGGACGACACCCCGCTCACAGTCGTCCGCGAGGCCAAGTCGCAGTCGGCCGAGACGACCTACGACGTCGACGTTCGCGACCACGCGGAACTAGCAGCTTCGCTGGCGTCGCTCACCGAGGAGTTGTGCAAGCGCCTGCGCTCTCGGAATCTGGAAGGCCGCACGATCGGAATCAAGGTTCGTCTCGACGACTGGACCACGGTCACCCGCGCCCACACGGTCGAGTGCCCGACCAACGACCCCGCGGTCGTCACCCCGGTCGCCCTCGACCTGCTGCGCGCCTACTCCCCACCCCGTCCGGTGCGCCTGCTCGGCGTCCGGGTCGCCTCCTTCGAGCGGGAGCCGCCCAATCCCGAGCCCGCCGCGCCGCAGGACCAGCTTCAACTCGCATTTTCCGATTGATCCCCTTCGGGCGTCTGCGAAGATGGCGCGGTGAGTGAGGATCGGCTCAGCGGGCTCGACTCTTCGTTCCTCCACATGGAGCGAGCGGGTGCCCACATGCACGTCGCTTCGACGATCGTCTTCGAGGGGCCGGCGCCCAGCCACCAGGAGTTCCGCGACCACATCGCCTCGCGTCTGCACCTGGTGCCGCGCTTCCGCCAGAAGCTGCGCTTCGTGCCCTTCGGCCAGGGCCGCCCGGTCTGGGTCGACGACCCCCACCTCAACCTCGACTACCACGTGCGGCAAACAGCGCTC
Organism: Solirubrobacterales bacterium; assembly: GCA_035558955.1. Classification (GTDB taxonomy): domain Bacteria; phylum Actinomycetota; class Thermoleophilia; order Solirubrobacterales; family 70-9; genus DASVDE01. Next base: position 12,431 of record DATMBX010000159.1, on the reverse strand, counting down.
CCGGCCCCCGGGTCCGAGGAGCAGCTGCGCAACCTCGCGGCGCGGGTCTTCTCCCAGCAGCTCGACCGCAGCAAGCCGCTCTGGGAGTTGTGGCTGGTCGAAGGGCTGGACGGCGACCGCTTCGCGGTGGTCGGCAAGAGCCACCATGCCCTGGTCGACGGCATCTCCGGGGTTGACATAACCACGGTCCTCTTCGACACCGAGCGTGAGCCGGCAAACCCGCCCGCGAGGCCCCCGCAGTGGGCCCCCCGCCCCGAGCCGACCGACCTGCAGCTGCTCACCGACGCCCTGCGCGAGCGCGCCACCAGCCCGCGAGAGGTCGTCCGCGGCTTCCGCGCGGTGCTGCGCGGTCCGCGCCAGGTGCTGCGTGGCCTCACCGCCACCGGGGAGATAATCGGCGCCGGGCTGTCCGCGCCCAGCACGCCTTTCAACGTCGACATCGGCCCCCACCGCCGCCTCGCCTTCGCCCGTGCCGACCTCGGTGACTTGAAGCGGGTCAAGAACGAGCACGGCGGCACCGTCAACGACGTCGTCCTCTCGGTGGTCGCCGGCGCGCTCGGCAACTACCTGCGCGCTCGCGGTCACGACACCGAGGGCATGGAGATGCGGGCGATGGTGCCGGTCAGCGTCCGCGCCGAGGAAGAGCGCGGCGCGCTCGGCAACCGGATCGCGGCGATGATGGCGCCGCTGCCGGTGGGCTGCGAGGACCCTGTCGAGCGGCTGCATCTGGTCACCAAGGCGATGGGCGACCTGAAGGGCTCCGGCCAGGCGGTCGGCGCGGAGATCCTCACCCGTGTCACCGATTTCGCGCCGCCTACGATCGCCGCCCAGGCGGCTCGCCTACAGCCGGCCCAGCGCTTCTTCAACCTGGTCGTCACCAACGTCCCCGGGCCCCAGTTCCCCCTCTACGTGCTGGGCCGCAAGATGGAGGCGATCTTCCCGATGGTGCCGCTCGCCCGCCGCCAGGCCCTCTGCGTCGGGATCATGTCCTACGACGGGCAGGTGAACTTCGGCCTGGTCGGCGACTACGACGCGATGGCGGACCTCGACAGCTTCGGCCTCGACCTCGAGGGAGCGGTTCGAGAGATCGTCCACGCGACTCCGGCCGTCGCCTCGGCGAAGAAGGCTCAGCGCACGACGCGCGCCCGCACCTCGAACGGCGCCGTGTCCGTCAAGTAGTTCCAGTCGAGGAGCCGCGCGCTGAAGCCGACCGCGGTGGCGTCGGCGTTGACCAGCAACGCGGTGACCCGGTCGAAGCGGCCTGGACGGGACAGCCGCACGGACATGCGGCCCCCGCCGCGCTTGAAGCGCAGACGGGAAACGACCCTGCCCCGACGCTCGGTGCCGATCCGCCCCACGAGCGCCACCCCCGCCGCGGTCCCGCGCGGCGCCTCGGCATCGACGACCACCGCCCGCCCTCCGCGCGCGTCTACTCGGAGCAATTGAAACGTGGTGTGGTTGAGGGAGCGAATGAGTGGCCTGCCGTCTGTGGACAGGGAGCCCTGCCGCGACGCATCGGGGAAGAGCGGACCCTCGCGGAAGATCGCCCCGGTTCGCCACTCCGCGACATCGCGTGAGAAGCGGGCGAAGTCGCGGTTGAAGTCCGAGCCCCCCGCGGCGCGGATCGCCGCGTCGTAAGCGGCGACGGAGAAGCCGCCCGGCTGGACGCGGATCGCCCGCGCCCAAGCCTTGCGCACGATCGAGCGGCCGTAGCGGCGCACCAGCCATTGGTTCCAGACGGCGGAGCCGTACTCCTTGATCGAGTTGGCGGTCAGCGGGGTGTCGTAGCGATGGATCCATCGCCGCACGTAACGCAGGTAGTCGTCGATCCCGTTGAAGACCTGATCCTCCATCCAGACCGCGCTCGACTCGGCGAACCAGGCGTCCTGATAGGCGTCGTAGCCGAACTGGAGGATGTGGTTGTACTCGTGGGCGAGCGTCACCACGAGCGCCTCGTGGGGCTTGGTGCCGGGGAACTCGAACGAGTCGTAGTCGTTGTCGAGGACCAGATAGCCGTAGAGCCGTCGCGGCAGCCGCCCCGCGGCGGCCTGGTTGCGATCGGGCGCGGCATAGCCGAACAGCTCCCCGCCGATCTGGGTCAGGTAGACGTCGGTCTTGCCGTTGCCGCCGCCCTTTCGCCCGTCTGACTTCGGATCGCGCCAGCCGAGCTTACGATTCTCGATCGCGTAGACGCGTTCGGCGATGCGCTGCACCCGCTCGACGAAGTCGGGAACTCCGTCGCCGTCCAGAGAGCCGTCGCCGTCGGTCAGGTCGGGAGAGTCGATGCCGACCGCCACCCAGTGCACGCAGAAGTTGCGGGTGCAGGCGGGCGAGCGCGGGGCCTCCGGAACGGTGTAGGCGTTGCGGTTGGGATCGGGGCGATCGGTGGGTCGGGCAACGGAATCGGTTGGGCGCGGGAGGGGCGCCCTGAAGGGCTTGCCGGCCGCCGAAGACGCGACCGGCATGCATGCAGCCAGCGCCAGAGACGCGAGCGAGGCACCGATCAGTAGGCGTCGCGCTCGCACGCGTGGCAGGGTACCTGTATGCGTGTGGCCCTCGCCCAGATCGACCCCACCGTCGGCGACATCGACGGCAACGCGGCCAAGGTCGCCGATTGGATTGGTCGCGCGCGCGACGACGGGGCCGAGCTGACGATCTTCCCGGAGCTCTGCCTCCCCGGCTATCCGGCCGAGGACCTCTACCTCAAGCGCCACTTCATCGAGGCGAACCGGCGGGCCGTCGAGGATCTCGCCGGGGAAGTGAGCGGCACGGTGGCCCTGGTCGGCTTCGCCGAGCCGGCCGCCGGCGGTGGCGACTTCCGCCGCGCCCACAACTCGCTGGCCGTGCTCGCCGACGGGGAGATCAAGGCCGTCTACCGCAAGAGCCGCCTCCCCAACTACGCCGTCTTCGACGAGCAGCGCTACTTCATCCCGGGCGAGGGGGGCAAGACGATCGAGGTCGCCGGGATGGGAGTCGGACTGACGATCTGCGAGGACGTCTGGTCGGAGGGCCCGCCCGCCGCGAGCGAGGTGGCGGCGGGCGCCAAGCTGATCGCGAACCCGTCGGGCTCGCCGTACCACCGCGGCAAGGGACGTGAGCGCGAGGAGATGTTCGCGGCGCGGGCGCGGGCGTATGACGCCCACTTCGCCTTCTGCAACCTGGTCGGCGGACAGGACGAGCTGGTCTTCGACGGCCAGAGCTTCGCGGTCGATCCGGCCGGCGAGGTGATCGCCCGCGCCGCCCAGTTCGAAGAAGAGCTGCTGGTCTTCGAGCTTCCCGGGCCGGCGGGCAGGATCGCCGAGCCGCTGCCCGACCTGGCCGAGGTCTACGGCGCGCTCGTCCTCGGGCTGCGCGACTATGTCGCCAAGAACGGCTTTCGCCACGTCGGCCTCGCCCTCTCCGGTGGGATCGATTCCGCCTTGGTGGCGCTGCTCGCCGCCGACGCGGTGGGGCCCGAGAACGTCAGCTGCGTGGTGATGCCCTCGCCCCATTCCAGCGCTGAAACACAAGCCGACGCGCGAACTATCGCCGCCAACCTCGGTTGCGAGGCGCTCGAGATCCCGATCGAGCCGGCGATGTCGGCCTACGAATCGTCCCTAGCCGGGCTCGTCGAAGAGGAGGGGGCGGAACCGGCGGTGGAATCCCTCCCTCACGATCCGGCGCGGCCCTCCCCGACCGACCTCGCCGCGGAGAACGTTCAGGCGCGAATCCGCGGCAACCTGATGATGGCCCTCTCCAACCGGCACGGGTGGCTGGTGCTCACCACCGGCAACAAGAGCGAGATGTCGGTCGGCTACGCCACCCTCTACGGCGACATGGCCGGCGGCTTCGCGGTGATCAAGGACGTCCCGAAGACCTTGGTCTACGAGTTGACCCGCCACCGCAACGCCGAAGCCGGGCGAGAGCTGATTCCCCCTTCTGTGCTGGAGCGGGCTCCGTCGGCGGAGTTGCGGCCCGGCCAACTCGACGAGGACTCCCTACCCCCTTACGACCTGCTGGATCGGGTCCTCGAGGCCTACGTCGAGCGCGACCAGGGCCGCGAGGAGATGATCGCCGCCGGATTGCCCGCCGACGTCGTCGACGAGACGATTCGCATGGTCGACCGCTCCGAGTACAAGCGCCGCCAAGCGGCGCCGGGCATCCGGATCACTCCCAGGGCGTTCGGCCGAGACCGCCGGCTACCGGTTACGAATCGTTTCGGGGGATAGGCCGAACCGCGATAGTCATCTGGGCCAGCGCACAGAGGTGGTCTTCCGCGTCCCGCACTTCGGCCTCCCATACCCAGGTCGTGCGGCCGCGGTGGCGGGCTCTCGCGTGGACCTCGGCATGTCCCTGAGTGACCGGGCGGATGAAGTTGACGGCGATCGACTGGCCCATCGCCATCATCCCGTCGTCGAGTACGGCGAGGGCCGTAGCGCGCGAGCAGACGCTCTCGACCAGGGTGGACATCACTCCTCCGTGCAGGAGGCCGACCGGCTGGCGCAGCTCGTCGCGCATCTGGACGCGGACTCGAGCGTGCTCGGGATCGTCGTCCAGCCACTCCGTTCCGACGAGCGCGTCGAAGTGCGAGAGGAGTCCGCGGGGGTCGCCGGCCATCGCCGGGCACCTTAACCGGAGCACCCACGATCCTCTCTCTCGCGTGGCATAGGCTTCTCGGCCCGTGGCACTCAGCGACGATCAGAAGGCCATGCTCCGACTGCTCGCTCAGCGCGAGCAGGGCTATGACGACCTCGCCTCCCTGATGGGGCTGAGCGTCGACGAGGTTCGCTCCAGAGTGAAAGAGGCGCTGAAGGAGCTCGACAGCGAACAAGCGGTCGAGCCACCTCCGAAGGAGCCCGAGAAGCCCGCGGCTCCTCCGATGGCCGCAACCCCACCGCCGGCGCCCCCTGTTGGGAAACAGCGACCGAAACCGTCGCTGCCGACCGACAGACGCATGCGGGTCGCGGCCGGCGCCGCGCTTGCCCTTGTGCTCATCTTCCTGTTGATCGCCGGAGTCTTCGGCGGAGACGACGGTGGGAATGACTCCTCCGATTCCACAACCGCCGGCTCGCCTACGACGACCGCCCAGTCCGACCGGACGACCCAGGCGATCCTCTCGCCGACGGACGGCGGCGACGCCAGTGGCGAGGCGCTCTTTGGCAAAATTCGCAACACCGCTGTGCTCCAGGTACAGGCTGAGGGACTGGAGCCCTCGCCGGCAGGAGACCTCTACACAGTCTGGCTTTATCGCTCGCCGAGAATCGTGCTGCGGGTCGGCGCGGTCAGAGTTGCCGACACCGGGGGCATCGCCGCGCAGTTCCCGCTGCCGACCGAAGTCTTGGGCTACGTCGCCGGCGGGGGCTTCGACCAGATCGACGTTTCGCTCACCTCCACCGCCGACTACAACGCCGAGGTGGCGCTGGCGAAACGCGAGCAGCGGCTTCCCGCTTACACGGGCGAAAGCGTCCTCCGGGGCGAGATCACCGGTCGCCTGGTCGAAGCGGGCAAAGCCGCAAGCAACTAGGGCAGCAGCTTCCCGGGGTTCATAACGCCCGCCGGATCGAGCCGCTCCTTGACGCTTCGCAGGGCCTCGATTCCGGCGGATCCGATCTCCGCCTCCATGTAAGGGGCGTGGTCGCGACCGACCGCGTGGTGGTGGGTGATCGTGCCCCCGGCGGCGACGATCGCCTCCGAGGCGGCGCGCTTAACCGCTCGCCACTGCTCGATCTCCTCGCCGTGACGGGCGCGGGAGATGAAGGTGAAGTAGAGCGAGGCGCCGTCGGCGTAGGCATGGGAGAGGTGGCAAAAGACGAGACCTGGCGTGCCCTGGCCGGCGAGGGAATCGCGGATCGCGTCTGCCACCGCCGTATGGAGCTCTCTCAGCCGTGTCCATGTGTGGGAGGTCTCCAGGGTCTCGACCAAGGCCCCCATGTCCATCAGCGTGTCTCGCAGATAAGGGCCCTGAAATCGGCCGTGCTCCCAGGAGCGCCCGGCCGATTGCCCGATGTAGGCGGCGTCGCCGGCGCGCAACGCCCGTACGGTGAGCGCCCGGCGACGAGCGACCGACTCCTCGGTCCCTTCGTGGCCGACCACGACGAGGCAACCGTCGCGCTTGCCGCGCAGGCCGAGGTAGCCGCCGAAGAGGGAACGGGCGAGGCCGCGCGGGCCCGAGAGCGCCAGCGAGATCCGCGTCTCCTCCTCGTCGGAGACGCGGATCACATCGGGAAGGCCTGGGCCCTGGGCGAGCGTTCGGACGATCTCGGCGCCGGCCTCGAAGCTCTCGGCGATCCAGGCCTCGTAGCGGCGAGTCTTCGGCGCCGGCCGGACCCGCACCGTCACCTCGGGGATCACTCCCAGGACACCCTCGGAACCGACGATCAGCTCGCGCAGCGCCGGACCGGCGGCGGTGTGCGGGGTCTCCAGCGTTCGCAACTCGCCGGCGGGAGCGATCAGCCTCACCGAGCTGACCAGGGCGTCGAAGCGGCCGTAGCCGCTGGAGGCCTGGCCGGCCGAGCGGGTGGCGGCGAAGCCGCCGATCGTCGCGTACTCGAAGGACTGCGGAAAGTGACCCAGGGTGACGCCGCGCGCGCCCAGCGCCGCCTCCGCTTCGGGGCCGCGCAGCCCGGCGCCGAGGCAAGCGGTGAGCGAGCGCTCGTCGACTTCGACTTCGCGCAGGCGGGACAGGTCGAGGCTGACCAGGCGCTCGTGGGCGCCGCGCAGCGGCTCGATCCCGCCGACCACGCTGGTGCCGCCGCCGAACGGGACTACCGCGATGCCTTCGGCGGCGCAGACCTGAAGGACGCGCTGCGCCTGCTCGGCGTCGGCCGGCAAGAGGACGGCGTCTGGTGCGGCATCCAAGCGGCCGCTGCGCAGGCGCGCAAGGTCGGCGTAGCCGCGGCCGGTGGCGTGGCGGAGGCGGTCTTCTGTCGAGGTGAGGACGTTTTCTTCGCCAGTCGCATCTATCAGCGCTTGTGGCAACAGAACAGCGGCAGGCAAGGGGAAGTCGGCGGCGGCGGCGACCGCTCGGGGCGCGGGCTCCAATTCGCCGACGCGCTCGCGGAGGGTCGCCCGCGCCTCAGCGTCCAGCTCGGGCGCAATCGCCGGGTCTCCCCACCCCCACCACTTCGAGTCGCGTCGCGGCGGCATGTCTATCGTGCGCCCGACTTTCACCACATCCCAGTGTGGTGAAAGTCGGGAACGTTCACTTTTCGCCTCCGGTCAGTGCCCGCTCGAGGTTGTCGAGGGCCTCGTTGACGATCCTTGCCTGGCCTTTGCCCATCATTGGCGAGCCTAGGCGGGAGAGGCCTTTCAGGGCCTGCTTGGAGGCGATCGTCACCTCTGTTCCCTCGCCCTCTGGGCGCAGCTTTATCTCGATCTCGGAGGAGCGCAGGTGGCGCTCGAATGGGGTCCCTGCCAGCTGCTGCTCCCAGGCGTAGCGCTCGCCCTCGGTCGAGCCGGTGCAGCGGTAGTCGGCGCGCACCCCCCTCCCCTCCGCGGTCTCCAGCACCTTCGTCCACTGGCTGCGCTTGCCGGCGCTCTTGCTGTCGACGTTTTCCACCCGTCCCGTGCGCGGCCACCAGCGGGGCAGGCTGTAGGGGTCGCTGACCACCTCCCACACCTCGTCTGGGGGCGCGGCGACGACGCGTCGGCGGCTCGCCCGTGGCACCGGGTCAGTCGCCCGCGAGGCGACGCAGGTCCCGGATCAGCAGCAGGTGCTTGAGGTGGCTGACCGTCGCCGCCAGGCTCTCCAGGCTCTCCAGCGCCTCCTTGCGGCGCTCGGGGTTGCGCGAGCGCAGCGACGGTCCAAGCAACGCCTCCAGCAGGTTCGCCTCGCGATCGGCGGAGGAGCGGAAGACGCGCAGGTTGCGGGCGCCGACGCCGACGCGGGAGAGCTCGTTGGCGGAGCGGATGATCTCGCGATCGGTCTCGTCGTAGACGGTCTTGCCGTCCCGTCTCTCCGGCTGGACGATGCCGAAGTTCTCCAACTCGGAGATCAGCTCCTCGCGGGCGCCGGTCTCCTCGACGACCTCGTCGAGGGTCAGGTAGGCGCTCGACGTGTTGACGAGGATCGCCCGCCGCACCGCGCCGCCGCTGCGCTTCTCGCCGCCGCTGCCGCCGAGGTCGATGTCGCCGCCGGCCGCCAGCTCCTGACGGATCACCCGCAGCGGCAGGAACTCGTCGCGTTGCAGCCGCAGGATCGTCCGCAGCCGCTCGACGTCGGACTGGCTGTAGAGGCGGTACCCGCCCGAGGTCCTACGCGGAGAGAGCAACTTCTGGTCCTCCAGATAGCGGATCTTGGAGATCGAGACGTCGTCGAACTCGCTCTGCAGGATCTTGCAGACGGCGCCGATCGTCAGCGCCTTGCGGGGTCGCGAGTCGCGCTGGCGCACCTGGGTTTCCGAAGCGGCCATCCCTACTTCTCCAGGTAACTGAGCTTGTACTTGCCGACCTGGATCTCGTCGCCGTCGGCCAGCTTGTGGGACTCGATCCGGCGCCGGTTCACGTAGGTGCCGTTGAGCGAGCCGAGGTCGTCGATGTAGAGGCCGTCGCGACGGCGCACCAGTAGCGCGTGGTTGCGGGAAACGGTGACGTCGTCGAGGAAGACGCCGGCGTCGGGACTGCGGCCGATGCTGACCCGATCTTCTTCGACGGTAAAGCTCTCTCCCGCGCGGCCGCCTCCGGAGCGGATGACCAGCGCGGCGCCGGCCTCGGCGACCACCTCGTCGATGTCGACCGGCTGCATGTCGCCGGTGTCGTCGACCCGGTAGGTCATCGTGGTCGGGTCCTCACCGCCCTCGGGGCGTCCCAGGTAGGCCCCGCACTTCTGGCAGTAGTTGGCGCCCTCGGGATTGACGAACCCGCACTCGGGGCAGTGAACCGCCATCGCTGCGTCCCTTCGGCCGGTGCGCTCAGGCGCCCGGCTCGTCCTCCGTCGGCTCCTGCGTCTTGCCGGCGAGAATCTCAGTCAGCTGCTCCACGTCGTCGCCGGAGATCAGCGATTCCCCGCTCTCCCGTTTTTGGCGCAACCGGTTGACCAATTCGGCGCGGAGGATGTCGATCTTGCCGTGCAGGACGCGCCGCTTGTAGGAGATCTCATTCTCCTCGGCGGTCAGCTCGTCGATCAGTTGCTTCAGCTCTTTGTCGCCGAGGGAACCCAGATCCGGAAAGGTGGTCTCCTCCATCTCGCTCCTTGATCGTGAGGCTCCCGCCTCCGTTGGCCGCTGCAACGATTATAGGTCGGCGCGGGGCAAAGGTTCAACTGAAGGTTGAAGGTTTATTGAGACTGGGACTTCGCTTGCGCCGCCCGCACGGAGCGTAGCCCAGTCCGGGCGTAGAGGACCGTGGCCACGATCGCCAGGGCCAGGCCGGCAATCAGCAGCGCCGCGGGAACCCAGCCGGCGAAGACCATCGCGAAGAAGATCCCGCCCATGATCGGGAAGACCGAGATCCGCCCGGGCCAGTTGACCTCGATGTCGACCCCGTGGCGCAACCCGTATTGGGCGAGGAGGAGCATCGCCAGCTCACGCGCGGCGAGCAGGGCCAGCGCCCAATGCGGCAGCAGCTCGAAATGCCAGCAGACGACTGCCCCGGAGAGGATCGTCAGCCGGTCGACCAGCGGGTCCATCAGCGCCCCAAGGCGGCTGTACTGGCCGGTGACGCGGGCGAGGAAGCCGTCGACGTAATCGCCGGCGGCGATCAGCCAGAAGACCGTGGCGGCGGCTGCCGAGCGCCCGTCGCCCGAGTCGAAGGCGAGCCAGAGAAAGAGCGGGATCGCCGCCAAACGGGCGAAACCGACGAAGTTGGGAATCGTCCAAGGGTTGAGCGGCTCCCCCCTGCGAGTCGTGGGCGGCGGCGGCGCGCTGCGGTCGAGGCCCAGGAGACGGCGCAGGCGGCCGCGCCCGAACGGGGCGGTGTCAGCCATCGATGGACCACAGGAGCGCCAATGCCCGCTCGGCGGCGTCCTCCACCGGAAGGCGGTGTTCGGCGCCGGAAGCGCGCTCGCTCGCCTCGACTACGCCTTCGGTGAGGCCACGGCGACCGACGACGAGACGCAGCGGGCAGCCGAGCAACTCGGCGTCGGTCAGCTTCTCCCCCGCCCCGGCGGCGCGATCGTCGTAGAGAACCTCGGCGCCAAGCTTCCCGCGGAGGTCGTCGTAGAGGGCATCGGCGGCTTCCCGCTCCGGCTCTCCCGCCTTGGCCAGCGAGACGAGGTGGACCTGCCACGGGGCGAGCGCCTTCGGCCAGACGATGCCGCGCTCGTCGGCTCCCTGCTCGATCGCGGCGGCGACGACGCGCGCGGGGCCGATCCCGTAACTGCCCATCACGACCGGCCGCTCGGTTCCCTCCTCGTCGAGATAGGTGGCGCCGAGCGGCTCCGAGTAACGGGTGCCGAGCTTGAAGATGTTGCCGATTTCGATCGCCGGGACGACCTCGACCGTGCCGCCGTTCGGCCCAGGGTCGCCGTCGCGCAGCTCGGTGACCTCGACGTTGGCGGCGAAATCGGGCGCGAGAGCGACCTCGTCCTCACCGGCGGCGCAGGGAGCCATGTACTCGTCGGCGCCGGACCCTCCCATCATCCCCACGTCGGATTCGACCCGGTGCCAACGCAGGCCGCAGCGGTCGAAGATCTTCTCGTAGGCCTCGACCTGCCGCTCGTAGGAGCGTGCCAGCCCCTCCTCGTCGCGGTCGAAGGAGTAGGCGTCCTTCATCGTGAATTCGCGCGTGCGAAGCACCCCGGCGCGCGGGCGCGGCTCGTCGCGCTCCTTCGTCTGGATGTGGAAGAGCATCAGCGGCAGGTCGCGGTAGGAGCGAACCTCGCGGGCGATGTGCTGGGTGATGCACTCCTCATGGGTCATCGCCAGCACCAGCGGCGAGCCCTTGCGGTCCTCGAGCTTGAACATCTCCTCGATCCCGATCCGCCCCGTCTTCTCCCAAGGCTCCGCGGGCTGCAACAGGGGCATCAGCATCTCCTGGCACCCGATCGCCTCCATCTCCTCCCGGATGATCTGCTCGACCTTGCGCAACGAGCGCCACCCGGCGGGCAGATACGTCCAAAGCCCGGTGCCCAGCTGCCGGATCAGTCCAGCTCGAACCATCAGCTTGTGCGACAAAGCTTCCGCGTCGGCTGGGGCCTCCCGAGTTGTCGGAAGAAGTGTCTCCGTGAGTCGCGTCACGGCGGCGAGTCTAGTGTCGTCAGGCGCGGGTGAAGCGGCGACCGGCGGTGGGCGATGCCTCTTCGTCGAGGAGGACGCGGTCCGACTCGCCCTGCCGCGCCGCCTCGTGCTCCATCTGCGCGATCCTCTCGGGCGTCAGATCGCCGGCGTTCTCCTCTTCGATTCTCGCCAGCCACGCCCCACCCTCGGCCGACTTCGCCTCGTCGATCTCGACCTCGCCGCGATCCAGCGATTTGTCGATCTCCTCGAAGAGCGCGTTGACGAGATCGGCCTGCGGCACCTTCCGCAACGGCTTGCCGTGGGCGAAGATCAGACCCTCGTTCTTGGCCCCGGTGATGCCGAAATCGGCGTGACTGGCCTCGCCGATCCCGTTCACCGCGCAGCCGAGGACGGCGACCTCGATCGGCTCGGCGTACGCCTCCAGTCTCCGCTCGATCTCGGCGACGACCGAGTCCATGTCGAACTGGAGGCGGCCGCAGGTGGGGCAGGCGATCAGGACCGGGCCGCGCTCGCGCAGCTGCAGCGCCTTGAGGATCTCCCAGGCGACCTTGACCTCCTCCTCGGCGTGAAAGGTCGAGAGGCTGATCCGGATCGTGTCGCCGATCCCGTCGGCCAGCAGCGTGCCGAGCCCGACCGAAGACTTCAGCGACCCCGACCATTTGGTCCCCGCCTCGGTGATCCCCAGATGCAACGGGTAGGGGATCTTCTCGGCGAGCAGGCGGTTGGCGGCGATCGTGTTGGGCACGTTCGTCGACTTGATCGAAACCTTGAAGTTCTCGAAGTCGAGGCTCTCCATCAGCTCGACGAACTCGACCGCGGCGGCGACCAAGGCCTCCACCGGCGCCTCGCGCTCCAGCTCATGCAGGTGCTTGGGCAGCGAGCCGGAGTTGACCCCGATCCGCATCGGCACGCCGGCCTCGGTCGCCTTCACGGCGACCTCGGCGACTTTCTCGCGGCCGCCGATGTTGCCGGGGTTGAGCCGGATGCAGTGGGCGCCGGCGTCGATTGCCTTCAGCGCCAGCGTGTGGTTGAAGTGGATGTCGGCGATCACCGGGATCGGCGACTCCTTGACGATCGTTCGCAGCGCCTCGGCGTCGTCGTCGCGCGGCACCGCGACGCGAACCAGGTCCGCCCCGGCGTCGGCGACCTTGCGGATCTGCTCCATCGTCGCCGCCAGATTGGCGGTCTCGGTCTTGGTCATCGTCTGCACCGCAACCGGCGCCCCACCGCCGATAGGCACGCCCCCGACGAATATCTGCCGCTTGGAAGCCACGAATC
>DATMBX010000158.1:0-11917 GCA_035558955.1 Solirubrobacterales bacterium | reverse complement strand
CGCCTTCGGCACCTACTGGCCTCCCGACCGCATCGGCCTCTTCTGAGGCGATCGGGCCGCGCGAGGGGAACGCACGCGCCGTGCGCAGGGCAAAGCGCCGCCGCCGTTCCTCGGGGTCGCGCCTGTTCCGCTATGACCGGGGGCTGGGCGTCCGGTATGTCGCGGGCGCGGACGAGGCCGGTCGCGGCTGCCTCGCCGGGCCGCTGGTCGCCGCCGCGGTGCTGATCGACTACGAGGCGCTCTCCCACGCCGATCGTCGCTCCCTGGCTGGACTCCACGACTCCAAGCAGATGAAGGAGGAGCGGCGCGAGGAGCTGTACCCGTGCGTGCTGCGGGCGGCCGCGCGGGTGAGCGTCGTAATTCGCTGCGTGCGCGGGATCGACGACCGCGGCCTGCACGTGACCAACATCGAGGCGTTGTCCAGCGCCCTGGAGCGCCTGCAGCCAGGCGACGCGACCTGCCTGGTCGACGGCTTCTCCCTGCGCGACTGCGCCGTGCCGCACCGGGCCGTGATCGAGGGAGACGGCACCAGCGCCGCGATCGCCGCCGCTTCGGTGGTGGCGAAGGTGACCCGCGACCGCTACATGCGGGGCGCGGGGCGCGAGCATCCAGGCTGGGGTTTCGAGGAGCACGTCGGCTACTCGACCCCCGAGCATCGCGAGGCGATCGGCCGCATAGGCATCTCCGCTCTGCACCGCCGCTCGTTCCAGTCGGTGGCGTATTCCCAGCTGGAGCTTGCCGGCTAGAAGGCCGCCTTGATGTACTCGACGTCGGCGACGTTGCCGACGCGATCGAAGGTGACCCCGACCGCGTCGAAGCGGATCTCCTCGTAGCGGGGAGCGTCGCGGCGCTCCATCATCCAGGCGGCGGCGAGGCGGCGGATCTTCAGCTGCTTTTTGGGGCCGACGCCGAACACGGGTCGCTCCGGCCCGAAGATCGAGCTCTCGCGCCCGGCCTTGACCTCGACGAAGACGAGCGTGCGACCGTCGAGGGCGACGATGTCCAGTTCGCCGTAGCGGGTGCGAGCGTTGCGTCCGACGATCTCCCAGCCGGCGGCGGCGAGCTTCCCGGCGACGAAGTCCTCAGCCGCACGGCCGATCCTCAAGCGCGTCTCGGTCATCGAAATCAGGCTAGGCCGCTGTCGTGCGCCCGTTGCGCGCAAGAAGTGACAAATCTCTTACGACCTCCGCGCAACAGGAGAAAACTCTCTCCCTAGCGTGGTTGCCGTGCTCGCCACGGCCAGAACCTTCACCCTCGACGGCATCTCCGCCCGCCCCGTGCGGGTGGAGGTGGACGTGCATCGCGGCCTTCCCGCCTTCTCCCTCGTCGGCCTGCCCGACGCCGCTGTGCGGGAGGCGCGGGAACGGGTGCGGGCGGCGATGGCCAACTGCGGCTTCGAGTTCCCGCTGCGGCGGATAGTCGCCAACCTGGCGCCGGCAAGCCTGCGCAAGGCGGGTCCGGGAATGGACCTGGCGATCGCGACCGCGCTCCTGGTCGCCTCGGGCCAGCTCGAGTGGGAGGCGCTGCCGCGGCTGGCGATGATTGGGGAGCTGGCGCTCGACGGTGAGGTCCGCCCCGTTGCCGGCGCCCTGGCGATCGCCGAGGCGGCACGTGAGCTGGGCGCCGACGCGTTGGTCGTGCCGGCTGAGAACGGTCCCGAGGCGGCGATGGCCGACGGCATCGACGTGATCGCGCTGGAGAGCCTCGAGCAACTGCCGGCCCTGGCGGCGGGGGAGTGGATGCCGGAGCGCCCCGAGCCGCTGCCGCTGATGCTGAGTCCGAACGGCCACGGTCCCGACCTCGCCGACCTGCGCGGCCAGCGCCACCTTCGTTACGCGCTCGAGGTCGCCGCGGCCGGCGGCCACAGCCTGCTGATGATCGGCCCGCCGGGGGCGGGCAAGTCGCTCGCCGCCAGCCGCATCCCCTCGATCCTGCCGCCGTTGGCGCCGGAGGAGGCTCTGCAGGTGGCGCGGATCGCCAGCGCCTGCGGACGGCTCAGGGGCGCTCCGGGTGGGCGCCCCTTCCGGGCGCCCCATCACACGATCAGCCCCGCGGGACTGGTCGGCGGAGGCAACCCGCCCAACCCCGGCGAGGCGACCCTGGCCCACCGCGGCGTCCTTTTCCTCGACGAGCTCTGCGAGTTTCGCCGCGACACGCTGGAGGCGATGCGCGCGCCGCTGGAGACAGGCACGGTGGCGATCGCCCGCGCCGGCGCCTGGCGCCAGCTCCCCTGTCGTTTCATGTTGGTGGCGGCGGCCAATCCGTGCCCTTGCGGGCGCGGCGACGCCGACTCGGAGTGCAGCTGCGCGCCGATCGCGGTGCAGCGCTACCAGGGCCGGTTGAGCGGTGCGCTCGCCGACCGCATCGACATCCTCGCCGCGATCCGCCAGCCCAGCGCGCGGGAGATCGGCGGCGAGCCGGGCGAGTCCTCGGCCGATGTTCGCGAGCGCGTGACCGTAGCCCGTCAGCGGCAGGAGCGCCGGCTCGGCTCGGGCCGTTGCAACGCCGAGATGACGCCCGCCGAGGCGCGCGAGTGCGTGCTCAGCGATGAGGCGGCGGCACTGCTCGCCGATGCCTATGCGCGGCGCCGGCTCAGCGGCCGCGCTCACGACCGGGTGCTGCGCTTGGCGCAGACGGTCGCCGACCTCGCCGGCGCCGAGACGATCGACCGCGAGCAGATGACGCAGGCGCTTCAGCTGCGCCGGAGGGACTACGAATGAGTCCCGAGCCGCGCGCCTGTCCGGACTGCCTGCGCCGCTCCTGGCTGCTGTCCCACCTGGCTCCCTACATCGAGAAGATCGCGACCGGCGCCCCAGGCTCGCGCTCGCCGGAGCTGCTGCGCCTCTCCAACGAGGATCTCGCCGCTGCCGCCGCGCCGAAGGTCGCCCGCCAGGTGCTCGCCCAGGTGGAAGCGATCCCCGAGCGCCGCCTCGCCGATGACCTGCGCGCGGCGCAGTGCTGGGCCTGCTGCCGCCACGACTCGCTCTACCCGGTCGGCCTGCGCGACGCGGCGGACGCCCCCTGGGCGCTGATCGGCAGGGGAGACTCGGCTCTGCTGGGGCAACTCGAGCCAGAGGGCCTGGTGACCGTGGTGGGCGCCCGCCGGGCCAGCTCCTACGGGCGTGAGGTCGCGCGGGAGCTGGGCCGCGAGCTGGCGGCGGCGGGGATCGTCGTGGTCAGCGGCCTTGCCTTCGGCATCGACGCCTGCGCGCACCGCGGCGCGCTCGACGCCGGTCTCACCGTTGCCGTGCTCGGCTGCGGCGCCGACGTCGCCTATCCGGCCGCGCACCGCTCGCTGTGGCGGCGGATCTGCGAGCGCGGCCTTGTCCTCTCCGAGCAGCCTCCCGGCGCGGGTGCCTGGCGCTGGACCTTTCCCGCGCGCAACCGGATCATGGCGGCGATGGCGGGGATGACCGTCGTCGTCGAGGCGGCGGAGCGCTCCGGCTCGCTGATAACGGCCGACCTCGCCGCCGACCTGGGCCGGGACCTTGGCGCGGTTCCCGGCCCGGTCAGTTCGCGCTCCTCGGCCGGGCCCAACAACCTGCTGGCGGGAGGCGCCTGCCTCGTCCGCGGGGGCCAGGACGTGCTCGACGCGATGTTGGGCCCGGGAGCGCGGCGAGTCGAGAAGGCCGGCGCCTCGCTCGACCCCGAGCTGGTGGAGATCCTCGAAGCGGTCGAGCGCGGCGAGGACACCTGCGACGCGATCGCGATCGAGCTCGACCTCACCGGCCCCGAAGCCGCCTCGGCGCTCTCCCGTCTGGAGATGCTCGGCTATCTCTCCTGTTCGATGGTCGGCGTCTACTCCCGGACCCTCTTGCAACCGCCCGGCGAGCCATCTATTTAGGCTGCGGGCGTGACCCCTGATATTCGCATTCCCGCCGTGCTTTCAATCGCCGGCTCCGACTCCGGCGGCGGCGCCGGCATTCAGGCCGACCTGAAGGCGTTTGCCCGTTGCGGGGTGCACGGGATGACCGCGATCACCGCGATCACCGCGCAGAACACGGTTGGGGTGAGCGCCGTCGAGGCGGTTTCGCCGGAGACGATCGTCGCCCAGGTACGCGCCGTCGCCGAGGACATCGGCGTCGACGCGGTGAAGATCGGAATGCTGGGCACCGTGGAGACGGTCGATGCCGTCGTCGAAGCGCTGGGGTATGTCGGCGATGCCCCTGTGGTCGTCGACCCCGTGATGGTTGCCGAGAGCGGCGCCGTGCTGCTCGACGACGATGCCCGGGCGGCGCTGGTCGAGCGCCTGCTGCCCCTCGCAACGGTGGCGACGCCGAACATCCCGGAAGCGGTGGCACTCACCGGCGCCGTCGAACCCATCTCGCAAGAGGATCTGCCGCGCGAGGTGCTGGCGCTGGGTCCACGCGCGGTCGTCGTAACCGGCGGTCACAGCGTGCGAGTCGTCGATCTCTTCTTCGACGGCCGTAAGTCGGCCGAGATCGACGGCGAGCGTTACCCCCATGGCGCCGCGCACGGATCTGGCTGCACCCACTCCGCGGCCCTGGCCGCATACCTCGCGCTGGGCGCGACGCCGCTGGAAGCGGCCCTAAAGGCGCGCGAGATCGCCTCTACCGCTGTCGCCCACGGGCTGCAGGAGATCGGCGCGGGCGCCGGCCCCGTCGACGTCTTCGATCTTGCTTCGCGACCGCGCCAGTAGATTTCGCTCATGAGCTCCAACGGCAGCACCACGACCGCGCTCCCGCGCCCCCGCTCTTCTGTCGTCTTCGACGGCCCCGACCGCGCCGCCGCCCGCGCCTACATGAAGGGCGTCGGCTTCGACGACGACGCGCTCAGCCGCCCGACAATCGGCATCGCCAACACCTGGACGGAGGCGATGCCCTGCAACTTCCACCTGCGCGGCCTCGCCGAGCACGTCAAGCAGGGGGTGCGCGCGGCCGGGGGCACGCCGATGGAGTTCAACACGGTCGCGATCTCCGATGGGATCACGATGGGCACTCAGGGGATGAAGGCGTCGTTGATCAGCCGCGAGGTGATCGCCGACTCGATCGAGCTGATGGCCCGCGGCTACCAGTTCGACGCGATCGTCGTCCTCTGCGCATGCGACAAGACGATCCCCGGCGGGGCGATGGCGCTGGCCCGGCTCGACGTGCCGTCAGTGCTGCTCTACGGCGGCTCCATCGCTCCCGGCCGCTGGCACGACCGCGACGTCACCATCCTCGACGTCTTCGAAGCGATGGGGGCCCACGCCGCCGGCGACATGAGCGACGAGGAGCTGCACGAGTTGGAGGGCGTCGCCAGCCCCGGCGCCGGCGCCTGCGGCGGCCAGTTCACCGCCAACACGATGGCCTGCGCCTTCGAGGCGCTGGGGATCAGCCCGGGCGGCTCGGCGATGGTCCCGGCCGAAGACGACGACAAGGGAACCGTCGCCGAGAAGATCGGCGAGCTGGTGATCAAGGTCCTGGCCGAGGACCTGCGCCCGAGCCGGGTGATCACCCGCGACTCCCTGGAGAACGCGATCGCATGCGCCTGCGCATCCGGGGGCTCGACCAACGTCGTCCTGCACCTGCTCGCCCTCGCCCACGAGGCCGGGATCGAGCTTGAGATGGACGACTTCGAGCGGATCTCCCGGGCCACGCCCCTGCTCGCCGACCTCAAACCGGGGGGTCGCTTCGTCGCCACCGACCTCTACCGCGCCGGCGGCGTGCCCTTGATCCTCAAGCGGCTGGCCGAGGCCGGCACGCTCCACGAGGACGCGATGACCGTCACCGGCGAGACGATCGGCGAGATCGCCGAGGGCGCGAGCGAGGCCGAAGGCCAGGAGGTCGTGCGCCCGCTCTCGGACCCTCTGAAGAAGGAAGGGGGGCTGGCGATCCTGCGCGGCAACCTCGCCCCCGAGGGCGCCGTCGTCAAGCTCGCCGGCACCGAGCGCACCAAGCAGGTCGGCCCGGCGCGCGTCTTCGAGTCCGAGGAGGAGTGCTTCCGCGCCGTCAAGGAGCAGGGCATCAAAGCCGGCGACATCGTCGTGATCCGCAATGAAGGGCCGGCCGGGGGGCCCGGCATGCGGGAGATGCTGCAGGTGACCGCGGCGATCGTCGGCGAGGGGCTCGGCGAGGAGGTGGCCCTGCTCACCGACGGCCGCTTCTCCGGCGCCACCCGCGGCCTGATGGCCGGTCACGTCGCCCCCGAGGCGGTCAAGGGCGGACCGATCGCCGCCGTCCGCGAGGGCGACGAGATCACCCTCGACATCACCGCCCGCCGCATCGACGTCAATCTCTCCGACGAGGAAATCGCCAAGCGCGTAGCCGAGTACCAGGCTCCCGAGCCGCTCTACGAGCGCGGCGTGATGGCCAAGTACGCCGCCACGGTTTCCTCGGCTTCGCAGGGCGCCGTCACCGGTTAATCGCTCAGGAAATCGTCGAGAACCGCGTTGAACCGCGCCGGGCGCTCCAGCTGCGGCACGTGGCCGGTGCGTTCGAAGATCTCCAGGCGGGATCCGGGGATCCGCCGGTGGTAGCTGAGCGCCGCAAGGGCTGAGATCACCCAGTCGTCGAGGCCCCAGACGATCAGGGTCGGGATGTCGATGTCGGCGAGGTGGTCGCGCGCGTCGTAGGCGATCACGGCCTCGAGCGCGTCCGTAAAGCCCGGGCAGGGGAGCCCGGAGGCCATCTGCTCCCAGAGCAGTTCGGGTCGCAGGCGATTCGGGTAGCGGAGGAAGAGCCGGAACATCAGGTAGCGGGAGCGAGGTCGGCTGACGACCTCCCGCGCGAGCCGACCGAAGTGGGAGCCGAAGGTGTTCCAAGCGTGTGAGGTGGCGGCGCCGCGCTCCTCGGGAAGCCAGGTGTTGATCAGGCCCGCGGCCGAGTCGAGGACGAGATGGTCGAACCTGCCTGGCGCGGCGAGCACCGCCTCGGCGGCGACCAGGCCGCCCATCGAGTTGCCGACCACCGCGCCGCTCTCGACGCCGATCTTCTCGCAGAAGTCGTGGAGCAGCCGGCCGTAGGCGGGCATGTCGATCGGCCACGAGGGCATCGGGCTGCCGCCGAAGCCGGGTAGGTCGAGGGCGATCGCGCGGCGGCTGCGGCCGAAGTGGGGGAGGTTCTCCAGCCAGTTCTGCCACGACCCGGAGATGCCGTGGACGAAGACGATCGGCTCGCCCTCCCCGATCTCGGCGTAGTTGACTTCGGCGCCGGGCAGCTCGACCCGGCGCACATGCTCGCGCCAGTCGATGCTCAGCCAATCCGGATCCGGATTGCCGTAGTCGTCAGGCATAGCCCATACGTTCGAGTATGGGTATCTCGCGAATCTGCGGTGGCTGTAGGTGGTCCCAGAGGATTCCCCGCGGCCGCTCGTACTGGCGCTCGACCTCGATCACGGCGCGCGGAGTGGCGATTACGTCGACCGGGAGGTCGTGCCCGGTCATCATCAGGTGGCGGCGCAGGATCTGGGTCGGGTGCACGGTCGTCGCCACCGTCGTGTGGCCGTCGATCTTGCAGGCGTCGATCAGGACCCCGTACTCGAGGTCGGAGTAGCCGCCGCCTTTGCCGACCCGGGCGCCGCTCAGGTTGACCGCCACCGACCCGCAGAGCACGAAGTCGATCTCCGGCAGGTCGTCGAGCGCGATCACACGCCCGTGCTTGAGCGCGCCCTTGATCGTCGCCGCCTCCTTCACGGCCTGCTTGGAAAGCTCTTTCGGGTCGAGCACGCGGAACGGGTGGGGATCGCGCAGGCGCGGCACCGCCATGATCACCGTCTTGCCCTCCTCCAGGGCGATACGGCGTGCGTAGGTCTGGGGGGAGTCGGGATTGGCCTTGATCGTCCGAGCCCGTTTCCAGGCTCGGTGCCCGGCGAGCTTCTCGGCCGCCATCTTCGCTCCGGCGAAGTTGGGGATCCGTCCCTCGGCGCCCGGGAAGCGCGCCACGCCCTCGCGGTCCATCGCTTTCCAGACTTCCTTGCGGACCTCGTCCTTGGAGCGCGTGGGCGGAGGCACCGGCGAAAGATATCCCTCAAGAACGACCGATTGGTGTGCCTAAACTCTTTCGCGGTGGGTCGCAAGGCCAAAATCGCACTGGTCGTCGGCGTGCTGGCGCTCGCTCTCGGCGCGGTTGGCGCCTACGCGTACGACAACTCCCAGAACGACAAGATCGCCGAGGGGGTGACGATCGGCGGCGTCGATGTCGGCGGCTTCGATGCCGCCGAGGCCAAGCAGGCCGTCTACCGCGAGCTGATCGCGCCCTTGCGCCACTCGCTCCGCGTCGGCTACGACGGCGAGAGCTGGAAACTGCCGGGGAAGATGCTCAAGGTCCGTGCCGACCTGGACAGCGCCGTCGACGAGGCGCTTTCCTCCAGTCGCGACGGTGGTCTCCCCGGGCGCCTGGCTCGCTACGTAACCGGCGGTGAGGTGGACGAGAACATCGCCGCCGACGTCACCTACTCCCAACCAGCGGTCAACCGTTTCGTCCGTCGCGTCGCCGCCGCGGTCAACATCGAGCCGCAGGACGCCACGGTGGCCGCCAGCGGCGACTCGCTCAGCGTCGTCCCCGCCGAGAACGGCCGCAAGCTGCGCGACAACCTGCTCACCAAAGAGCTGAACGCCGCGGTGCTGAATGCCAACGCCCCGCATGTGATCGCCGCCCGCACCCACTACGTAAGACC
Source organism: Solirubrobacterales bacterium (assembly GCA_035558955.1). Classification (GTDB taxonomy): domain Bacteria; phylum Actinomycetota; class Thermoleophilia; order Solirubrobacterales; family 70-9; genus DASVDE01. The sequence continues at coordinate 3,301 of DATMBX010000158.1, read as the reverse complement.
CGAGGTGACCGCGGACGCCGTCGCCTCCGAGTACCCGTCCTACCTCACCCTCGACCGCGAGACCTACACGCTGCGCCTCTGGAAGGACCTGAAGCCGGCAAAGACCTACACCGTCGCCGTCGGCCAGGTGGGGCTCGAAACTCCGGCCGGGCTGTACCACATACAGGACAAGCAGGTGGACCCCACCTGGCACGTTCCGAACTCCGCCTGGGCCGGCAGTCTCGCCGGGCAGTCGATCCCACCGGGCCCGTCCAATCCGCTCAAGGCCCGCTGGATGGGGATCTTCTCCGGCGCCGGGATTCACGGCACCGACGCGACCTACTCACTCGGCACTGCCGCCTCCCACGGCTGCGTGCGGATGGCGATCCCCGACGTGATCGAGCTCTACGACCAGGTCGAAGTCGGAACGCCGATCTACATCGATTAGCGAAGGCTCCAGCCGCGGCGCGGCGAACCTACCGGGCATGACCTGGGAAAGAGCACTGGCGGACTACGACCGGGATTTACGGGGGCGTGGTCTCGCCGAGCGGACACGGCGCGCGTACGCGGTGGATCTGGGGCAGTTCGTCGAGTGGGCGGGAGAGAGAACTCCCGGCGACGTCCACCACCGCGACGTGCGCCGCTACGGCGCCGGGCTGTCCTCGGCGGGGGCCTCCCCGGCGACGGTCGCCCGCAAGCTCGCCGCGATCCGCGGCCTCTACGACTTCCTGGTCCGCACCGAGCGGGCCGCCCAGAACCCCGCCGACCTCGTCTCCAGCCCGAAGAAGGAGCAGAAGCTGCCGCGCGTCCTCACCACCGAGCAGATGCGTTCCCTGCTGGAGCGGATCCCTGCTCGCACGCCGCTGGAGCTTCGTGACCGGGCGATGCTCGAGCTGGCCTACTCATGTGGGTTGCGCTGCGAGGAGATCGTCAACCTCGACACCGGCTCCTTCGACCCGGAGACGGAGCAGCTGCGGGTGCTTGGCAAGGGTTCCAAAGAGCGCCTCGTCCCCGTCGGCGAACCCGCCCAGAGAGCGCTGCGCAGATATGAGGAGCGTGCTCGCCACTCTCTCTCCGCCGGCCCGCGCGAACCGGCCCTCTTCCTCTCCAAGAGCGGCCGACGCCTTTCCAACTCCGATGTAACGCGCCGGCTCGGCCTCTGGGTCCGCGAGGCCGCGCTCGCGGCCGGCGTCTCGCCCCACTCCCTGCGCCACTCCTTCGCCACCCACCTGCTGGAGGGCGGGGCGGACCTGCGCACGATCCAGGAGCTGCTCGGCCACGCCTCGATTTCCACCACGCAGGTCTACACGCGGGTCGACGCCGCCCGCCTTCGCGACACCTACGCCGCTGCCCATCCGCGTGCGTAAACGCGATCTGCACTCGAAATCGTCCCTGCAACCGTAGAATCGGGGCGAGGCGATGGAGACGGGCGTAAAAGAAGTCGAGCTGCGCGACCTGTGGCGCCGCTACAAGGAAGAGGGAGACCTGACGGCGCGCGAGCGTTTGGTGGTCGCCTACTCGCCGATGGTCAAATTCGTCGCCGGCCGGCTCGGCGCGGGGCTGCCGTCCCACGTCGAGGACGCTGACCTCATCTCCTACGGCCTGATGGGGCTGATCGGCTCGATCGAGCGCTTCGAGCCCGAGCGGGGCATCAAGTTCGAAACTTTCGCGATGACCCGCATCCGCGGCTCGATCATCGACGAACTGCGCTCGCTGGACTGGGTGCCGCGCTCGGTGCGCTCGCGCGCCCGTGAGATCGAGGTCGCTCAGGCCAGACTCGAGCATGAGCTGCAGCGGGCCCCGACCGAGGAGGAGCTTGCCGCGAAGCTGGGCTGCACCGAGGAGGAGCTGCAGGCCTCGCTGCTGGAGATCTCCAACTCCTCCGTATACGCGCTGGACGAGCTGTGGACGGTCTCCGATTCCTCGGGCGATCAGGTTTCCCTGCTGGACACGATCGCCGACGACCGCGCGGCCGACCCCCAGGAGGCTCTTGCCACCAGCGAGGTCAAAGACCATCTCACCGAGGCGATCGCCTCGCTGCCGGAGCGCGAGCAGTTGGTCGTCGCCCTCTACTACTACGAGAACCTCACCCTGCGGGAGATCGGCGAGGTGCTTGGCGTCACCGAGTCGCGCGTATCCCAGCTTCACACCAAGGCAGTGATGCGGTTGAAGTCAGGTCTGCAACAGGAGTAGCTTCATTGGCGTGCCGCACAAGGCAGCCGACCGGATTCGCAATGTCGCCCTGATCGGGCACCGGGGCAGCGGCAAGACGAGCCTGCACGAGGCGATGCTGTTCGAGGCCGGCGCGCTCAAGCGCCTCGGCGCGGTGGCCGCCGGGACCACTCTCTCCGACCACGAGCCCGACGAGCGCGAGCGCGAGATGTCGATCGGCGCCTCGGTCGGCTGCTTTGAGCACGATGGGCGGGAGATCAACCTGATCGACACGCCGGGGGAGCCGAGTTTCGTCGCCGACGCGGCCGCGGCGCTGCGGGTGGCCGACGCCGCGGTGGTCGTCGTCAACGCGGTGGCGGGAGTGGAGGTCAACACCGAGCGGCTCTGGCGTCGCGCCGACAAGGGCGGGCTGGCGCGGCTGGTCTTCGTCAACATGATCGATCGCGAGCGGGCCGATTTCTTCGCCGCGCTCAGCGCGCTGAAGGAGGCCTTCGGCCCCCACGTCGTCGCGACGGAGATCCCGATCGGCGCCGAGCGGGGCGTGCGCGGGGTGATCGACCTGATCGACATGGAGGCCTTCGTCTACGAGAGCGAAGAGCGCGGCAACGCGCAGAAGGTCGACGTTCCCGAGGGGCTGCGCAGCCAGGCCGAGGAGTACCGCGAGAAGTTGATGGACGAGGTGGCGGAGAACTCCGACGAGCTGATGGAGCGCTACCTCGACGGCGAGGAGATAGACCACGAGGAGATCGTCACGGCGCTCAAGCGGGGGGTCACGGAGGGGCAGATCTTTCCCGTCACCTGCGGTGCGGCCACCCGCAACCTGGGCACCGACCGCCTGCTCGCGGCGCTGGTCGAGGACCTGCCCTCGCCGGCGATGCGCGGCGCCATGCACGGCCTCGGCGAGGGGGAGGAGGAGGTCGAGATCGCGCCCGAGGACGGAGAGGGGCTGATCGCCTACGTCTTCAAGACCCTGGCCGACCCCTACGCCGGCCGCATAAACCTGTTCCGGGTCTGTCGCGGGACGATCCGCTCCGACTCGCAGGCGGTCAACGCCGTCCGGCGCCAAAAGGAGCGCGTCGGCCAGCTCGGCCGTCCGCTCGGCAAGGAGCTCGAGGCGGTGGAGGAGCTGGGCGCGGGCGACATCGGGGCG
>DATMBX010000157.1:0-5360 GCA_035558955.1 Solirubrobacterales bacterium | reverse complement strand
GTCCCGGCCGCCCGGCGCCGGCCCCCGCCGGGTATACTTGTCACATGATCAGCGTGACTCCAACGGCTGCCGAGAAGATCACCGAGCTCCTCACCGAAGAGAACAAGCTCGACGCCGGCCTCCGCGTGTTCGTCCAGGGCGGCGGCTGCTCGGGCTTCCAGTACGGCCTCATGATCGAGGAAGGCGAGGCCAGGACGGACGCCGACCAGACGATCGAGTCGCACGGCGTGCGGCTCTTCATCGATCCGATCAGCGTGCGCTACCTGAAGGGCGCCGAAGTCGACTTCGTGGAGAGCCTGGCCGGGGGCGGCTTCACCATCCGCAACCCCAACGCCAAGTCCACCTGCGGTTGCGGCTCGTCGTTCAGCGCGTAGACCCCGAGTCGGTCCGTTTCCGTGCGCGGCAGCCCCGGCACGGCGGGGCCTTCGTCCATGCAGTCCACTTCGGCGTACGTCGACAGCCTCCGGCCCGCCGGGAGCAAGCGCTCCAGCAAGCGCGACTTCATCGTCGACGTCTTCCTGCGGCAGGACGGGCACATCAGCGCGGACGATCTCGTCGAGATCATCCGCCGCGAGGACGCGCGCATCAGCCGCGCCACCGTCTACCGCACGCTGCAGTGGATGGTCGAGGCGGGCATCGCCCGCAAGGTCGACTTCGGCGAAGGCCGCTACCGCTTCGAGCACTCGTACCGCCACCCGCGCCACTTCCACCTGATCTGCAAGAGCTGCAACAGCTCCTCCGAGTTCCTCAGCTCGGACATCGAGGCGTTGATCGAGGAAGTGGCCTCGGCGCGCGGCTTCAGCCCGCGCCAGAGCGTGGTTCAGATCTACGGCACCTGCGAAGCCTGCCGGACCGGGCGCCCGGCGACCGCCTCCGAGGGCCAGCCGGAGCTGCTGTTCGCCCGCGACGCCCTGCGCATCGCCATCGCCACCGAGCGCAGCGGGCGGGACTTCTACACCCGCGCCGCCCGGATCACGCGTGACGCGCGGGCCCGCACGGTCTTCCTCAAGCTCTCGGAGGAGGAGGTCGGGCACCTCGGCCGGCTGGAGGGTCGCTACCGCGAGCTGCTGGCGCTCGACCCCGAGCTCGAGGCGCGGCCGACGTTCCTGTTCTTCAAGGGCGCCGCCAACGGCCTCTTCTCGGAGGGCGCGGAGGCGCTGTCGCGTGTCACCAGCGATCGCGAGGCGCTGATGCTCGGCATCCGCTGCGAGCGCGGCTCGCACCGCTTCTTCAAGAAGTACGGCGAGCGCTTCGAGGACTCGGAGGGCAAGCGGATCTTCCTCGAGTTCGCCGACGAGGAGCGTGAGCACCTCGAGCTGCTGATCCGCGAGTACCGCGACCTGGTCCGACGCGAGCCCAAACCGCGGTCGACACCGGCGCGTCGTACCGCCCCCCGCGGCCCGGCCGCCAAGCCCGGCTCGACCCGCGCGTGATCGACCTCCACGTCCACTCCACGGCGTCCGACGGGACGCTGGCCCCGGAGGCGCTTGCCTCCCGGCTGGCGCGCGACGGCGTCACCACCTTCAGCCTCTGCGATCACGACACGACGGCCGGTCTCGCCGCCGCTGCCGAGGGCGCGCGGGCGGCCGGCCTCGGCTTCCTGGCCGGCATCGAGATCACGGCGATCGAGGACGGCAAGGATGTCCACGTCCTCGGCTACGGCATCGATCCCGGGTCGGCGCCGCTGGCTGCCTTCCTGGCCGAGCAGCGCAGCCATCGACGTGCCCGCATCGTCGCCATCGAGGAGCGGCTGGCCGCGCTCGGCGTGCCGGTCACGCTCGTGCAGGACGCCCGCGCCTCGGGCGATGACGCCGGCCGGGCCATCGGGCGGCCCGTGGTGGCGCGAGCGCTGGTCGCCGCCGGCCACGTCGCCTCGATCTCCGAGGCCTTCGATCGCTACCTGACGCCAGGCCAGCCGGCCTTCGTGCCGCGGACCGGCGCGCCGGTGCCCGAGGTCGTGGCGATGATCGCCCGCGCCGGCGGCGTCGCGTCGCTGGCCCATCCCGGGCAGACGAAGCGCGACGACGCCATCGAGCGCTGGGTCGAGGCCGGCCTGCCCGCCATCGAGGTCTGGCACAGCCACCACGACGACGAGGCGGTGGCGCGCTACGCCGCCATCGCCGAGCGCTACGGGCTCCTGACGACGGGCGGCTCGGACTTCCACGGCGACGACACCGGCCGGGTCTACCGCGTCGGGGAGGTCGGCGCGCCGCCGGAGGCGTTTGCCCGGCTCAAGGGCCGCCTGGGCCAGCCGGTCGTCGAGCGCCGCTGAATGCGCGCGCTCGAGCTCACCGGCGTCGTCAAGGACTACCGCGGGCTGCGTCCGCTCCGCATCGCCGACTTCGTCGTGGAGGAAGGCGAGCGCGCCTCCATATCGGGGCTCGATCGCCAGGCCGCCGAGGTGTTCGTGGACCTGGTGAACGGGGCGCTGCTGCCGGACGCGGGGGTCGTGCGCGTCCTCGGGCGCTCCACGGCCGACATCACCGAAGGCGACGACTGGCTGTCGTGGCTCGACGCGTTCGGGATCCTGACCCAGCGCGCGGTGCTGCTGGAATCATCCTCGCTGGCGCAGAACCTGGCCTTGCCGCTGTCGCTCGAGATCGACCCGATGCCGGCCGATCTGCGCGCCACGGTCGATGCGCTCGCCGCCGAAGTCGACCTACCCGCCGAGCGGCTCGATCGCCCGATCGGCGACGCGCCGCCGATCGTCCGGCTCCGTGCCCATCTCGGCAAGGCGCTGGCGCTCGGACCGCGCGTGGTGCTGCTGGAGCATCCGACCATCACGCTCGACCCGGCGGACGTCCGGCCGTTCGCCGAGACGGTGAAGCGGGTCGCCGAGGCGCGCCGGCTGACGGTGGTCGCCCTCACCGAGGACGCCGTGTTCGCCGACGTGGTGACGACGCGCGCCTACAAGCTCAATGGCGGCACCGGCGCGCTCACGTCGACGCGCGGCTGGCGCCGCTTCCTTTCGTAGGTCTCAGGAGAATACGTGCGACTGCTGTTGTTCGATATCGACGGAACGCTGGTCCTCACCGGCGGCGCCGGCTCGCGCGCGATGACGCGCGCCTTCGCCGTGACCCATGGGCTCGAGGACGCGCTGAAGAAGGTCGACCTGGCCGGCCGCACCGACCGCATCATCATGCGCGACGCGCTGACCCACGCCGGCCTGCCGCACGAGGACGTGGACGTGGATGCGTTCCGGACCGCGTACTGCGCGGCGCTGCGCGAGGAGATCACGCAGCCTGGCAACGGTCGCCGCGGCCTGCTGCCGGGCGTGCGGGCGCTGCTTGACGCTCTCGCCGGTCGCGACGACGTGCGGCTGGCGCTGCTCACCGGCAACTTCCGCGCCTCGGCCGAAATCAAACTGGCCGAGTTCGACGTGTGGCGCTACTTCACGTGGGGGGCGTTCGCCGACGACGCCATCGAGCGCGACGACCTGATCGCCGTCGCCCATGCGCGGCACGAGACCGAGCACGGCCACGTGATCGAACCGGAAGCGGTCGTCGTCATCGGCGATACACCGCACGACATCCGCTGCGCCCGCGCCGGCGGCGCCAAGGCGGTGGCGGTGGCGACCGGCAACTACGACCTCGAGTCGCTCCGCGGCCACAATCCGGACGCGCTCTTCGCCGACCTCACCGACACCGACGCGGTGCTCGAGGTGCTGTTGCGCTGATCCGCGGGCCCGTGAAACGGGCCGCGTACGTGAAAAACCCGGCCGCCGCCCTCGTGAGAGGGCGACGACCGGGTTCGGATCGACGGCGAGAGCTTCTCAGCCCTCGACGAGTCGGACTTCGCCGGCCCGGGGACCCTTCGGCGATTCTTCGGTGGTGAACTCGACCCGCTGGCCCTCACGGAGCAGCTCGAACACAGCGCCCCGGACGGAGCTGCGGTGGAAGAAATGTTCGGTCCCGCCTTCATCACGGATGAAGCCGAAACCCTTGTCGATCAGGAGACGCGCGATCGTCCCGTTAAACATAGCCTACCCCTCCGAGTGGAACTCCCGGGTTCTGCCCGGGATGCGGAGCGGCTCGACGGACGTCGCTGAGCCACACCGGGCGCGATCTCGGATCCGCGAACGGACCGAGGCAGCGACCGCCGGCGATCGACGGACGCTGGCTCCGGGCTGCCAGGCCGGAGCACAACTCTAGACGGCGGTCGCGATCACTCCACGATGGCGTGACGCAAGGCGGTATCCGCCTTCTGCTTCGTCGTCCTCGTCGTCGTCCTCGTCGTCTTCTTCGTCTTCGTCGAAGTCGTCGTCGGGATCGCCGTCGTAGTCGTCGTCGTCCGGGAGCAGCGTGTGGGAGGCGAGGCGTGAACCCATCTCAATGCGCTCGAACGGCGGCTCGCTACGCACGAGATGGCGGGCGGAGCAGACCGAAAGCACGCCATATTACCATGTCGATCGCGGGGCTTTGACGAGGGCCGGACGGCTGCGCTAGAATCACATGTTCGTTCGGTCTCACGGATGGGCCTGTAGCGCAGTTGGGAGCGCGCCTGAATGGCATTCAGGAGGTCACCGGTTCGATCCCGGTCAGGTCCACCATCCCTCACTACGTTCGGTCTGGTTGGCCCTGCCCGTGCTACACGCATGCCGCAGCAGCCTTCGGCCGCCGCTAGCATTGCCCGATCCCGGTCAGGTCCACCCTCTCCAAACCGCTGATTCTAAACAGCGGAAATCGAACCCAAATCTTCGAGTTGGAACCGGTGCGGTGACGGCGCTGTCCAGCCGTGGCCGGGCTTGGCAGGTTCGCCGCCAAAGCGCGGCGCTCGGGGCCGAATCTCACGTGCGAGCCCCAGCTCGAGGCATCGAGCAACCAGCTCGGAGCGCAGCGAATCAGACTGCGGGACGACGATGTACCCGCAACAGCCCACGAACTACTTCAGCGGCCGAAGCACGTTTGCACTGGCAAGATCGCCAGCATCGACTACCCGCATAGTCACGTTCCCGAGCCTGGCCACGGATGCGAGCTCGGCGACTTCGCGGGCGAGCTCCCCACCTGGATCCGCAACCGCCGCTTCGAGCGCCGTGGCCGCTGTTTCGGCAGAGGTCACGAACACGAAGTGCTTGGACCGTCCATCCAGTTCTGCGAGGTTTCGGACGACGTCCATCGCGGTCGAGAATGCTACGTGGGCGAAGTGGCGGGAATCCGCACTGTGAGCCGCGCTTCCGTGGGCTGGTTCTACCACCGGCAGTAGACGACTGTTCGCAATTCTTCGAATCGAGTCGTTGAGCTTCTGGGGATCAGCTGGAGAGTGTAGGTCCGTCGCGACACTAGAGGGCCCCGTCGACACAATCCCGACGAGGTCGGCCTCGGTCAAGATCTCGTCACGAAGCAGGGCCAACAGCCGCTCGG
>DATMBX010000156.1:0-17748 GCA_035558955.1 Solirubrobacterales bacterium | reverse complement strand
GTCCCCATCATGTCCGGGGTCGAGATCGCCACGTCGAACTCGGTCCAGCCCTCCTCGACTCTCTTGGCGAGGTCGTCGCCCCCGACGAAGTCGGCGCCCGCCGCCTCGGCGTCGCGCGCCTGCTGTCCCTGGGCGAAGACCGCGATCGTCACGTCTTTGCCGAGGCCGTGGGGCAGCGCCAGGGTGCCGCGCAGCTGCTCCTCGGCGTGGCGGACGTTGACCCCGAGCCGCACGTGCATCTCGACCGTCTCGTCGAAGCCGGCGCTGGCGGTCTCCTTCAGCAGGGACACCGCCTCGGCGGGCGGATAGGAGTTGTCGCTCTGGACCTTCTCGCTCTGCCGGCGGTAGCGTTTCCCATGAGCCATAAGTCTTCTCCTACTTGACGTCTACGCCCATCGAGCGGGCGGTGCCGGCGATGATTCTCGACGCCGCGTCGAGGTCGTTGGCGTTGAGGTCGGGCATCTTGCGCTCGGCGATCTGGCGCACCTGGGCCATGCTGATCGTCCCCACCTTGTTGATGTGGGGCTCGCCGGAGCCCTTGTCGATCCCGATCGCCTCCTTTATGAGGACCGCGGCGGGCGGCGTCTTGGTGATGAAGGTGAAGGAGCGGTCTTCGTAGACGGTGATCTCCACCGGGATGATCGTGCCGCCCTCCTGCTGGGTCTGCGCGTTGAACGCTCTGCAGAAGTCCATGATGTTGACGCCGTGCTGGCCCAGCGCGGGACCGACCGGCGGCGCCGGGTTGGCGGCGCCGGCGGGGATCTGCAGCTTGATCAGGGTGAGGGCTCTCTTTGCCATCGGGTCGTGGAGGGTAGCTCTAAATCTTCTTCACTTGGTCGTAGCCGACCTCGACCGGGGTCTCCCGGCCGAAGATCGAGACCAGCACCTTGAGTTTGGCCGCGTCCTCGTTGATCTCGGCGATCTCGCCCGAGAAGTCCGAGAGAGGGCCGCTGATGACTTTGACCGACTCGCCGATCGAGAACTGGGCCTGGGTGCGCGGCCGCTCCGCGGTCTCGCGGTGCAGCAGGCGGTCGACCTCGTCTTTGGAGAGCGGCACCGGCTTGTTGCGCGAGCCGACGAAGCCGGTGACCCCGGGGGTGTTCTTGACCAGTCCCCAAGCGTCGTCGGTCATCTCCATGTTGACCAGGACGTAGCCGGGCATCGTCCGTCTCTCCGACTGGACTCTCTGCCCGTCCTTCATCTCGGAGACCTGCTCGGTGGGGACGACGACCTGGCGCACGTTGCGGTCCTGGCTCATCGTCTGCACCCGGTGCTCGAGGTTGTGCTTGACCTTGTTCTCGTGCCCGGAGTAGGTGTTGATCACGTACCAGCGATACATCGTTCAGAAGCCTTTCTCGGGGATCCCTAGAGGATCCGCTTGACCAGGAAGTTGAAGGCCGCGTCCAGAGCGCCGAGGTAGGCGGCCGCCACGACGACGAAGATGATCGTCACCGCGGTCGCCTGGACCAGCGTGTCGCGGTCGGGCCACTGGACTTTCTTCAGCTCTTGCCAGCAGGAGACGAGGAAGCCGATGACCCCGCCGCGCCCGCGCTCCGCCTGCGCCTGCTTCTGCTTGCGGGCGAGCGTCTCGCGCTCCTGGCGCTTCTGGTCCTCGCGCCTGCGCTTCTCCGCCTCCTTGGCGCGCTTCTCCTCGGCGCGGCGCTCGGCGCGGGAAGGCTTCGTCGGGGCGTCCGGGGTCTCCAGCTGGGCTTCCGGCGCGCCCGCCGCCATCCCCGCCTCGACCGCTTCGACCTCCGCGATGTCGCCGGAGCGCGGCACCTGCGTGTCGTGCTGGGCGCGGGACTCCGCGGCGCCGGCTTTCTGCTGCTGCGCCTCGCGCGCCCGCCGCTCGGCCTTGCGCTGTGCGCGGGATTTGGCCATCGCCGGCTACCGCGTTTCCTTGTGCGGCGTGTGCCGTCTGCACCAACGGCAGAACTTGCGCAGCTCGACGCGGTCCGGCGAGTTGCGCCGGGACTTGTTGGTCTGGTAGTTGCGCCGCTTGCAGTCCTCGCAAGCCAGCGTCACCGCGATGCGGACATCTCCGCGAGCCATGTCTCCTCGTCGATCCAGGTGGCCGTTACAGAAGAAAACCCCGGGCCGAAGCGCGAGGCAGGGCGAAGAATAGCGAGATGGCGCTCGCCGCGACCCGCCCCGGGCGGTGCAACGCTTTGTCCTCCGTATGGGGGGACAAAGCGTTGCACCGCGTTTTCGCCGCAGTTTGCGGGAACCCGCTTTGGCGACCCCTAGCGCGGCGGGGAAGGAGGCGCTAGGTTCGCTCCTGCGACTGGGAGAGAGAGGCCCCGCGGAAGCCAAGCGGGACACCATCTCGAAGGTGGCGCAACGAGCTTCTGCGCACGAAGGCTACGTGCGAGGCAGGCTACGGGCGTCACCCCCGGTCGCGTTTTCGTTCTCCCAAAACAGAGCTTCCGCTGCGACTTATCCCGGTATGCCAGGGATAAGTCGCAGCGGAGCGGTGTTTTTGGGTGGCGTCCGAGTGCGCTCGTAGTTTTCGGCGTGGTCATCGAGCGCCTGCCCTCCTTGACCGCGTCGCGCACCGGGGCGCTTTTGGGAGCAGGGCGTCGCGGCGACATCCCGGAAGGACGCCACGACTAGCCCGCCCTCTCCCCTCGGCGCGCTTAGGACCTATCCCGTTAGGGGCGTGCGCCTGGGACGGTTCAGGACCAAGCGGGGCGGTCACGGCGCGAATTCCGCATGGCAGCGCCATGTGGGATTTGCGACGGGGCCGAATCCGCGCCGTGTCCTGGGCCTTCCCAGGTGTGCGATCCCTATCGGGATAGGTCCTTAGAGGCCGAGGGTCTTGGCGATGATGTTGCGCTGGATCTCCGAGGTGCCGCCGTAGATGGTGGAGACCAGGGAGGCGCGGACGAGGCGCTCCATGTCGTACTCGGAGGAGTAGCCGTAGCCGCCCATCAGCTGCATCCCCTCGAGCGTGATGCGCTTGGTCACCTCGGTTACGTGGAGCTTCACCATCGAGGCCTCGCGGGGGAGCATGCGCCCGGGGTCCTCGTCGGTGAGGGTGGCGACCCAGCGGGTCATCAGGCGGGCGGCCTCGAGCTCGGTCGCCATGTCTGCGAGGCGGTGCTGGAGGGCCTGGAAAGAGCCGATCGGACGGCCGAACTGCTTGCGCTCCTTGACATAGGCGAGGGCGTCGTCGAAGGCGCGCTGGGCGATGCCGAGCATCGTCGCGGCGAGGATCAGCCGCTCAACGTTGAGGCCCGCCATCAGCTGGGTCCAGGCCTGGTCAACCTCGCCGAGCACCGCCGACTCGGGGACTGCGCAGTCGGTGAAGTAGACGTAGTTGGTCTCGCGCCCGCCCATCGTGTCGATCGACTTCATCTCCATGCCCGCGGCGCCTCTCGGCACCCAGAGCATCGTCAGCCCCTCGTGCTTGGACTCGCTCCTGGTGGTGCGGCAGACGACGAGGACGTGGTCGGAGATGTGCGCGTTGGAGATGAAGACCTTCTGGCCGTTGATGACGAAGCCGCCGTCGACGCGCTCCGCCTTGGTGGTGAGCGAGCCGACGTCGGAGCCGGACTCGGGCTCGGTCATCGCGATCGCCTCGACCGCGCCGGCCGCGATCCCGCCGAGGATCTCCTTCTTCTGCTCCTCGGTGCCAAAGCGGCCGGTGGCGCCGGCGACGATCAGGGTGGTCGCGTAGCCGCCGACCGGGGCCAGTCCGCGCGAGGTCTCCTCCATGAAGAGGCAGGCGTCGAGCATGCCCCCGCCGGAGCCGCCGTACTCCTCGGGGATCGTCACCCCGAGCCAGCCCAACTCCGCCATCTGCCTGTAGAGGTCGAAGTTGTGGTGCTCTCTGTAGCCGTCGGTGAGCCGCTCGCGCTGCTCCTGGGTCCCGCACTCGCGGGCGCAGAAATCGCGGATCGCGGCGACGAAGTCGCTCTGCTCGTCGGTCAGGGAGAAGTCCATCGGCGCGGGAGCTTATGCGTTTCGCCAACGCATAAGTTGTTACCGATCACTCCCATGCTGCGATACAGGAAAGTTTGTTACCGATCGCTGCCATTCCCGGCCTTGGAACTGCTACTGTTACCGATCGATCTCATGATCGCAAGCTCACCAGGAGACTACGGACGCAGGCTCCGTGCCCGCCGCCGCGAGCTGCGCCTCTCCCAAGCCGAAGTCGCCGACGCGATCGGGGTCAACCGCCGTGTGATCGGCGAGCTGGAAAGCGGCAAGCCCACGGTGCGGCTGGAGATCGCGATCGATGCCGCGCGCGCGATCGGCCTCGACCTCGAGCTGACGCCTCGTCAATGACCGAGCTGGACGTCTTCCTCGCCGGCGAGCGCGCCGGTCGCCTGGTCCGCAAGGACAACGGCAACATGCAGTTCCGCTACGCGGAGGACTATTCCGGCCCTCCCCTCTCCTGGGCGCTTCCGCTTCAGGCAGAGGCCCACCCCCATGCCACTTGCCGTGCGGTGTTCGGAGGGCTGCTGCCCGAGGGAGCGAGTCGCGAGGCGATCGCCCGCAGGCTGGGCATATCGACTGGGAACGACTACTCCCTGCTGGAGGACATCGGCGGAGATTGCGCCGGCGCCATCTCGATGCTGCCGGCGGGCCAGGTCCAGAATTGGACGCCGCTCCTCCGGGAGCTGAGCGACGACGAACTCGACGAGATCGTCGTCGAATTGCCGCAGCGGCCGCTGGGAGTGAGTGAAAGAGACGGGGTCCGGCTCTCGCTCGCCGGCGCCCAGCCAAAGCTTCCGGTGGTGCTCGGCGATGAAGGCCGAGCGTTCCTGCCGCTGAGCGCGGGCGCAGCGACGACCCACATCATCAAGCCCGAGCCCAGTGCGTTCGCGGGCCTGGTTGACAACGAATCCTTCTGCATGGAACTCGCGGCGCTGTGCGGGCTGGCGACGGCGAGAGTGACGAAGCGACGGACGGGCTCCGGCCTGCCTTACCTCCTGGTCGAGCGATACGACCGGGACCTCACCGCTGACCCGATCCGACGCCTGCACCAGGAGGACTTCTGCCAAGCCCTGGCTCAACCCTCGGACCGCAAGTACCAGGAGGAGGGCGGCCCGTCGGCCCGAGACTGCGTTGAGTTGATTCGCGATGCGACTGCGATTCCCGCGCAGGATGTGCCCAGGTTCTGGGAAGCGCTGATTTTCAACTGGCTGATCGGCAATTGCGACGCCCATGCGAAGAATTTCTCGCTCCTCTACGACGGCCGCGCCCCCACACTTGCGCCCCTCTACGACCTGGTGAGCACCAGCCTCTACGACGATCTGACGACCCGCCTCGCAATGAGCGTCGGCTACGCCCGCGGCCTCGGCGAGGTCGACGAGGGGGCATGGATCGACCTGGCCCGGTCGGTGGGGCTGAGCGAGCGGTATACCCGCTCGACGATCGCCGCGACCGCCGAGCGGGTGGTGGGCGCAGCGGGAGAGCTGGTGGAAACGAGCGCCCACCAGAACGATCACGCGCGCGATGTCTATGAGGGAATCGTCGCCCGCGGCAAACGCGTCTGAATAAGCCGAGACGGGACTCGCGGGATGGCGGGTGCTCGGGGCGACCGTGGTCGCGCAGGGCCGTCCGAGCCAGGCGTCGACGTAGTCGAGGGCGTCGCCGCACGCGCCCAGAGGCATTCTGGGAAAGCCCGAGACGGGACTCGAACCCGTGACCCCCTCCTTACCATGGAGGTGCTCTACCAACTGAGCTACCCGGGCGGGGCCGGCCGCGGAGAGCCGAAGCCGCGTCGGCGATGTTAAAGGGTTCCGGGCTACCCCTTCGCCGCCACCGACAGCGCCTCGCCGCTGCCGAGGTAAGGGGTGAGGACGAACTCGACCAGATCGGGGAGCAGGGCTTCGAGTTGCTCGGCCTCGCCGGCCATCACGCGGCGGGAGATCAGCGAGACCATGCCTCCGACGAGGGCCTCTTCGGTGGCCTCGGCGAGCGGCTCCCCGTCGCCGGGCGACGCGCCGTTGCCGTTGGCGCTCGGGCCGCTGCCGTCGCCGCCGGCAACCGCGGCGACCTCTTCGCGGCGGGCGCGGCCGGCGCGGAAATATGGGGCGAAGCTCTTGATCGCGGCGTCGTAGCGCTCCACCACCACCGGCCCGGCGACCAGGGCCTCGACCATGCAGAGGCGAGCCATCGCCGGCTCGGCGGCGAGGAAGCGGAGCATCGCGGCGATCCCCGCCCTGATCCCCCCCGCCCAGTCCTCGGCCTCCTCGAAGCCCTGCCCAACCCGCTCGCGCAGCTCCTCCATCACCGTCTCATAGGCGGCGACGAAGCACTCCTCCTTGCTCTCGAAGTGCTCGTAGAAGGTGCGGCGGGAGACGGCGGCATGGCGCGCGATCTGCGCGATCGTCGCCCCGGCGTAGCCGCTTTCGGCAACGGCGTCGGCGATGCCGGCGATGAGGCGCTCGCGCTGGTTGCGGGCGACGAAGCGGCGCGGCAGGCCGTGACGGCCGGCGGGCAGGCGGGACAGCTCCGGTGGGTAGCCGTCCGGCCCGAGGACGGGGCAGGACGCGGTGTCCGGGGCCGCGGTCGGCAGAGACGGCCCCCGGCTCAACTCCTCCATCGCCGCCGTGTGACCGAGGTAGGGCATCACCGCGGCCGACATCAGCTGCGGGACGAGGGCGGGCAGCTCGTCCAGCCGCCCCCGCGCCACTTTGGCGTAGATCTGCCCGTAGGCCGAGCCCGCCAGCGCCTCGGCGGTGGTGCGCGAGACCATTTCGGGGTTGTCCATCTCCCGCCGGCCGGCGTCGATCAGGGACGCGATCACCCGCATCGTCATGTCGCGCCGCGCGCGGGCGGCGTTGCCCGCGGCGAGCACCTCGATCGCGAAGGCGGCCCGCTCGGGGTCGCGTCTCATCGCCTCGACCAGATAGTGGGCGACGGCGCGCAGGCGGTCGGGCCAGTCGGTGGCGCTGTGGAAGGCCGCCTGGATCTCCGCCATGCACTCCTCGTTGATCTCCTGCCAGGCGGAGATGAAGCAGTCGTAGCGGCCGCGGAAATGGTGCTCGAAACAGCCGCGGTCCACGCCCGCGCGCTCGATGATCATCTCGACGGTGGTGCCGGCGTAGCCGTGCTCTGCGGCGACTTCGATCAGCGCCTCGATGATCCGCGCCCGCTCCGGCGAGTGGACGCGCTCGCGGGTCTCGGCCTCGAGCACTAGCCCATCGGGCCTCCGGTCCCCGCCTTCGCGGACACTGTCCCTCGAGCTCCCTGGCTGCGTGGCTCGCTCA
Organism: Solirubrobacterales bacterium; assembly: GCA_035558955.1. Classification (GTDB taxonomy): domain Bacteria; phylum Actinomycetota; class Thermoleophilia; order Solirubrobacterales; family 70-9; genus DASVDE01. Next base: position 10,525 of record DATMBX010000156.1, on the reverse strand, counting down.
TGCGCGGCCTCTAACCAACCTCGAGGGTCGTGGGCGCGTCGTCGGCCGCGGCCCTCGCGGCCTCGGCGCCGACATACGGGACGAGGGAGAACTCGACGAGTTCGGGAAGCAGCGTCCCCAGCTCTTCGGCCTGTCCCATGACTATGCGCTGGTAGATGATCCAGAAGATGCCCCCGACGAGGGTCTCCTCCAGGGTCTGCGGCAGCTCGTCCCCGTTGGGGGAGGCCTCGCGACCCATGCGGAAGAGCGGGATGAAGGCCTCGATCGAGCGCTCGTAGCGATCGATCGCGGCCGGCCCGGCGGAAAGCGCCTCGACGATGCAGGTGCGGGCGAGGGCGGGCTCGGTGGCCACGTAGCGCAGGAAGGCGGCGAGGCCGGCGGTGAGGCGCCCGGGCCAGTCGTCGACCCTGGCGGCGGCCTCGACGACCCGGCGCAGGGCCTCTCTGACGGCGGCCTCCGAGGCGGCGAGGAAGCAGTCTTCCTTGGAGGAGAAGTTCTCGTAGAAGGCGCTGCGGGAGACGCCGGCGCGGCGCACGACGTCGGCGACGGTGACCGCCCGGTATCCCCTCTCCTCGATCTCCGCGGCGAGGGCGTCGATCATGCGCGCTCGCTGATGCTGCGCGATGAATTCGCGGGGGAGCGGGCGTCGTCCCGGGGGCACCCGCACTGCGGGGGAGCCGCCATCGGCCATGTACGTCAGGGTACTCCCGGCTCGCCAGGATTCAACCCACGAATCGAACGCCGGTACCGCGGCGTTACCCGAACCCTGGGTCTGGCTAGGCGGAGGCTCTCTCCAAGACGTGGCGTATGTCCTTGATGAGGAGCTGAAGGTTCATCTGGTCGGAGGGGGAACGCTCAAAGCCGAAGTGCTCGTAGAACCTGCGGGCGTCCTCGCTCAAGGTATGTATAAGCATTAGACGTATCCCCGCCTGTTCGGCGACCGAGACCGCCCGGCTCATCGCGTCCCTAAGGAGGAATGCGCCGATTCCCCTTCCCTGAACTGTCTTGTCAACGGCCAAGCGGGCCAGCAGCATGGCCGGGATTGGGTGCTTAGGCATCCCCTTGCGCGCACGCTCAATCGTCTCCGCGTGTTTAATCGATGCGACCGAGAGCGCGTGATAGCCGACTACCCGGTCCTGCTCCTCATCGATGACGACATACGTCCGAGCAGAGCCCGCTCCAGCCGCGGCGCGGGCATGCTTGACAAGCCAGACGTCAAGGGATCCGACGCCGCAATCGAAGCCGTTGATTCGATGCTCGTTGCCGAGCGGCTCGGGGTCGAGAAAGCGGGGCACTCGGCCTATTCGGGGCGGGGGCGAGAGAAGAGTCTCGCCAACGCCGGCCGGGCTCTCGCCGGCCGGTCCATGGCGGCTACAAGCTCCCGCCAGGCCTCAGCGTCGACACGGAAGCTGGTTCGGTCGGCGAGCAACCGCTCGGCTCGCTCGCGTCCGCTCTCGACGAGAAATTGCGTGAGCGACTCCCGATGCACGGTCGCGGCGCGCGTGAACAACGCCCGATCCTCTTGCTCGATGCGCAGGTTGACCCTCTCCTTGGCTTGTCGCTTCGCAGCAGCCATCGCAGCAGCCATCGTACATACAGCGTATGTCAGAGTCAAATTTCGCCGCTAGGCAGGGGCGGGCTCTTGGGCTTGGCGCTCGGCCTCTTCGGCGCCGAGGTACGGGGCGAGGACCAGCTCCACGAGTTGGGGGAGCTGCTTCTCCAGGTCGGCGGCGCGGCCGGCTCCCAGCTCGCGGACGATCAGCGCGGAGATGCCGCCGACGACCGCCTCCTCGGTGGTCTCCGGAAGCGGCCGGGCGCCGGTGTGCGCCGGGCGGCCGGCGCGCAGCATCTCGACGATCCCCTGCATCGTCGCGCGATGGCGGGCGCCGATCTCCCCTCCGGCGCCGATCGGCTCGATCAGGCAGAGGCGGGCCAGCTCGGGCTCCCCGGAGAGGAAGCGCAGCATCGTCGCCAGCGCGGCGCGCACCTTCTGCGGCCACTCCTCGAAGGCGCCGGCGGCGACGACCATCGCGTCGCGGATGTGCTCGACCACCATCTCGTAGGCGGCGAGGAAGCACTCCTCCTTGCCGGAGAAGTGCTCGTAGAAGGTGCGGCGGGAGACCGAGGCCGCCTTGGTGATGTCGGCGACCGTGGTGTCGTTGTAGCCCTTCTCGGCGACGGCGTCGACGAGGGCGGTGATGATCCGCTCGCGCTGGTTGCGGGTGACGAACTCGCGCGGCAGGCCGTGGCGGCCGGCGGGCAGGCGCGGGCCCGAGTCTCCTCTCGCTCTCCTCTGACCGCCTCCCTTCCCCACGCGAGGACGATACCGCTCAGCGCAACGGCTGAACGAGCAGCTCCTGCTCGGCGGCGCGGGAGCCCAGGTAGGGCATCACGGCGAGGTAGATCAGCTCGCCGAGGAGGGCCTTCCCCTGCTCGAGACCGCCTCCGTCCAACCTGCCTAGAAGGGTCGCGTAGACGGCGCCGGCGGCGATCTCGGCCGTGCAGCGGGAGATGGCGGCGGGGTCCTCGAGCTGGTCGCGCCCGCCGTCGAGCATGTCGGCGAGGCGCTGCAGGAGGCGGTCTCGGCGGGCCTGGGCGCGGCGGCCGGCGCCGTTGACGTCGACCAGCAGGAAGCGGGCGCGGGCCGGGTCGTCCTCGAGGAAGCTCATCGCCGCCCAGCCGGCGGCCCAGACGCGGTCGTGCCAGCCGCCGGGACCGTCGTAGGCGGAGGTGACGCAAGTGCAAAGCTCGACAGCCGCCTCCTCGTAGGCGGCGAGCCGGTCGTCGTCCCACTCGCGGGGCGCCTCGCTCACATTCGCCCGGCCCTGCTCCCCGCCTTCGCCTTCGTGGTCAAGCCGCGATTCGAGCCTGGGCGGCGTCGGCCGCTCGGCCCGCCTCCACCTCACCGACGTACGGGGTGAGGGCGATCTGGAGCATCTCCGGCAGCAGCGCCTTGATCTCAGCCACCTCCCCGGCGACGAGGCGCTGGTGGACGAGCCAGGCGATGCCGCCCGCCAGCGCCACCTCGAGCCCCTCGGGGAGGCGCGCGGAGCGCGGGTTCAGCGCGCGGCCCTCGCGCAGCTTCGGCGCCACCCGCTCCAGCATTCCCTGGTAGCGGGCGAGGGCGGCCGGCCCGGCGGCCTGGGACTCGACCAGGCAGAGGGTGGCGCGGGGGGTCTCGGTGGCGACCATCTCGAGGAAGACCTCGAGGCCGGTGGAGATCTGCTCGGTCCAGTCCAGCTCGGGATCGACCAGCTCGGCGAAGACCTCGGCGGCGGCGTCGACGTTCTCGTCGAAGGCGGCGAGGAAGCACTCCTCCTTGCTTTCGAAGTGCTCGTAGAAGGTGGTGAGCGCGACCCTCGCGGTTTTCGCGATCGACTCGATCGTGGTTCTGCGATAGCCGCGCTCCGCGACCAGCTCCGCGGTGGCGAGCAGCATGCGCTCGCGCTGGTTCTGGACGACGAAGTCGTGGGGCACGAGGTGGCGCCCCGGGGGCAGCGTCGCCAGTCGCTCGGAGATGGACCGCGTTTCCGCCATGCGCCTGGCCACCGTAGCACTCAGAGCCATTGGTGTCTAGTTTCCTTCTTTTCAGAAAATCCTATGTTCGTGAAAAATTCGCCCCGGTGCTTTCCAAAAGGTGCTATACCCTGAACAGAACGTTCTAGTTTTCAGAAGGAGGGACAATCGAATGGCGAGCGAAGCGGCGAACGCCTACGTGGCCGGCGGCGAAGCCACCGCGGCGGCCGCCCCCTTCCCCCCTCTGCGGGACCGCTCCTCCCGAGCCGAGTTGCGACCGCGGATGCTCGAGGCGATGCTCGAGGCCAGCGGGGAGATCGGCTACGAGCACGTCGCGGTGCGGCACGTGATCGAGCGGGCCAGATCCAGTCGCGCCACCTTCTACAAGTACTTCGAAGGCAAGGACGACTGCTTCACGCAGGCTTATGTCGAGGCCGGCGAGTGGCTCTACCGGCGCGTGGTCGACGTCGCCGGCAGAGAGCCGGGCTGGCGCGAGGGGTTGCGCGCGGGGCTGGCGGAGTTGCTCGAGTTCTGCGCCAACCGGCCGGCGCTGGCGCGGGCCCTGTTCGTCGAGATCCACGCTGCCGACGAGCGGGCGCGCGAGCACCGGGCGGAGCTGATGAGACGCTTCGCCGCGGCCCTGGACCTCGCCCGCGAGGAGTTGCCCGAGCGCACCCCCCCACAGGTGACCGGCGACTTCATGGTCGGCGCGATCGAGAACCTCGTCAGCGCCAAGCTGATGGGCGGCGACGCCGCAAGCGTCCCCGACCTCCTCCCCGGCCTACTCCACTTCGTCGTCATGCAGTACTTCGGCGAGGAAGCGGCCTGGGAAGAGATGACCGCCGCTCCCCTAGCCACCTGGAGCGCCCGCCGGGCAGCCGCCGCGGCGGTGTAGCCGCAGCGGCGCCGGCAAGCCAAAGCCCTAGGTGAAGCGGGAGGGGTCTATGCGGCAGTGGTTGAACTCGAAGGCGAGGACCGTGTTGTTGGCCAGGTTCGAGTTGCGGCGCAGGCGGACGATGAAGCTCTGGGCTTGGAACTTGTTGTCCGCCGCTAGGGCCTTGCCGATTTTGGTCAGGAGGCTGCGCTCCACGTCGAGGTAGTCGAGCCACTTCGAGAGGCGCTCCTGGTCGGCGGTGGGCCGGGGGAGGGCGGTGAGCTGGGTGACCGTTCTGCGCAACGAAGCGGCTGCTTGTTTGAAGCGCGCGGCGGCCTTGTCGAGCTTGTTCTGCTGGACCATCTTTCGCACGCCTTTGAAGATTTTCCGGTTGGCGTCCGTGTTGACTTTGCAGATCGGCTCCGCCCGGGCGACGTATTCCTCCCTGGTGATGTCCTCGCCGAAGGCGGTGGCGCTGACGCTCACCGTCGCCGCGAAGACCGCGACCGCCATGACAACTCGGTTCCTGCCCTTGTTCATTCCCACTCCCTATTTCCTCCCTGTCCCAATGAGAAACACATCCTAAGAGATAGGAGAGCGGTCGCCGCGAAGCACACGAAAACTCAACCTTCGCGGGCCAGGCGCGCCGCTTCGACCGTGCCGAGGTAGGGCGTGAGGACGAACTCGACCAGCGCGGGGAGCAGGTCCTCCAGCTCGTCTTCGCGCCCGGCCATGATGCGGCGGGATATCAGCGAGGCCATCCCCCCCGCCAGCGCGTCCTCGGTCGTCGGTGAGAGGTTTTCCAGCGTTTCCCGCGGCAGGTCTCTCCGCCCGGCGCGGAAGTAGGGGACGAAGCCCTGGATCGCCGCGTCGTAGCGCTCCACCACGACCGGGCCGGCGACGAGGGCCTCGACCATGCACAGGCGGGCCAGGGCGGGCTCGGCGACGAGGAAGGCCAGCATCTCGGCGATCCCGGCTCTGATCGCCCCCGGCCAGTCGCCGGCCTGCTCGAAGCCCCGCGCGATGCGCCCTCGCAACTCCTCCATCACGGTCTCGAAGGCGGCGGCGAAGCATTCGTCCTTGCTCTCGAAGTGCTCGTAGAAGGTGCGCCGGGAGACCGCGGCGTGCTTGGCGATGTGGGCGATCGTCGTGCCGGCGTAGCCGTGCTCGGCGACGGCCTCGGCGATCCCGGCGATTAGGCGCTCGCGCTGGTTGCGGGCGATGAACTCGCGCGGGAGGCCGTGGCGGCCGGTGGGAAGGCGCGCCAGCTCGGGCGGGTAGCCCTCCTCGGGGGGGCCTGGGATCTCGGGGGGCTCTCCTGCCATCTGGCGAAGATATCTCCCCCGCCCCGGGCGGCGCGGGTCTCAGTTCGCCGGGGAGGGCTCGCCCGCGACCTGCTTCGCGGCGGCTGCCCCTATATAAGGGGTGAGGGCGAACTCGACCAGCTCGGGGAGGACCTCTTCGATCCCGCCGACCTGCCCCGTCACGATCCGCTGGTGGACGATCCAAAAGATTCCGCCCACGATCGTCTCCTCGAGGGTCTCGGGAAGCTCGTCGCCGGCGGGCGACAGCTCGCGGCCCGTGCGGAAGAAGGGCACGAAGGCCTGGATCGACAGCTCGTGGCGCTCCGCGGCCGCCGGGCCCGCCGCGAGGGCCTCGACGATGCAGGCGCGGGCGAGCGCCGGCTGCTCGGCGACGTAGCCGAGGAAGGCGGCGAGCCCGGCGTTGACCTGGGCCGGCCACCCCGCCACGTCGGCGGCCGCCTCCTGCACCCGGCGCAGCGCTTCGGCGACCGCGTACTCGGAGGCGGCGAGGAAGCAGTCCTCCTTGGATGAGAAGTGGTCGTAGAAGGTGTTGCGGGCGACGCCGGCGCGACGCACGATGTCGGCGACGGTGACGGCGCGGTAGCCCTTCTCCTCGATCTCCTCGGCCAGCCCCTCGATGATGCGCGCGCGCTGGTGCTGAGCGACGAATTCGCGCGGCAGTGAGTGCCGTCCAGGCGGCACTCGCGCCGCTTGAGAGGCACGTTCAGCCACGGTTCCAGCGTACTCGCCGAGAAAGGCGATTCCAAGCTGGACGAATCGCCCGCATACCGCTACAGTACCTGAGACAGACATTGCGTTCCCTTATTGAGACAAGCGAGGCTCCAATGGGAAAGCAAGCCGTGACCGAAGTCCTGGCGGGGGCTGAGGGGATCGGCGCCACAGGAAGGCCCGCCCCCGAAGCTCCCGAGTCGAGACTAGTGAGTGCAGAGAAGCGGCAAGCGATCCTGGAGGGCATGCTCGAGGTCGTCGGGTCCGACGGCTACGACGCGACCTCGGTGCGCACGGTGCTCGCCCATACCGGGCTGTATCGCCAGGCCTTCTACGACAACTTCGCCGACAAGCACGAGTGCTACCTGGCCGCTTTCGACATGCAAGTCGACCGGCTGGAAGCGCTGCTCGCAGAGGCGGCGGCCGAGGAGACAAGCTGGCTGAGGCGGCTCCGGGCCGGGCTCACCGCGCTGCTCGACTTCCTCGACGCCGAGCCGAATGTGGGGCGCGCCCTGGTGGTCGAGGTGCACGCGCTGGGAGCGCCGGGCCTGGCGCGGCGGACCGAGGCGATGCAGTGCGCCGTGGAGTTCGTCGAGCGGGCCCGCGAGGAGGCCTCGATCCAGAGCCCGCCCCCGATCGCCGCGGAGGGCATCGTCGCCGGGATGCACGCGATGATCCACGCCCGCCTCGCCGGCAATGCCGAGGGCTCCTTCCGCTCCCTGCTGCCGGACTTCATGTACTTCGCGACGATGCCGTACTTCGGCGGCGAGGCGGCGAGAGCCGAGATGCGCGACGCGAAGCTGCGAGCGGTGTAGGCAGGGCGTCGCGCAGGGCGGTGGCGCAGGGCGGCGTTGACGGTTTCGCTGGGCCCCTTGATCCCCAACTCGCGGACAGCGCGCTCAGAGGTCGCGCAAGCGCTCGAAGAGATCGCAACCCTCAGCCGACTCCGATCCACTAGAGCCGGCCCGGCGTATCAGGATCGCCTTGCTATCCCGTAACTCCCGCAGCGCTCGATCTCGCTCGTCCGGGGGAGCAAAGGCCCAGCCGATGCCCCGACAGTCCGGACATTGCTCGCGCCGCGGAATACCCGCCTCCGTTACGCCTCTCTCGACGACGCCCCCGCCCCAGCATCGAGAGCACATTGCGAGCCGCAACTGCGAGCGAAAGCGAGAAACGCGCTCCACTGCCCTGCCCTCCGGCATTCAATGCCCACCCTTCTTCGATTCCTGTGCTTGGTTAATCGAGCATAACGCATTATTCCCCCTGCGCGTTAAGAATCATGCAGTCCGCTCGTTACGTCAAGCGACTGTGGGAAGATGGGGCCGGTGGCGCGATCTCATCGAGACCATCCGTCGAACCTCGGTCCCTATCTGCGCAATGTGCGCAAGGGCGCGAAACTGAGCCTGCGCGACATCGAGAAACGCTCCGGCCTCAGCAACGGCTACCTGAGCCAGCTGGAGCGCAATGAGGTCGATCACCCCTCCCCCACGGTGCTGCGCAAGCTCGCCACCGGCTACGACCTCGACTTCCCGATCCTCCTGTACTGGGCTGGCTTCGTCGAAGACGAGCAGCTGGCACTGACACCCAACCAGGCCGCGGCGCTCAGTACGATCGGCGACCCCACCGACGAAGAGTTGGAAGCCCTGCGAGGCATCCTCGAGGTGTTGCGCAGCAGGAGAACCGCCACCTCATATGCCGCCGCCCTGCCTTCGGTGGAACTCGACACGACGACGCAGACCGAGATCACCGGTTTCGCGCGCGCGCTGCTTCTGGAGGCGGGCGGGCTGGGGTGCCGGCCAACCCCGCTGGAGGAACTCAGCGCGGCGGCCAATCTGGTGCAGGCGGGGGAGATAGAGCTGTCCCCCACCGACCGGGCCAAGTTGACGGCGCGGTTCGGACGATTGCTGGAAAAAGGATGGGCCCGCCTGCTTGGCGCGCTCGACTTCCGCACCAACGAGGTCTGGATCAAGCCCGACCTTCACCCAAAGAAGCAGCGCTTCACCCTCAGTCACGAAATCGGGCACGCAATCCTGCCCGCTCACCGTGAGACGTTCGCCGTGATAGACGACCTGGAGTCACTCTCACCGAGGGCGCGGGCACTCTTCGAGCGCGAAGCCAATTTCGCCGCTGCACAGCTGCTGTTCCAGTGCGGCGAGCTGTCCGAGGAAGCAGACTCCTCGCCGATCACAATGAAGCGAATTTGCGAATACGCGGACAGCTTCGACGCGTCGATCGTGGCAACCGCCCGGGAAGTCGCCGAGAGGTCCCGGCACGACGTCGCGGTGGGAATTGCGCATCAGCCCAGGCAGGCGATGGGCCCGACGCAGTTGTTTACGTCACCTTCGTTCGAAAAGCGCTTCCGTTGGAACAGCGGGCTGGCCCCCCACTCGATGCTGCGCGAGAAACTGGTCACGGCGGACGGCAAGGCGCGGCGCGTGGAGATGAGTTGCGAAGACGCCGCGGGCAATCGGGCGATCATCCGAGTCGAGTCGATCCACACGGGTTGGGCGGCGATAGTTTTGATCGCCCGGGATCCCGGCATCCGGCGGGCCGTGCGACGTATCGCAGACGAAATCCCCTTCTGAGGCCCGCCCTCGACACGCATGCTGAGCGTGAGCATTCAGAGTCGCCGGAACTGATTGTGAGAGGTGGGGAAGCCGATTGACGGCCATGGGAAACGAAGCCGGGCCATGGGAACCCATGGCCCGGCTTTTATCATTGCAGATCGTGTTAGTCGATCTACAGATCCACCCTCAGCCAGCTATATAGAATTCGTTGTAGGTGCCTCTCGAATTCGTGCCACTGAGAACCGTTCCTCTGATGCCAGTGTTCGGGGGCACGAGCCCCGGTCCGATGGTCCCGTCTTCACCTGATGCCCCTACGCCTGCGAGGTTGCAGCTGAATCTGGGGGCACAGGTCCATCTGAGGAAATTGACGTGGCCGTCTACAGACATCTGTCGCGACGTAGCAGGTCCAGTGTTGACGTAGCTGGTCGCCGTGCCCGACAGAGTCGACGGTCCGACTTTGACAATGGGCCCTAAACTGGAAACAAATTCGATTGCATCGCCTGCAGTAGCGCAGGAGATCACGATGCCGCCGGAATAGGTTTCCGGGTTTTTTTGGTTGGCGCTGACCACGAAGCTACAGCTGTTCATTTTGACGGTCATCTCTCCCAATGTGCTCGAGCAGGATCTGGACGCTCCAAAATTGGGATTCAGGGTGAACGAGCTGCTTGGACCGGACAACGTGCCGCTCAGAGTTCGCGTTGAACATCTAACCTCGAAGTTGCCCCCCGCAGCTTGGAAAACAATTTCCGAACCGAGGGAGCCGCTGATCGTTGCCGGGTACTCGGCAGCCATAAAGCTTATGCCAAGATTGGCAGTGGTTTTAAAGCTACGCACATCGCCGAACGCAATCTGGGGTGTCACCACATCGAAAGCGACGATCGCGAAGTAGTAGGTGGTTTCAGGATCAAGCCCGGTGACAGGCGCGTTCACTTCAATGGGTGAGCTTGATTCCGTCGTTTTAACGCCCGTATCGTTTGTCCATTCCGACATACTCGGCGATTTGCCGTATGCGATGGTGTAATTGGTTTTGTGGCCGCTATCCGCCGCGACGGTGCCATTCAAGGTGGCGCTCGTGCCAGCCACTTCCGTAGCCGCCAAGGTTGTCACCGTAGGAGCGGCGAGGGCGGAGCTCGCATTGACTGCGAACAGCAAGCCGACCGCGAAGATCGCGATCGGAATCTTGTGGATCGATCTTGGCAACATATTCATTCCTCCTTCGGGCCAATAAAGCCCGGTGTTGAATACTGGGCAATGTTCGAGTAACCTCACCCAGTGCCGATGGGTGTACGCCCATCGGCTCATGGCGTCGGGGTTTGCGGGATAGCCTTTTCGCGGCCCCGGCGCCTCTTTATGTAGTGGCGGCACACTCCTTGGTCAGATGGGAGTGTGTCAAGTGTTTTGTTACTCCACTTAAGGTGTGGTTAATGAAGTAATGGTGTTGTTTTGGCAGCGCAGAATGCCCTTGCGGGCTAATTGCTCGGTACTCGTTGAGTGTTGTTCAGGCGCCGCTGTGTGGAGAACGCTTCAATGCGGCG
>DATMBX010000155.1:0-15981 GCA_035558955.1 Solirubrobacterales bacterium | reverse complement strand
TGCCGATCGACTTCTCCGTCACGGCGACCTCCGTCAACTCGCTGAGCTTCGGCTGGACGGCCCTCTGCGCCGACGGCCAGCACCACACGAACTCGATCTTCGGTGGCGACGCCCCACTCGACATGGGCAACTTCTCCATGGGCGGCACCCTCAACACCGGCGGCACCTTTCAGGTCGACGGAGTCGTCAACGACACGACCGCGGCGGGAACCCTCTCCCGCAGCGGCCCCAGCGCCTTCGGCACCTTCGACTGCACGGCCAGCGGCGTCACCTGGCAAGCCCAGGCCACAAACGCCCGCCGCTAATTCAGCGCGCGGGGCAGGAGCCAACCCCTCCAGGCTAGAATCCCCCTCCGATGCGGCTGTAGCTCAGCTGGCTAGAGCGTCTGCTTGCCATGCAGAAGGTCGTGGGTTCGAATCCCATCAGCCGCTTTTTCGCGAATCCCCTGCACGTGGGCGGGTCCGGTCGGCGCGAGAGCCCGATATCCGATCGAACCATCCCCGCATATCGCCTCCAGTTTGGGCGCTAGTTCCCAAAATGCCGCGGATGCGCGGGGATCAGCGGCGATTTCGGCCGATTCCGCCTTGCATTTGTCCGCAGACGCGGTAAACGAGCAGACGGCGAGGTACCCTAGCTTCATGGCCCAGGAGCGAATCACCGTCGATCCAAACCGTATGCGCGGCCTGCCCAGCATCCGTGACACCCGCGTGACCGTAAGCGCGGTACTCGGTCAGCTTGCCGCCGGCGCCAGCATCGACGAGCTGCTCGTCGACTACCCCTACCTGGAACGCGAGGATGTCCTCGCCGCGCTCGAATACGCAGCCGCCGCTGCGCAGGAGCGCGAGTTGGCAGTTGTAGCTCCGGCAGCGTGAAGCTGCTCCTCGACGCGAACCTCTCACCCGAGGTTGCACGACTGCTGAGGGAGGCCGGGCACGATGCAATCCACGTAGCGGATATCGGACTGCTGACCGCAACCGACCCCGAGATCCTGCAGGCCGCGGCGAAAGAAGAGCGCATCCTGCTCACGGCCGACTCCGACTTCGGGGCGTTGCTGGCTTTGGGCTCCCTGGCGTCGCCATCCGTCCTGCTCTTGCGCTCGGCTGATCACCTTCGTCCCGCTGGGCAAGCAGAGCTGATCGCCATCAATCTGCCATCTATTTCCCCAGAGTTGGCGAAGGGCGCGATTGGCAAGTCTCACGAGGGATCGCTTGCGCGTTCGTGACCTGCCCATCCCAGGGCCCGAACAGTGAGCGCCACCTGTCTTGCTTGACTGAGCCGGGTACTCCAGCCTCCTAAGTTATACTGGCGGTATGACTCATAAGGTGGGAGTTAAAGGGCAAGTTGTGATCCCGAAGGCGATTCGAGATCAGATGGGGATCGAGCCCGGGGACGAGGTGACTTTCGAGCCCGACGGCAAGGAGGTCCGCGTCCGTCGGGTTGCTGACGATCCGGACGCGCGGGCCCGAGACATCAGAGCCCTGCGAGGCGCCTGGGCGGATGTCCCTGCCGGAGGCACCGACGATCTTTTGGAGGAACGCCGCAAGGAGCGTGAGCTGGAAGAGCGCAAGGCCCAGAGGTGGGGCGTTGGTCGTTCTCGATAGCTGGGCTTTGCTGGCGTATCTGAAGGATGAGCCATCGGCCGAACGAATCGAGGCCGAATGGCTCGTTGGGGTCCCAGCGATCTCATCGATCAACCTCGGAGAGGCGTTGTACATGCGGGTCCGAGAGCGCGGCGAGGAAGCTGCTGCAAAGGAGATCGCGACAATCCGCAAGCGCAGCACGATCATCGATCCCGATTGGGGTTTGGTTTCCGCTGCCGCGCGGATCAAGGCCGGCGGCGGCCTTTCCTATGCCGATGCTTTCTGCGTTGTGACGGCTCAGCGCCTTGGCGTCCCGCTTTGGACTGGGGACCCGGAGATCATCCACCGAGCCGACGACCTTTCCTGTGAAGTCGTGGACCTTCGCGCCGCGGATCGCCGGTCGTAGGCGGCATGCTCACTGTCTCGCTCTGACCTTCATGATGGCGATGTACGCGCTGGAATCTTGCAACCCGGTCTACATCCTCGCCTTTGCTCTCGGCTGCCTGCTCTCAAGCGCCTACGGCTTCTTGATCGGCGCCTGGCCCTTCGGCGTCGTAGAGGCGATCTGGGCAGGAATCGCGGTCAAGCGCTACGCATCAACGGGCGAGAAGGAGCGTCAATCCGCCCGCTAGGCTTCGACACTGCTCGGCGCCTTGGCGGAGTGGCTACGCAGCGGCCTGCAAAGCCGTTTACACCGGTTCGATTCCGGTAGGCGCCTTCGTTCTATCCAGCGTTTCTTAGGCCAAGCGAAGGCTGCGTATGCTCTTCGCTTGGCTGACGAGGGAATCACCGTACGTCGATGCCGACAGGCTGATGTGTCGGCAGTGTTGGATCTATGGGCGCAGGCTCGAAGTGGCCATGCCAGCACACCCGACCGCCTCGATGACGTCAAGCGCCTGGTCGCCGAGTCCCCTGCTGCCCTCCTGGTAGCCGAGCGGAATGGGGAGATAGTCGGCGCCCTGATTGCTGCCTGGGACGGGTGGCGAGGGAACATGTACCGCCTTGCTGTGCGTGATGGGCATCGGCGGGAAGGCATTGGGCTCGCGCTGACCCGGGCCGGCGAGGACTATCTACTCCAGTGTGGTGTCCGTCGCGTAACAGCGTTGGTCGCCTTTGAGGACGAAGTTGCGGGAGGGTTTTGGGAGTCGGCTGGCTACCCGCTCGATCGCGAGATCGGCCGACGAGTCCGCAACCTGTAGGCCTGCCAAGCCGCCCTGTTCCACCTGCTTCAGGAGCGTTGGTAGCGATCCTAAAGACGGACCACATCCTCAAGATGGGGCGTGGAAACCTCCAGAACGACAGAGTCCTCAAGCGCCTCGATCGAGTGGACGATCCCAGGCTCAATCCGCCAGGCGTAGCCCGGTCCGATCTCCGTCTCTTCTAACTCCTCTGTGCTCGGTCCTCGGGTGAGTCGGGGACCGGAGATCGGGCGAGGGCGAGACCAATGAAGTTGGCCTTGGCGCTGGTGTAGGCCTCGCGGTCGTTCTCGAAGCGAGTCGCTAGGTCGCGCTTGAGCTTGGCGTACTCGGCAGCCGGTTCCGGGTGAGAGCGTAGGTAGTCGCGGAAGGCGATCTCGTCGTGGAAGCGCGCTGACTCGTGTGGGACCAGGTGCAGGTGATGCGTGCGACGGCTTGGGTGGGGCTTGCAGAACCAGTGCATCTCGTCGCTGAGATATGGGGCGTAGAGGTAGTCGAGTTCTTTCAGTGGGTCGAAGCAGGCTCGCGAGGATTCGAGGTCTTCGACGCCGACCAGGATGTCGATGATCGGCTTAGCACCCAAGCCGGGAACTGCGGTGCTGCCCACGTGGTGGATGCCGCCGGTGATCCATAGCCCGATCGCCTCTTCGAGCGCCGCTCGTTCTTCCTCGAACCCCGCGGGCCAGTTGGGGTCATAGGGGACGACCCGGATCGGATCGTCTGCCGGTTCGGTCATCCGGTTGCGAGGGCGTCGAAGAAGAGCATCGGACCCGAGCGGGTGGCCTTGGTCAGCTCAAGGCCCGCGGCGGAGAACCAACCGTCCAACTCCGCCTGAGTGCCGACTTGTCCAAAATCGCCGGAGCCGGGCCGGATCAGGAGGCGTTGCCGCAGACTGTCGTCACCGCGGACGAAGCAGGCGCCGACCATCCGCCCGCCAGGCTTGAGGACACGGGAGGCTTCCGCCAGCGCGCCGGGTGGGTTGTCGAAGCAGTGCAGGCCCCAGTAGGAGAGGAACAGGTCGCCGCTCGACTCCGGTAGGGGAATCGCGGTGGCGTCCGCCTGGACGAATTCAAGGCTGGCCAGTTCACGGGCTTTGGCTCGTTTTTGGGCGCGGCGGAGCATCGAAGGCGAAAGATCGGCCGCTACGTATCGGACGGAGCCATCGGGGTGCAAAGCTCGGAGTGCGGGGCCGGCGCCGCAGGGGCAATCAATGATTGTGCCCCCGCTGGGCACATCCGTGATCGCGCTCATGCTCTCGTAGTAGGCCAGGGTGTCGCCGCCCCAAACAGCTCGGGCGATTATGCGACTCAGGCGAGGACGCTCCATGTACGCGCTGTAGGCGACCCCGAACAAAGATGCATATGGGTCATCCCGCGCCATCGGAGGGCAAGTTTAGGGCCCGGCGTTACGACGGGAGAGCAGGGATTGTTCGCTAGCTTTGGCGCGTGGCTGCGCGGACCGCCGAATTGCGCTTTTCGACCCAGGGCGACGCCGATGTCGTCGACATCACCGCTGAGGCACAGGGAGTCGTCGATGAGGTTGGTGTCATGGAAGGCCAGGCGCTGGTCTTCGTCAAGGGGTCGACTGCGGCGATTTCGACGATGGAGTTTGAGCCGGGTGGTGTCCATGACCTACGCGAGATGCTCGAGCGCCTAATCCCGACGTACGGCGACTACGAGCACAACCGGCTCAATCACGACACCAACTCGCACGCCCACCAGCGCGCTTCGGTGATCGGGCCCTCGGAGGCAGTGCCGATCGTCGATGGGCGACTCGCGCTGGGAACCTGGCAACAACTCGTCTTGCTCGACTTCGACGATCGTCCTCGGAAGAGGATCGTTGTCGTTCAAGTCCTCGGCTGATCTGGGTGCCTCCAGTTTGGGCGGAGGTAGGCCTCTTTGAAGCCGGCGCGGAGGATGTTGCGGTAGCTGGCCGAGGGGCGGTCGGTTGTGCGTTCTCCTGTTTCCACGAAGAGGGTGTGGCAGCCGGCGGCTCGGGCGTCTTCTATGCGGCGATGTAGGAGGGCGGTTTGGCAGCCTCGGCCGCGGGCGATTTCGAGGGTCGCGGCTATGCCGAACTCGGCCACGCCGTTGTGGATCAGCATCGCAGCGCAAGCTTGGGGCCGGCCGTCTATCTCGGCCGCATAGCAGCGCCAGCCTTCTCGGCCGGGGAGGTCGCGGAAGAAGGCGCCTGCCCAGGGCGGGAGGTTGAAGCCTTCGGCGCCGATTCGCCCCAAGGGCTCGCCCTCTCCCGCAGTGAGTTCGACCACCTCAACTCCCTCGGGTTCGTACAAGGTCGATGGCGACGGGTCGCGGACGAACTTCATCCAGGCGTAGCCCAGCTCGTAGCCTCGGCTCTTCAGCCGATCCTCCGCCGCGCTCGCCTCGGCGCTCCCCGGCTTCACCGGCACGTAGCAGTCGACGCCCAGAGATTCGGTCCAGTCGAGAGCGTCGGCGAGGTGGCCTCCTTCGAGGGCGCCCGGCTCCGCCGCGCCCAGGACCAGGTTGAGCATCCGCACTTCCGGCAGGCTCGCGATCGCCGACGCCTGGATCGGGCCGAAATTCCGCAACTCGATCCCGCGCTCCGCCGCTACATCCGCCGGTACCGACTCCCAGCACTCGCGCCAGAAGCGACGCTCGGTTTCGTCGAGCGCCCGCGGGTCGTAGGCGATGCCATGCGCTTGCTCTGCCATCGCCCTCAGCCTAGAACGGAAAAGGGCCCCGGTTAAGGGGCCCCGTTGTTTCCGAAGGACGTGCCACCAGTTAGATCAAAGTCGCTGGCTCGTCGGTCCTCAAGCTTTGAAGTTCTTGCGCCGGTGCTGGGCGACTGTAGATAGATAAACACTGCGTTCGCTGAAAAGTTGCACAAGTTGCATCGGCTCTTGCAGCATCGGACTTGAGCGATTTCCTGTGCCCTCGATTCAGGGTTTCGACAGGCGTCGCTCCTTGCCTGCACGCTGCTAGATTCAGATGTCCCGGGCGTATAGCTCAGTTGGGAGAGCGCCGCCTCGACAAGGCGGAGGTCACTGGTTCGAGCCCAGTTACGCCCATCTATGGAACCCGGGGAACGGGGGGTGAAGGGGCGGACGCCGCCGGCAGGCAGACGCCCGCCCAGTCTGCGTAGCGCTAGTGCTGGGGGCCGGGACAGTTGGGGTGGTCGTTCGGCCCCTGGCACGGGTTGCTGTTCGGGTTGAACTTGCCGGACTTGCCCGGTGAGTTCGGCCCACCGACGGCGTATGCGGGGCCGGCGGCCACCAGTGCCAGAGTCGCGGCTAGGGCAGCGATGCGGCGAATCGACTTGCTCATCTCAATCCTCCTAGTTGACCCGCTGCCGTCAAAACGACGGCAACAGCGCATTTGCCTGCCTGGACGAATGTTTGACCGTAGTGGTTATCGGCCCAAACGTCAACGCGATCCCGGTTTTCAGGGCGCCGTCCTCTAGGCTCGCCGCCTCGTGATCGGCACCTTCGTAGCCGCGCTGGCGGTGAGCGGCGCATCGCTGGCAATCGGCCAGGCGGCTATTGGGCTCTGCGGGAGGCGGGAGTGGTCCTGGCTATCGCCGGCTGTCGGGTTGGCGTTGCTCTGCGCTGCCTGCTGGGCGACTGTGCGGATGCCCGGGGATGGGGTCGTGTCGGCGGTTGCCATCCTGGTGCTCGTCGTCGCTTCGGTGGGCTTTCTCCGGGGCCGAGTCGAGGGGATTGGGATGGCGGTGCGGACCGGCGCGCCCGTGGCGCTCGTCGCCCTCGCGGCGGTCTCGCTGCCCTTCGTCGTCGAGGGACACTTCGGGATCCTCGGCACCAGTTTCAACCCGGACATGTCCCAGCATCTACTGGCCACCGACCGTCTCGCCGACGGCGCCGGCTCCCAGCTGCTGAATCAGGGCTACCCGCTCGGCCCGCACGCGATCGTCGTCGCGCTGAGCAAGGGCCTGGGGATCGGGCTGGCCCAGGGATTCAGTGGACTGACGATGGCGGTCGCGGTCCTCGCTTCGCTGACGGCCTTGGCCGCATTCGCCGAACTGTCGCCGCTACGTCGCACGGCCGGCGCCCTGGTGGTCGGCCTCGCCTACATGGTTGCCTCCTACTTCGCCCAGGGCGCTTTCAAGGAGACGATGCAGGCACTCCTCGTCCTCGCCTTCGTGCTGGCGCTGCGGGAGAGCACGAGAAGAGGCTGGGTGGGGGAGCCGTTGCGGTTGGTCCCGGCGGCGCTCATCGCCGTCGGCTCGGTCTACGCCTATAGCTTTCCCGGCCTCATCTGGCTGATTGGGGCCTTGCTGATCTGGATCGCGCTCGAGCGGGCGATCCCGGTTCGCCCGGCGCTCCTGGCGCTGGCCGTCTTCGGCGTTTTAACCCTCCCCGAGCTGGGCCGAATGATCGACTTCAAGCGCTTCGAGACCTTCGACCCCAGCGGCCCAGGCCTCGGCAACCTGTTCGGCCAGATCTCGCCTTTCGAGGTGCTGGGGATCTGGCCCTCGGGGGACTTCCGCCTTGCGCCGGGGGATGGGGCGGTCCCGGCGGTGGGCTACTACCTCGGCGCCGCCTTCGCTTCGGTTCTCCTGATCTACGGGTTGGCGCGGTGTTGGGTTCGTCGTGAGACGGCGATCGTCGCCGGCCTGCTGGCGGTCGTTGTCGTCTACGTGGGCGCCCGGATCGCCGGCACTCCCTACGCCGCCGCCAAGGCGATCGAGGTAGCCGCGCCCCTAGCGATGCTGGTCATCCTGCTGCCGCTGTTGGCCAAGTGGGAGATGGGGGAGGGGCCGCGGTTCCGCGGAACCGCCTTGGCGGGCCCCGTCGCAGTCGTCTTCCTGCTCGCGGCGGGCGGTTGCTCGCTGCTCGCTCTCGCCAACGCCCCGGTCGGTCCGACTTCCTACACGCCCGCCTTGACCGAACTGCGCCCTCTGGTTGCCGCCGACTCCACACTCGTGCTCGCCTCGCGGGAGCTGCTCGACGAGCAGCACGGCACCCCCTACATCGCCTGGGAGCTGCGTGGGGGGCGAGTCTGCATCGAGCCCGACGACACGGCCGGGGGCGCCCCGCCCTCGGGCGTGCGCTTCGTCATCGCCGAGGGATCTGCCGGCGCGCCGGCTTTCGGGAATCTGCGCGCGCGTCGGGTCAACGAGCCCTACGTCCTCTGGGAGCGGACCGGCCCGGTCCGGGGACAGAGCGAGTGCCCGCTGATCGCCGTGCGCCAGGCGCGGCAGGGGCCGTAAGTAGCATGGGCCGCATCGAAGCCGCGACGCAGAAGATCACGGTCAAGCTGCCCGACGGCACGCCGCTGGAGCTGCCCGCCGACGCCACCGGCGCCGATGCCGCCGCCGCGATCGGCCCGGGCCTGGCGAAGGCTGCGCTGGCGATTCGCGTCGGCGAGGAGCTGCGCGACCTCTCCGCGCCGCTGCCCGACGGCGCCGAGATCGCGATCCTCACCGACCGCGACCCCGAGGCCCTGGAGTTGATCCGCCACGACGCCGCCCACGTGATGGCCGAGGCGGTGCAGGAGCTGTACCCGGGGACCAAGGTGACGATCGGCCCACCGATCGAGAACGGCTTCTACTACGACTTCGACTTCCCGGAGGACGTCAGAGTCACCGAAGCCGACCTCGAGCGGATCGAGGAGGCGATGCGCGCCCACATCAAGGCCGACGAGGAGTTCAGCCGGCGCGACATCCCGGTCGCCGAGGCGGTCGAGATCTTCAAGTCCCAGGGTGAGGACTACAAGGTCGAGTTGATCGAGGACCTCGTCCGCGACCAGGGCGTCGAGACCGTCTCCCTCTACCGCAACGGCCCCTTCGAGGACCTCTGCCGCGGCCCGCACGGGCCCTCGACCGGCCGGATCAAGGCGATCAAGCTCAACTCCCTGGCCGGCGCCTACTGGCGCGGCGACGAAAGCCGCCAGATGCTGACCCGCATCTACGGCACCGCCTTCTTCTCGAAGAAGGACCTCGAGGCGCACCTGGAGCGGATCGAACAGGCCAAAGCCCGCGACCACCGCCGCCTCGGCCCTCAGCTGGGCCTCTTCATGCTGCGCGAGGAGGCGCCTGGGATGCCCTTCTGGCTCTCCAACGGGACGACGCTGCTGCGCCTGATCGAAGGGGAGGTCCAGGAGCAGCTGCGCAAGCGCGGCTACGACGAGATCAAGACCCCGCACGTGATGGACGTCGACCTCTGGCACCGCTCCGGCCACTGGGACAACTACCGCGAGAACATGTACTTCACCCAGTCGGGCGAGCGCGAGTACGCGATCCGGCCGATGAACTGCCCCGGCGCCTGCCTCGTCTTCGGCGCCGAGCGCCACTCCTACCGCGAGTTGCCGTTGCGGATCGCCGAGTTCGGCCAGGTCAGCCGGGCCGAGCGCGAGGGGGTCCTGCACGGGCTGCTGCGGGTGCGCTCCTTCACTCAGGACGACGCCCACATCTACTGCACGCCGGAGCAGATCGTCGACGAGGTGGGCGACATCTGCGCCGCGATCGACGAGCTGTATGAGCGCTTCGGGTTCGACGACGTGCGGGTGGAGCTATCGACCAAGCCGGAGAAGTCGATCGGCACCGACGAGCAGTGGGCGCAGGCGGAGGAGGCGCTGCGCTCGGCCCTCGATTCCCAGGGCCGCGAGTACCAGCTAAACCCCGGCGACGGCGCCTTCTACGGGCCGAAGATCGACTTCCACGTCACCGACGCGCTCGGCCGCTCCTGGCAGTGCGGCACCTGCCAGGTCGACTTCTTCATGCCGGAGCGCTTCGACCTCACCTATACCGACGCCGACGACGAGCAGCAGCGCCCGGTGATGATCCACCGCGCCCTGCTTGGCTCGATGGAGCGCTTCGCCGGGATCCTGATCGAGCATTACGCCGGGCGCTTCCCGGTCTGGCTGGCGCCGGTGCAGGCGATCGTCCTGCCGGTCACCGACCGTCACGTCGCCTATGCCCAGCGGGTGGCGGAGGAGCTGCGCGAAGCCGGCGTGCGGGCCACCGTCGACGAGCGCTCCGAGTCGGTCGGCAAGAAGATCCGCGACGCCGAGCTTGGCCGCTATCCCTACATGCTGGTGGTCGGCGATCGCGAGGAGTCGGACGGCGCCGTCGCCCCGCGCTCTCATGTCGATGGAGAGCTGGGGACTATGCCGATCGCGGAATTCGCCAACCGTGTGCGCAGCGAGAGCTATACTCCCGCCACTTGATCGTCGGCACTCCAAACCTCTCGCGCCTTTGAGCGCCCACGTGCCAACGCGCCTACCTCTCGTCCGCTTGAAGATTCCCCTCTCACTTCGATAGTGCCGGTTCCGCGTAGGTTCGATCGGCGCCCACCAGAGCGCGACACGACTCGGATCAACGAGCGAATCCGCGTGCCCAGAGTGCGCCTGATCGGCGCCGACGGCGAGCAGCTCGGAATCGTCGACATCGACGACGCGTTGAGACGCGCCCAGGACGCCGACCTCGACCTGGTCGAGGTCGCTCCCGGCTCCAGTCCGCCGGTCACCCGCCTGCTCGACTACTCGAAGTACAAGTACGAGCAGGAGCAAAAGCAGAAGCAGGCTCGCAAGCACCAGCAGCAGGTCAACGTCCGCGAGATCAAGCTGCGGCCGAAGATCGCCGACCACGACTACGAGACAAAGAAGGGCCACGTCGAGCGCTTCCTGCGCCACCAGGACAAGGTCAAGATCACGATCATGTTCCGCGGGCGCGAGCAGGCGCATCCCGAGCGGGGCAGGGCGCTGCTGCAGCGCCTTTTCGAGGACCTCGACGGGCTGGCCGTGATCGAGTCCGAGCCGCTTCAGGAGGGCCGCAACATGAGCATGATGCTGGCCCCGGGCAAAGAGGCGGCAAAGGTCGAAGACTGAGGGCCTATCCCGGCAGGGATTCCACTTAACTTTTTCGAGTTGCGCCTGTGGCTACCGCGATGGTTGGCCGCGAAAAAGTACAAGACGTTCCATCCCTACCGGGATAGGCCCTAAGCGAGGACGTCCGCGATCCTCTCTGCCGCGTGTCCATCCCAAAGAGGGGGCGGCTCGGATGGCGCAGATGGTCGAGAGGCGAGCGCCGCCGGGATTCCGGAGATCGCGGCTGGATCGAGCCCCAGCAGCGTGTTGGTGCCGGCGCGGATTGTTACCGGCCGCTCGGTGTTGTCGCGCAGGGTGAAGCAGGGGATGCCGAGGTAGGTCGTTTCCTCCTGGATGCCGCCGGAGTCGGTCAGCACCGCGCCGGCGTCGGCCAGCAGGGAGAGGAAGTCGAGGTACCCGAGCGGCTCGCTCAGCAGCAGGCCCGGGTGGTCGGACTCGATCGCCTCCATCGTCTTGCGAGTGCGGGGATGGACCGGGAAGACGACGGGCATCTCGCGGGCGAGCGCGGCGAGTTGGTGGACCGTCTCTTCCAGCAGCGGCCCGTCGACGAGGGCGGGGCGGTGCAGGGTGACGAGCGCGAATTGGCCCGGCGGCACGCCGAGCCTCGCCGCGGCGCCCGCGGCGCGGAAACGGCCCTCCAGCGCCACCAGCGTGTCGATCATCGTGTTGCCGACGAAGTGCATCCGCTCCTCGGGGATGCCCTCGGCGCGCAGGTTCTCGATCGCCTCGTCGGAGTGCAGGAAGAGGTATTCGGAGAACTCGTCGGCGACGATCCGGTTCATCTCCTCCGGCATCGTGCGGTCGAAGCTGCGCAGGCCGGATTCGATATGGGCGAGGGGGATCTGCATCTTCGCCGCGGTCAGCGCCGCCGCCAGGGTCGAGTTGACGTCGCCGGGGACCATCACCAGGTCGGGCGCCTCGTCGTCGAGCACCGGCTCCAAACGCTCCATCACGCGCGCGGTCTGCTGCGCGTGGCTGCCCGAGCCGACCTCCAGCATGTGGTCGGGCGCCGGCACGTCGAGCTCCTCGAAGAAGATCTCCGACATCGCCCGGTCGTAATGCTGGCCGGTGTGGACGATCGTGTGCCGGCCCTCCGGCAGCCGCTTCCGCAGCGCGGCGATCACCGGCGCGGTCTTGACGAAGTTGGGCCGGGTCCCGATCACGTAGACGATCCGCATCGCGCGGCAGCGTACCTTCGTCTGCTTCAATACCCCTCCCGATGCCCAAGATGAAGACTCATTCCGGCGCCAAGAAGCGGTTCAAGAAGACCGCGACCGGCAAGCTGCGTGGGCGGCGGGCCTACTCGAGCCACATTCTCGAGAAAAAGTCGCCGAAGCGGAAGCGGCGGATGGCGCGGCCGGTTGAGATCGCCCCGTCTGACGTGAAGCGGGTCCGGACGTTGCTCGGAGGCGGGAAGTGAGCCGGGTCAAGCGCTCAGTCCACGCCCGCAAGAAGCGGCGCAAGGTCCTCAGAGAGGCGAGAGGCTATTTCGGCCGCAAGCACTCCTCCTACCGCTTCGCCAAAGAGCAGGTGCAGCGGTCGGGCATGTACGCCTACCGCGACCGGCGCAACCGCAAGCGCGAGTTCCGCCGGCTCTGGATTACCCGGATCAACGCCGCGGCGCGGCTGGAGGGCATGAGCTACTCGGAGCTGATCCACGGCTTGGACAAGGCCGGGGTCGAGGTCAATCGCAAGATGCTCGCCGACATCGCGGTCAACGACCGCGATGCGTTCCGCCGATTTGTGGAGCTGGCCCGGGAGGGCGCGGCCGCCTAGCCGCGTTTCAGACACCTCACTCTCCCGGGCGGGCCGTCTTCACGGCCCGCTTTTTCGTTCCAGGAGAAGAAACCCACGACAAGAAGAGACACACCCAACAGAATCCGATGATCGTCAGCCCCCAAAACGAGAAGCTGAAATTGGTCCGCAAGCTGCGCGAGCGCAAGCATCGTGAGCGCGAAGGGCTGTTCGCGACCGAGGGCGAGGACCTGGTCGAGGCCGGCCTCGCCGCCGGAGTCGAGCCGCGCTTCCTGCTGACCGCGGCGGGCGCCGGCCTGGGCGGCGAAGAGGTCGAACCGAAGCTGCTGGCGGAGGTGTCCTCGCTCGGATCGGGGACGCGGGCGATCGCCGTTTGGCCGCGGCGTTGGGCCGAGCCCGGCGGCGCGCCCTGTCTCTATCTACATGGGGTCGCCGACCCCGGCAACGTCGGCGCGATCATCCGCACCGCGCACGCGCTGGTCGGCGGGACCGTGGTGTTGGGGCCCGACTGCGCCGATCCGTACTCGCCGAAGGCCGCGCGGGCGAGCATGGGCTCGATCTTCGGCCCGCCGCCGGCGCGGGGCGCCATGGCGGACACGCCGCGGCCGCGTGCCGCTCTGGTCGCGCACGGTGGCGAGGGGCTCGGCGCGCTCGACTCTGTCGCCACCGTTTGCCTCGGCGCCGAGCGGGAGGGGCTGCCGCCGGAGGTCCTCTCGCAGTGCGACTTCGAGGTGACGATCCCGCTGCGCGCCGGCGGCGCCGAGTCGCTCAACGTCGCGGCTGCCGCTGCCATTGCCGCACAGCGGATATCGTCGCGCGCCATGTCGGAGGCCGGCGATGCTTGAGCGGATCGAAACGCTGAGGAGCGAGGCCGGCGCCGCGATCGAAGCGGCGAGCGGCACCGCCGAGTTGGAGGAGCTACGGGTCAGATATCTCGGGCGCAAGTCGGATCTGACCTCGATCCTGCGCGGCATCGCCGACCTGCCAGACGAGGATCGGGGGCCGGTCGGCGGCGCCGCCAACAAGGTTCGCGAAGAGCTGGAGTCCCTGTTGGAATCCCGCGCCGCGGCTCTCGACGCCGTTGAGCTGGATCGACGGCTGGTCGAGGACCGGGTCGACGTAACCCTGCCCGGCGCGCCCGCGCGCCCGGTCGGCCACACCCACCTGATCACCCGCACCACCCGCCAGATCGAGGACACGATGGTCGGCCTCGGATACAGGGTGATCGAGGGGCCCGAGGTCGAGCACGACTATTACAACTTCACCGCGCTGAACCACCCCCCTGGGCACCCGGCGCGGATGCTCCAGGACACCTTCTACGTCCAGTCCCACCCCGACGTCCTGCTGCGGACCCACACCTCTCCGGTGCAGATCCGCGCGATGGAGGAGCAGCCCCCGCCGATCTTCATCATCGCCCCGGGCAAGGTGTACCGGCGCGACTCCGACGCCACCCACAGCCCGATGTTCCACCAGGTCGAGGGCCTCGCCGTCGGCGAGGGTATCACCCTCGCCGATCTCCAGGGGACCCTGCAGGAGCTGCTGCGGGCGATCTTCGGCGAGGGCCGCGAGGCGCGGATGAGGCCGCACTTCTTCCCCTTCACCGAGCCCAGCGTCGAGTTCGACGTCTCCTGCTTCCAGTGCGAGGGGACGGGGAGCCTCGCCGACGGCGCGCGCTGCAACCTCTGCAAGGGGCAGGGCTGGATCGAGGTCGGCGGCGCCGGCATGGTCGATCCCAACGTGCTCGGCTTCGTCGAGTCGGCCGGCTATGACCCTGAGAAGGTGCAGGGCTTCGCCTTCGGCATGGGAGTCGAGCGGATCGCGATGCTCCGCCACGGCGTGCCCGACCTGCGGCGCTTCTTCGACAACGACGTCCGCGTGTTGGAGCAGTTCTCATGAAGGTCCCTTACTCCTGGCTGCGCGAACACTGCGATCCCGGCATGACCGCCACGGAATTGGCCGAGCGGCTTGCGATGACGGGGACCGAGGTCGAGCGGGTCACCGTCGCCGGCCCGCCCTCCGGCGACGGCTTCGTCGTCGGCAAGGTTCTCAGTGCCGAGCCCCATCCCGACGCCGACCGGTTGCGGGTCTGCGCGGTCGACACCGGCGGCGGCGAGCGCACGATCGTCTGCGGGGCGCCGAATGTCGCCGCCGGCCAGACCGTGCCGGTCGCCCTGCCGGGGGCGACCCTGCCCGGCGGACAGGAGATCGGCAGAGCCAAGCTGCGCGGGGTCGAATCGGCCGGGATGATCCTCTCCGCGGCCGAGCTGGCGATCGCCGAGGAGTCCGCCGGCATCCTCGTGCTGGAGGAGGATGGGCTGGCGCCGGGCACAGCTCTGTCCGAAGTGCTGCCGCTCGCCGAGCCGGTGCTGGAGTTGGAAGTGACTCCCAACCGGGTCGACTGCTTCGGCGTCTACGGCGTGGCTCGGGAGGTTCACGCGATCAGCGCGTCGCCGCTAGCCGCGGCGCCCTGGGAAGAGGACGCTCCCGCCAAAGGGGAGGGGGAGGCGTCCGACTACGCCTCGGTCGCGGTCGATGTCCCCGATCTTTGCCCGCGCTTCACCGCCCGCGTCTTCACCGACGTGACGATCGCCCCCTCGCCGCTCTGGCTGCAGGCGCGCCTTGCCGCCGCGGGCCAGCGGTCGATCAACAACGTCGTCGACATCACCAATTACGCGATGCTGCTCACCGGGCAGCCTCTGCATGCCTTCGATCTCGACAAGGTTCCCGGCGGCGCGCTGACCGTGCGCGTGGCGGGGGACGGGGAGAAGATGACCACGCTCGACGGAGTCGAGCGCACGCTCGATGCCGAGACGGTCCTGGTCTGCGACGACGACGGCCCCTCCGGCATCGCCGGGATCATGGGCGGCCAGGTGTCCGAGGTCTCCGATGCGACCACCCGGGTGCTGCTCGAGGTCGCCAACTGGAACGGGACCAACATCCTGCGCACGTCGCGCATGCTCGGCCTGCGCTCGGAGGCCTCCACGCGCTTCGAGAAGCAACTGCACCCCGAGCTCTGTATTCGCGCCCAGCGGGTTGCCTCGCGGCTGATGGTCGAGCTGTGCGGGGCGAAGCTGGTGCCGGGGACGATCGACGTCGCGGCGGAGATCCCCGAGCCTCGCCGGATCGTCCTGCGCGGCTCGCGGGTCGAAGGCCTGCTCGGGATGCGGATCGACCAAAGCGACCAGGTCGCCTACCTCGAGCGGCTCGGTTTCGGCGTCGGGGTGGAAGGCGACGACCTCAGCGTCACCGTGCCGCCCGACCGCCACTACGACGTCACGCGCGAGGTCGACCTGATCGAGGAGGTCGCTCGCGTCCACGGCCTCAACGAGAACCTGCCGACGACGCTCCCCGCGACGGCCGGGCAGGTCGGCGGCCTCAGTCGCGAGCAGAAGCTGCGGCGACGCGCCGAGGACGCGATGCGGGACCTCGGCTTCGACGAGATCGTCGGCTGGAGCTTCACCGATCCCGAGGCGACCGGACGCCTGCGCATCCCCGCGGGCGACCCCCGCGCCGACGCGATCGCGCTCGACAATCCACTCTCCGAAGAGCAGTCCGCCATGCGCACGACCCTGCTCGGCTCGCTGCTCGACGCCGCCCGGCGCAACCTCGCCCGCGACGCCGAAG
>DATMBX010000154.1:0-3205 GCA_035558955.1 Solirubrobacterales bacterium | reverse complement strand
GGCCACCGTCCACGACACCTCACAGGCGTCGGCCTCGCGGTCCACGCGCACGGTGCCGACCGGGACGCCGTCCGCCTCCGCGATGTAGATTTCGCGCCGGGGATTCGACAGGGCGGCGTCCAGCCAGGCGAGGTGCGTCGCCAGTTCGATCGGACCGCTCTGATGGGAGGAAGCTCGCGTGGCGGGGTCGGTCCGCCAGCGGTAGAGCACGTGCCCGTCGGAGGTCGAGGCGCGACGTAGCACGAGAATGAGAGCGGTTTCCATGGAGGCAGCCGTCAATCTTACCCCGGCCGCCGGCTTCTGGTAGGCTGCGGGCCACCACACTTCGCGGGGGCACGGTATGACTCACGCCAGACGCCATGCATCGCGCATCGGGATCTGTTCGGCGGTGTGCCTGATCGCCTCGACAGGACTCGGCCGGCAGACCGCGCGCCTCACGATCACCCCTGCCGACGTCCTCATGGACGAGCGGATTCACATCGCGCTCGACGGCCTGGAGCCCGGGCAGGACGTCACCATCCGGGTCGACGGCAATCGGGGCCAGTGGCATTCGAGCGTGGAATTCCGCAGCGACGATCGCGGTCGCGTCGAGGTCGCCGATCCCATGCGGCTGGTGTGGTCGGCGACCGGGGAGCGACCGCCGGCGGGTACCGTCACGGCCACGGCCATGGGGGCCGGCCAGCCGTGGACCTTCACCGCCGAAACAGGCGGACGCGTCATCGCGACGCAGACGATCGTCCGCCGCCCGGTCGCAGAGGGCGTTCGCGTCGTGCCCGTGCGGGAGCGGGGTCTGGCGGGCATGGCGTTCTACCCGCCCGGGGCCGGACCCCATCCGGCGATGATCGTGCTCCCCGGCTCCGGAGGGGGAGTGCCCATGGCCGGCAGCCCGGCCGGCGGCCTCGCGTCACGCGGCTACGTCGTCCTTGGCCTGGGGTACTTCAATGCGGAGGGCTTGCCTCCGCTCCTGAACAACATCCCGCTCGAATACTTCGCCACGGCTGTCGAGTGGCTGAAGTCGCAGCCCTCGGTCGACGCGACCCGCATCGGCGTCCTGGGCACGTCGAGGGGAGGCGAGCTGGCGCTGCTGCTTGGCGCGACGTATCCGGCGGCGTTCCGGGTCGTGGTGGCGAACGTGCCGAGCAACGTCGTGTGGCCAGGGCTGAGCGACGATTCCGAGACCCCGGCCTGGACCTTGAACGGAAAGCCCCTCGTCAGCGTGCCCAGCCATTTCACCGCCGCGGATCGAGAGATCTCGGGCCGGGAGCGTTTCCTGAAGCGCCTGAAGGATGCAGAGAGCGTTGCGCGCGCCGAGATTGCGATCGAACGTATCGACGGCCCGGTGCTGCTGTTCTCGGGGAAGGACGATCAGCTCTGGCCGTCCGACATCTTCTGCGCGCGAGCCGTCGCGAGACTTCAGGCGCACGGTTTCAAGCATCCGGTCGAGCACTACTCCTACGAGGATGCCGGGCATATGATCACCCGGCCGTTCGTGCCGACGTCGGACGTGCGGCAGATCCGCATCCACTCCGTGTCGAAGCGCCCGAACATGTTCGGCGGGACGCCTGAGGGCCAGGCCCGCGCCAACGAGCAGTCGTGGGAGAGACTGCTGGCCTTCTTGGACAAGTACCTCAGGACTCGATGACCGCCGCGTCGGCCGCACGTAGAGGAGGATCCATGAAGTGGGCGGTCGCGCCCCTGCTGCTGGCGCTCGCGCTGGTCAGCTCGCCGGCCGCCCAGGCGCCGGCGCCCCCACCGTCGCCACCGCCCGCGCCAACGACGCCGTACTCACGGCTGTACGTGTTCGGCGACAGCTACTCGGACATCGGCGCCGGCTACATCGACGGCAACGGCCCGACGGCGGTCGCCCATCTCGGCTGGCTGATGGGCCTGCAGGTCGCGTCGAGCAAGGCGACCAGCGCGGCTGGCAAGAGCCTCGTGTTCGCCGTGAGCGGCGCTGGCACCGGCGAGGGCGCGGGACGTCAGGTCAAGGACGCGCTCCTCGGCTACGGGATGCTGAACCAGCTGCGCGACTTCGCCACCCGCATGAAATCAGGCGAGATCGCGTTCGATCCGCAGGCGACGCTGTTCTTCCTCGCGGGCGGGCTCAACGACGGCCGGCGAGAGACGGAGACCACGCTCGCCAATCTCCGGCAGCAGCTCCAGCTCCTTCGCGACCTCGGCGCCCGGCACGTCACGATCGCGCGGCTGCCCACGAAGATCCCGCAGTTCGCGGCCGTGGGGCTTCGACTGAATCCCGCCTACGAGCAGTTCGTCCAGCAGGAGGCCACCGCGACTGGTCTCGATCTGTGGCTGAACCACTGGGGCGACGCTTTCGACGACGTGATGGAGCATCCGGCGGCGCACGGCATCGTCAACACGACCAGCGCGTGCGCCGGGCGGGCGATCTTCGATCAGGATGCGACCCCGATCGGCGATCCGGCGACCTACTTCTTCTACCATGACGGTCACCCGTCGACGGCGGTGCACCGCATCGTGGGGAAGAAGCTGTTCGAGGAGATCGCGGCGCGCCGGCCGGCGGCGCGGTGAGATCCTGACCCGCACCAGCCATGGCGCCCGGCGACATCGTCCGGCACGCGGACTATCCGCAGTGGGGCTGCGGCTACGTCATCCGCGCGAAGAAGGCCTCGTCCGACGTCTTCTTCCGCTGGGGCGGCAAGCGCAGGATTGACGTGGGCGAGCCGCTCGAACCCGGTCGGGCGTCCCGGGTCGAGGCCGAGTTCTTCTCGCTGTTCGCCGGCCTGTCGGCGGGCTCGTGGTCGCGTGGCCACCACAGCGTCTACGCCATCGAGCTGGATCGGGTCGTCTGGAAGAACCGTGCGTTCCGCGAGCGCAATCCCGGCGGCGCGGCCGGCGGATGCCTGTACATCGGGGTGACCGGGCTGACGCCGGAAGCGCGGTTCGAGCGACACCGCGCGGGCACGCAGTCCGGGCGCTTCGTCCGCGATCACGGCCTCAGGCTGAGGCTCGATCTGGTCGAGGGCTTCTCGCGCCTGCCCTACCGGATCGCGGCCTGCATGGAGCCGAAGCTCGCCGCATGGCTGCGGGCCCAGGGGTTCGCGGTGTGGCAGAACTGATCGCCCACGCTACCCGGCCGCGACCATCGCCACCGTCTTGTCGACCAGCCGCTGGAAGGCCTCGATCGTCGCTTCGAGGTCGGCGTCGGGCGTGTCCTCTTCCTTGCAAT
>DATMBX010000153.1:0-8756 GCA_035558955.1 Solirubrobacterales bacterium | reverse complement strand
CATCTCAACCTCCCTCGAAGTATCGGCCGAGGCGAGCCTATGGCCCAGCCGGTCCCGAGGCAACCCGAACCGGTCTCAGCCGAGAATCACCTCGGCGTTGTGCCGCGGGGTCTCGGTGATCGCGCGACGGAAGATCCGCTCGGGCTTTGGATTCGCGGGGCGGATCCGGTGGCGCCTGACCAACTCCCTGAGGACCACTGCCATCTCGAACTGGGCGAAGGAGGCGCCGAGGCAGCGGCGGATGCCGCCGCCGAACGGGATCCAGGTGTAGGTGCCGGGTGGGTTGTCGAGGAAGCGCTCGGGCTTGAAGCTGCCCGGATCGGGATAGATCTCGGGGTTGCGGTGGACCAGGTAGACCGAGGGCGTGACCGAAACGCCGGCCGGCAGCTCGTAGCCGCCGATCTCAACCGGCTCGGTGAGGCGGCGAATGACGATCGAGATCACCGGCCGCAGGCGCAGCGTCTCCTGGATCGTCGCGGTCATGTAGGCGTCGTCGTCGCCGGCCTCGGCCTCGTCGCGCAGCCGCGCGAGCTTCTCGGGATGGCGGGAAAGGCGCTCGACCGCCCAGGAAAGGGAGGTCGCGGTGGTCTCGTGGCCGGCAACTAGCAGGGTGAGCAGCTCGTCGCGCATCTCCTCGTCGCTCATCGGGCTGCCGTCCTCGTGCCGGGCGGCGACCAGCATCGAGAGGATGTCGTCGCGCTCCTCGAGATCGCCGACCCGGCGGCGCTCGGCGATCTCGCGGTAGATCAATCCGTCCACGCGCTCGACGCGGCGCCGGAAGGCCGGGAAGCGGCGAACGCGATTGGGTCCCATCAGGATCAGGGGAAGCAGCATTCTCGGGTTGGTGGTCAGGTCGAGGAAGTCGCGCAACGCCTCGCGCAGCGGAGCGAGCCGCTCCTCGTTTCCCACGCCGAAGACCGTGCGCAGGATGATCTCCAAGGTCATCGCCTGCATCCGCGGGCGCAGCGCGTAAGGCACGCCGGTCGGCCATCTCTCGATCTCGGCGGCGGCGATCTCGCTCATCGTCCGCTCGTAGCCCTGCATGCGGGCGCCGTGGAAGGGCGGCAGCAGCAGTTTGCGCTGGCTCATGTGGGGCTTCTCGTCGAGGACGAGAATCGAGTTGCGGCCGAGGACCGGGGCGAGGATCTGATTCCCCTCGCCGGCATGGAAGACGCGTGGATCGCCGGTGAAGACCTGTCTGACAGCCTCGGGATCGGCGAGCATCACCCACTTGCCCTCGTAGGCGATCTTCAGCGTGAACATGTCGCCGTAGCGGTCATGGCACGCGTAGAGCAGTCGCCGGGCCTGGCGGGACCAGATAGCGGTCTGCGCCACCCGCGGCAACGGCGGCCCGAGGGGAAGCTCCCGGCGAGCCGGCCGAACGACCGGCCGCGGCCCAACGCTTGTAGTCGCCGCCTCCACGCTTACCCCCTCAGGGTATCCGGAACCCCTGCCCCCTGCTGTGTGACATCCCTCCCCCAGGGGTTCCGTGGAACCGCCTGGGCTACTCGCAGCCGACCCCGTCACCGTCGGCGTCCAGCCCATGCGGATCGGAGCCGTACACGCTCACAGACCCTCCGACATCCGCGCAATCCACATCGGGTGGGTAGGCCGGAACACAGCCGCTGTAGTTGGGATCGCACGATGAGGTTGCTGGGGGTGGAGTCGATTCAGGAAGGGGAACGGGCTCTGGGAGGGGATCCGGCTTGGCGACCGCGGCCTCCCAGCCATCGACCCGTCGCTGGGATCGATTTACCGCAAAGCGAGCACTTCCCAGCCGGCCGTTGAGCCGCCGCACA
Organism: Solirubrobacterales bacterium; assembly: GCA_035558955.1. Taxonomy (GTDB): domain Bacteria; phylum Actinomycetota; class Thermoleophilia; order Solirubrobacterales; family 70-9; genus DASVDE01. The sequence goes on along the minus strand of DATMBX010000153.1, from coordinate 6,957 downwards.
CTTTCCATGGCCTCCGAAAGGCGAACTGAGGCGGCGGAGGCGGCGTCCCTCTTCCGCTCGGCGACATCGAGAAGGTCCCTCAACTCAGGCGTCGGATTCTCCAGCGGGGTGCCTGCCTCGGCCAAGGCAAGCGTCCGTTCGGAAAGGGGCAGCGCGCTTGGCTTCTCAAGGGCAATTGCCACCACAAGCAGGGCGACCGCTCCAACCACGGCCGTGACGCCTAGGCCAATCTGCCCTCGCCGCAACGCCGCAGAACTTTGCCTCTGAGAGGCCTGCCCGGCTTCACTGGGAATCGCAAAAGCGAACAGCAAGCCCGCGGCACTTACACCCACCAGCACCCCGCCGAGCAGGGCCACCCCCGAACTGGATGCCCCAATCAGCCCCAGCCCCACTAGGGCTACCAAGCCGACGACCGCCGCGCGCAACCAGCGTGATCTCCCCCGCACCCGCGCCAGCCCGGGCCAAGCAACGATCTTCGACCACAGCGCACTGCCCAGGGCGACGAAAAGGAGGAACACCGCTCCGGCCAACGCCCAAGCCCGCTGCAAGCGCCAGTCGTGCAACCCCTGACGACTGTCCTCCTCGCTGTTCTGAATGGTCGTGGCCGCACGCCTCCGCTCCGCCGCGAGCGTGTTGGCAACCCTCTCGGCCTCGACCTCCGCCCCACTGGCCAAGGAGTCCAATTCGTCTGCCCGCTGCCGAGCGTTCAACACCTGCTCGCGAAGAAGCTCACGACTGCCCTCCAGCTCCGCGACTCGTGCCGATGCCGCGTCGAGTCGCGTCTGCGCCTCGAGCAGGTTGGCCTCCTCGTCCGCATTAGCGACAGCGGCCGCCGGACAGATCGCGCAAAGGGCCGCAACGACTCCAACCGCCAGCGCGCCTTTAGATCGCGAGATTCCCCCCACCGCCCGGCACCATATTGAAAATTAATTCAAATAGTCAAGGGCTTCAAAGCATGATGGGGTCTCAGCCGGGAGCGGCGACGCGGACGAGGACGCGGTGGGCACAACGAAGCTGGGCGGAGCCGTCTTCGTAGCGCACCAGGCGGAGGGTGGCGGGTCTGGAGCAATGGACTCGCGGTGGATTCCACCGGACCGTTGACGCGGCGGACAACGCGGGGGCGGCCGGCGACTGCGTCGCCAGGGCACCGAGGGCGAGGGTCGTTAGGGCAAGGGCAGTGAGGAGCAGTGTTCTTAGTTTCATTCCTTGCCAAGCGGTGGGGGACAAAGACTCTCCCCCGGCCTGGGATAGCCTGCCCGCGACTTTGGCCGCCCTTCCTCGCCTTTCTGTTAGTTCGGAGCACCGGCTCCTGCGGGTGGCCTGCGGGCTACCGGCCGGGGTGCAGCGGGTCTTCTTCGGGAAGCCGCCGGCTCTCGACGGGCAGGTGCTGGCGAGTGACATCCACGCGCTGCTGCGACTGTCCGCCCTGGCCGGGGATACCTCGGTCGCCGGGGACGGGCATATGCCCCCGGAGCGGGCGCGGGCCGACAACCGGCGCGGAGCGGCGACGGTCGCCGGGCCACCGCTGCCCATGGCGCGGGTGGAGCGGCTGGAGATCCCCGGGCCGGCCGGGCCCATCCCCGGCAGGCTCTACACGCCGATCGGCTCCGCTGAGGGGCCTCAGCCGCTGCTCGTCTACTTCCATGGCGGCGGCTGGGTGATCGGCGACCTCGATACGCAGGACTCCGCTGTCCGCTTCCTCGCCGCGCACGCGGAGCTGCCGGTCCTCTCGGTCGAATACCGGCTGGCGCCGGAGCACCCCTTCCCCGCCGCGACTGAAGATGCCTTCGCCGCCTTTCGCTGGGCGGTGGAGAACGCCGACGATCTTGGTGTCGACGCCGCCCGGATAGCGGTCGGCGGGGACAGCGCCGGGGGCAACCTCGCCGCCGGCGTCAGCCTGGCGGCCCGTGACGAGGATGGCATCGCCCCCGCGATGCAGTTGCTGATCTACCCCGTCACCGATGCGGCGGGGGAACAGGAGTCGCGGCGGCTGTTTGCGGACCGGTTTCTGCTCACCTCCGCGGACATGGACTGGTTCGAAGAGCACTACCTGCCCGACGCCGCCGCCGGGCAGGACCCTCGGGTCTCGGTGTTGCGAGCCGAAGACCTCTCCGGCCTCGCGCCCGCCTATGTCGCCACCGCCGGCTTCGACCCGCTTCGCGACGAAGGCGAGGCCTACGCCGAGCGGATGCGGGCGGCGGGGACGCGCGTCGCCCTGCGCCGCCATCCGGGATTGATTCACGGCTTCGCCAACATGACGGCGATCAGCCGCTCGGCACGGGAGGCGATGTCTGAGGTGGCGGGCGCCCTTCGCATGGCCCTTGGCTAATACCCCTCGGGGGTATGCTACCCTGGCATTCCGTCCCCGACCGAGGAGATTTCGATGGAAGCCGGCGCGCACGCCCAACACCACCATGAGATGCCAACCGAGGGAGCCGCTCTCACCGCGGTCGCGATCAGCGCCACTCTCCACTGCCTCACCGGGTGCGCGATCGGCGAGGTGGCGGGAATAGCGATCGGCACCGCGCTCGGATTCTCGAACCTGGCGACGATCGGCCTCGCCGTCGGCCTCGCCTTCCTCTTCGGCTACACCCTGACCAGCCTGCCGCTGCTGCGCGCCGGACTGGCGATCTCCGCGGTGATCCCGATCGCCCTCGCTTCCGACACGCTCAGCATCGCGACGATGGAGGTCGTCGACAACCTGATCATCGTCACGATCCCCGGGGCGATGGATGCCGGGTTGGACTCGCTGCTCTTCTGGGGGAGCCTCTCCTTCGCGCTGGTCGTCGCCGGCGCCGTCGCGATGCCGGTCAACCGCTGGCTGATCGCCCGTGGCAGAGGCCACGTGGCCGTTCATGAGACCGGGATCCACGGCGGCCCGCCGGTGCGGGTCGTCGCCTGGGTGACTGCGGTTGCCGGTGTCTTCGGCACCGCGGTCCTGCTGGCGGAGGCGCTGTCGTGAGCGAGGCGACCGAGACCCACGGCTACACCGAGAATAAAGACGCGGTGTTGAAGCGCCTGCGCCGCATCGAGGGGCAGGTGCGCGGGGTCGAGAAGATGGTCGACGAGAACCGCTACTGCATCGACGTCGTCACCCAGGTGACCGCGATCCAGGCGGCGCTCGACAAGGTCGCGCTGGAGCTTCTCTCCGACCATGCGGCCAACTGCGTAATCGGCGCCCCCGACGGCAAGCAGGCCGACCGCACCGAAGAGTTGATGGCCGCGGTAAAGCGCCTTCTGCGCCACGGCTAAACCCACTCCGCTGCGACTTATCCCTGGGATACCGGGATAAGTCGCAGCGGAACGGTCTTACTCGTACTGAAGGGCTTCCAAGACGTTCAGGCGGGAGGCGCGGCGGGCTGGGGCTATCGCGGCGATCACGCCGGCAATCGCGGCAAAGACGAGCAGGCCGATCAGCGTTCCGACCGGGTAGGAGAGGGTGAAGCCCTCGTCCTTCAGCGGCTGTGCGATCAGCGCCGCGAAGATCACTCCGAGCACCATGCCGAGGATCGCGCCGATCAGCGCCGTGATCACCGCCTCGTAGCGGATCATCGTTCGCACCTGGCGCCGGGACATCCCAATCGCACGCAGCATCCCCAGCTCCCGGGTGCGCTCGTGGATCGAGAGCGCCAGCGTGTTGGCAATCCCGAACAGGGAGACGATCACGGCAAGTCCAAGCAGCGCGTAGATCAACCCCAGCAGCTGGTTGACCTGTTCCTCCTGGCTGTCCTTCAACTCCTGCTGGTTGAGGACGTCCGCGGTGGGGAAATCGCGCTCCATCGTCGCCGTGAGGGCCGCTTGAACTCTGTCCGCGTTCGCCCCCGGCGCCAGCTTGACGAAGTCGAAGACGTCGTCGGACTGGTCGAAGTCGCGCGTCATCAGCCGCTGCGTTACGAGTGCGCTGCCTAGCAGGTCGGCGTTGTCCTCGAACTCACCCACCACTCTGAGGGTGGGCCGCTTGCCGATCTGGGTGAGGAAGCTGACCCGGTCGCCCAGCTCGAAGCCGTTGGACGAGGCGAAGGACTTGTCGAGGATCACCTCGCCGTCGGTGAGGCCGCGCAGCGTCGCCGGCCCGCCCTCGCTCCAGTCGATCCTCAGCACCTGGTCCGCGTCGCGGCCGAGCGCCGAGATCCGTGGCTTGCCCGACGCTCCCTCCACCTTCGCCTGCGTCGCGCGCAGGGTCGAGACCGTCTCCACGCCGGGGATCTGGCGCGCCGTCGTAGCGGCGCCGGGGGATATCGGCGAGAAGCCGTCGCTGTTCTGAATCACCAACTCCCCCTGGAAGCTGTCGTCGATCGCGCCGGCGATCGAGCCCTTGATCCCGGCGGCGAAGACGGTGACGAAGGCGACCACGGCGAGGCCGATCATCAACGCCGCCGCGGTGACCGCCGTGCGAGCTGGGTTGCGCTGGGTGTTCTCGCGGGCAAGGCGGCCGGTCAGCCTGCGCAGCCGCTGCAGAGGCCAGCCGGCGACCGAGGCCAGCGGCCGCACCAGCCGCGGGCTGAAGAGGGAGACGCCGAGGACGACGGCGACCGCGCCGGCCCCCATCAGCCCCGCCGCCTCGCCACCGCCGGCGCCGCCGAAGAGCCCGATCAGGACAATCGCCAAGCCGGCGAGTCCGAGCAGGACCGCGAGCGCCGCGTAGACGGCTCTGCGGCGGCGGCTGGCAATGATCTCCAGCGCCTGCAGCGCCGCGATCGGCGGCACACGGGTGGCGCGCAGCGCCGGCACGATGGAGGAGACCAGGGTGACGAGGATGCCGATCGCGAACGCGGCGACGACGGTGCGGTCCTTCAGCACCAGCGCCGTCGTCGGCAGGTCGATGCCAATCGCGACGAAGAGCGCGTTCAGCCCCTTGGCGATGCCGAAGCCGGCTGCTAGGCCGAGCAACGCGCCGAGCAGTCCGATCGCCAGCGCCTCGACGACTACCGTGCTGAGGATCTGCCCGCGCCCAGCGCCGAGCGTGCGCAGCATCCCGAACTCGGTCACCCGCTGGGCAACGGTGATCGAGAAGGTGTTGAAGATGAGGAAGGCGCCGACGAACAGCGCGACGAAGGCGAAGACGAGCAGAGCGATGCGGAGAAAGCCGAGGTTGTCGCGAATCTGGTCGGAGGAGCGGTTGGCGTTCTCCTCCGCGGTCTCGACACGCACCGAGGATGGAGCGAAGCGCTGGATCCGCTCTTTCAGCGTTGTCGCGGAAACGCCGGGCTCGGCGGCGACCGAGATCTGATCGAAGCGCCCACGCTTGCCGGTGATCCGCTGCGCTTCCGGCAAGGTCACCTGAGCAATGCTTGCGCCACCGAAGGAAGCGTCGCCGAGCTTGGTCAGCCCTACCAAGCGGTAACGCTTGGCGCGGCTTACGGAGGCGAGCTCGATCATGTCGCCGATCCGGATGCGGGCCTCATCGGCGGCAGACTGATCAAGCGAAGCCTCGGTCGCGGTCCGCGGCTGTCTTCCCTCGACATAGTTGAGCGACTCAAGCCCTCCGGGAAGGACCGAGGAGATGAACTTGGGCGCGAATCTCGAACCGATTGCCTCACCTCTGGCGTCGAAGAATCCACCGGGTGTGAAAATCGCGCCGGCCGCGAGTCTCACGCCCGGCGTTCTTCTCACCTCCGGCAGCAGCGATGCGCTGAAGGTGGGGATCTCGCCGCTGTCCTGCTCGACCTCGTCTCTGGCGGTGACCACCACGCTCGTCCCCTTCAGCGAATCGCTGAAGATCTCGTCGAAAGCGGCGAAGGTGGTGTCGGTGAGGATGTAGGTGCCGGCGACGAAAGCGACGCCGATCACGACCGCCAGGGTCGTGGTGAAGGCGCGGAACTTACGCGCCCAGAGGCTCTTGACGGCGAGGCCGGTCACTAATCGATCTGCTTCATCAACTCGATCACCTCGTCCGTCGACCCGGGCGCGGCGTCGTGGACGATCCGCCCGTCGCTGAGGGTGATCAGCCGATCGGCGTGGGCGGCGCCGGCCGGGTCGTGGGTGACCATCACCACGGTCTGGCCGAATTCGTCGACCGCCTGGCGCAGCAGGCGCAGGACATCGCCGCTCGCCTTCGAGTCGAGGTTGCCGGTCGGCTCGTCGGCGAAGACGACCGCGGGTCTGGAGACGAGCGCCCGGGCGACCGCGACCCGCTGCTGCTGGCCGCCGGACAGCTCGGAGGGGCGATGGGTGCGCCGGTCGTCGAGCCCGACGGTGTCGATCAACTGGTCGAGCCAAGCGTCGTCGGGCTTGCGGCCGGCGATCGAGAGCGGCAGCACCAGATTCTCCTCGGCGGTGAGCACGGGCAGCAGGTTGAAGAACTGGAAGACGAAGCCGAGCTTGTCCCGGCGCAGCCTGGTCAGGTCGCCGTCGTCGAGCTCGGTGATCTCCTCGCCGTCGAGCACGACGGTTCCCGTGGTCGGCCGGTCGAGCCCGGCGAGGATGTGCATCAGCGTCGACTTGCCCGAGCCGGACGGGCCCATGATCGCGGTGAAGCGACCGCGCTCGAAGCCGGTGCTGACATCGACCAGCGCATCGACTGCGGCGGCTCCCTCGCCATAGCGGCGGGAGACGCCCTTGGCCTCGACCACCTGGCCGTTCGCGGAGCTCATGGCCGGCACCGTATCGTGCCGCCGATGACGCTGGCCGACGAACTCGATGGCCTCCTGATCGACCTCGACGGGGTGGTGTGGATCGGACGCGAGCCGGTCGCGGGCGCCGCCGAGGCCCTGCGGGAGCTGATCGGACGCGGCACGCCGCTCGTCTTCGTCACCAACAATCCGGCCAAGCCGGCCACTGCCTACGCGGAGCGGCTGCAGCAGATCGGGGTAGAGGTCGGGGACGAGCTGGTGGTCACTGCGGGCGAAGCGACCGCGCGGCTCGTGGCGGAGCGCGTCGGCGTGGGCGGCAGGGTCTTCGCGATCGGCGCCCCGGCCTTCCACGAGTCCCTCGCCGGCGCGGGACTGGAGCTGACGG
>DATMBX010000152.1:0-11468 GCA_035558955.1 Solirubrobacterales bacterium | reverse complement strand
GGCAAGGGCTCGGCGCAGGCGCTGCGCGCGCTGTCCGCGCAGGTCTGGATCGCCGAGATCGACCCGATCTGCGCGCTGCAGGCCGCGATGGAGGGCTACCAGGTCGCCACGCTCGAGGACGTCGTCGAGACCGCCGACATCTTCATCACGACGACCGGCAACAAGGACGTCATCTCCGCCGCGCAGATGCAGCGGATGAAGCACCAGGCGATCGTCGGCAACATCGGCCACTTCGACAACGAGATCGACATGGCCGGCCTGGCCAAGATCGACGGCATCGAGCGCGTCGAGATCAAGCCGCAGGTCCACGAGTGGCGCTTCGCCGACGGCTCGACGATCATCGTCCTGTCCGAGGGCCGTCTGCTCAACCTCGGCAACGCGACCGGACATCCGAGCTTCGTGATGTCGAACTCGTTCACCAACCAGGTGATCGCGCAGATCGAGCTCTTCGGCCAGCCGGAGGGATTCATGGCCAAGGAGGTCACCGTGCTGCCCAAGCACCTCGACGAGAAGGTCGCGCGGCTGCACCTCGCGGCGCTCGGCGTCAAGCTCACCGAGCTGTCCGAAGAGCAGGCCGCCTACCTCGGCATCCCGGTCGAGGGCCCGTACAAGCCCGATCACTACCGCTACTGAACACAACCGCCGCCTCCTCTGCTCCCGCGAATGCCTGAGGAATCAGATATGGACAGGGATTCGCTCCCGCGTCCGGGGGCGGCGGGCAGCGCATGAGGGCAATGGTTTTAGCTGCAGGACTCGGCACCCGGCTGCGGCCGATCACCTATGCGCTGCCGAAGCCGATGGTTCCGGTGCTGAACCGGCCGGTGATGGAGCACATCGTCAGGCTGCTCGCCCGCCACGGCTTCACCGAGACGATCGCCAACCTGCACTGGTTCCCGGAGACGATCGAGGGGCATTTCGGCGATGGCTCGGAGTGGGGAATTCAGCTTGGCTACAGCCGCGAGGAGGCGCTGCTGGGAACCTCGGGCGGCGTGCGCAACGCAGCTGGGTTCCTGGGCGACTCCTTCCTCGTCATCTCCGGCGACGCGCTGACCGACATCGATTTGGCCGCGATGCGGGAGTTCCACGCCTCCCACGATGGGATCGCGACGCTGGCGACGAAGCGCGTCGACGACACCAGTCAGTTCGGCGTCGTCATCACCGGCGCCGACGGCCGCATCCAGGGCTTTCAGGAGAAGCCAGACCCCGCCGAGGCCCTATCCGACCTCGCCAACTGCGGCATCTACATGTTCGATGCGGCGATCTTCGACTTCTTCCCCCAGCCGGGCGCCGCGAAGCTGGCCGGCCCCGACGACCCGCCGGGCTTCGCCGACTGGGCGACGGATGTCTTCCCGGCGCTGCTGGAGAACGACGTTCCCTTCTACTCGCACGAGATCGACGCCTACTGGAACGACATCGGCAATCTCGACGAGCTGCGGGAAGGGAACCTCGACGCGTTGCGCGGCGAGGTGGAGGTCGACCCGGGCGCGCCGGAGGTGGCTGCCGGGGTGCGCGCCGCGAGCGACCTCGGCGACGCCGAGCTGACGGCGCCGGTTTTGGTCGGCGAAGGGGTCGAGTTGGGGGAGGGAGTCCGCATCGACGGCCCGGCAATCCTCGGCGATGGTTGCCGGATCGGCGACGGCGCCCACATCCGCGACTCGATCCTGCTCGGGGGAACCGAGCTCGGCCCAGGCTCGATCCTGATCGGCGCCATCGCGGGAAAAGCGACAAAGCCCTGACGAACTTTTGACGAACGGCGCGCCACGCGCGCGCCGCCGGCCCGCAGGATCGGGCCATGAAGCTTCTCCACGCCGTCGCCGCCGGAATTGTGCCGCCCCTCTGCGCCGCCTGCGGGCGCAACTGCCGCCCGGAGGCGGCGATCTGCACGCGCTGCAGCCGTCGCCTCGCGACAGCCACTCCGCTCACCGGCCAGGGCCCGCCGGGGATCGACCGCGTCTGGTCTTCGGCCTCCCACGAAGGCGTCGCCCGCGACCTGGTCACCGCGCTCAAGTTCCGCCGCCTGCTGCCGGTCGCCGACCTGATGGCCGACCGCATCCACTGGCTCGCCCCGGCCGACCTCTTGAGCGGGGCGATAGTGCCGGTGCCAACCGCGCCGCTGCGAGTGCTGGCGCGAGGATTCGACGCGGCTGGCGAGCTGGCCGCTGCGCTCTCCGAGCGGCTGGATCTTCCCCTTGAGCCCTGTCTCGCCCGCAAGGGCGGCGGCCGTCAGGTCGGCAAGCGCCGCGCCCAACGAATAGGCCACCCGCCTCACATCCACGCCAGGGGAGACTCGCCGCGCAGCGTTCTCTTGATCGACGATGTCCTCACCACGGGAGCCACCCTCTCAGCCTGCGCTCGCGTCCTCCGCGAAGCGGGAGCCGTGCGCGTCGTCGCGATCACATTCGCCAGGCGTCTGTGACCTCTTGTCACCGCGGAGGGAGCGGCGTAGCATCGGGGCACAACCCCCAAGGAGGCCATTCATGCGGATCGAGGTTCGTGGACGCAACGTCGAAATCACCGACGAGTTGCGGGGGCACGTGATCAAACGATTTCGCCGGGTGGGCAGGCAGGTCTCAGAGCTCGCGACGCTCGACGTTGAGATCTACGAAGAGAGAAACCCCTCGATCGCCGACAGTCAGGTAGCGGAAGCAACCCTCCGCCTGAAGGGCGTGACCTTGCGGGCGAAGGAAGCCTCCCCTGAAATGGCTCACACGATTCACCACCTCGCCGAAGACATCCGCCGCCAGGTGAAGAAGCATCGGGAGCTACGCCGCAAGCGTTCTCAAACTCGCCGCGCCGTCGCTCGCCTTCGAGGTCAGTCAGCTACGTAGCTCGCCCCGTTAACCTGTCTCGCATGCCTGCGAAGGACATGGTCACGCGCGCGCTGCGCGTCGGGGAGGGGCGCAAGTTCAAGGCCTACGAGAAGCGCGCCGAGGCGATCAACGGGATCGAGCCGGAGATGGAGGCGCTCGAGGACCACGAGCTGCACGAGGAGGCCGACGAGCTGCGTGCGCGCGCCCGCGGCGGCGAGTCCCTCGACGACCTGCTGCCGGAGGCGTTCGCCCTCGCCCGCGAAGCGGGCCGCCGCAGCATGGGCCAGCGCCACTACGACGTGCAGCTGATCGGGGGCATGGTCCTGCACGACGGGGCGATCGCCGAGATGCGGACCGGCGAGGGCAAGACGCTTACCGCGACGCTTGCCGTCTTCCTCAACACCCTGGCCGGCGACAGCGTCCACGTCGTCACCGTCAACGACTATCTCGCCCGCCGCGACGCCGAGTGGATGTCGCCGATCTACGACGCGCTCGGGGTTAGCGTCGCCGCGATCCAGGAGGGTGACGACCACGAGACGCGCCAGCGTAAATACGCCTGCGACGTCGTCTACGGCACCAATTCCGAGTTCGGCTTCGACTACCTGCGCGACAACATGGCCTCGGCGCTGGAGCACTGCGTCCAGCGCGACCACCGCTTCGCGGTGGTCGACGAGGTCGACAACATCCTGATCGACGAGGCGCGCACGCCGCTGATCATCTCCGGCGCTCCCGAGCAGGCGGCGCAGACCTACTATTCGGTCGCCCGTCTCGCCAGACAGATGGAAGGCGTCCCGGCCAGAGACAAACTGAGATCGCTGGGCGAGTCGAAGGACACGTCGGGGGCCGAATACGACTACGAGTACGACGAGAAGCACAAAACGGTGTCGCCGACCGAGCGGGGCGTGCAGCGCGCCGAGGAGTTCCTCGGGGTCGACAACCTCTACCTCAGCGAGCACGGCAGCCTCGTCAACCACCTCGTCCAGGCGCTGAAGGCGGAGTCGCTCTACAAACGCGACAAGGACTATGCCGTGATCGACGGCCAGGTGATGATCATCGACGAGTTCACCGGCCGCATCCTCGAGGGGCGGCGCTGGTCGGAGGGACTGCACCAGGCGGTGGAGGCGAAGGAGGGGGTCGCGATCGGCGAGGAGAACCAGACGCTCGCCACGATCACCCTGCAGAACTACTTCCGCCTCTACGACAAGCTCTCCGGGATGACCGGCACGGCGCTGACCGAGGCCACCGAGTTCATGAAGATCTACAGAGTGCCGGTGGTCGAGATCCCGACCAACAGACCGATGGTCCGCGCCGACCACAACGACCAGATCTTCAAAACCAAGGACGGGAAGTGGAAGGCGGTGCTGGACGAGATCACCGCGCGTCACGAGAGAGGCCAGCCGATCCTCGTCGGAACCGTCTCGGTCGAGGTTTCCGAGATGATCTCCGCCGAGTTGAAGCGCCGCGGCGTCGAGCATTCGGTGCTGAACGCGAAGCCCGAGCACGCCCAGCGCGAGGGTGAGCTGATCGCCCAGGCCGGGCGCAAGGGCGCAGTGATGATCGCGACCAACATGGCGGGCCGCGGTGTCGACATCAAGCTCGGCGGCGACCCCGAGCAGCTGGCGGTCCACGAGCTGAAGAAGCAGGGAATCGCCCCCGGCGACGAGGGCTACGAGGAGGCGCTCGCCGCGAAGACGGCGGAGCTGGAGCCGCGCTGCGCGGCCGAGGCCGAGGAGGTCGTCGAGCTGGGCGGCCTCTACATCTGCGGCACCGAGCGCCACGAGTCCCGCCGCATCGACAACCAGCTGCGCGGACGCTCCGGCCGCCAGGGCGATCCCGGCGAGACCCGCTTCTACCTCTCGGCCGAAGACGACGTGATCCGCCTCTTCGCCGGCGACCGCATCTACAAAATCCTCGACCGGCTGGGCCCGGTGGACGAGGAGGGCGAGGAGATGCCGCTGGAGGCGAAAATGCTCACCAAAACCGTCGAGAACGCCCAGAAGAAGGTCGAAGAGCAGAACTTCCTGATCCGCAAACGGGTGCTCGAGTACGACGACGTGATGAACGAGCAGCGGCGCGTCGTCTACAAATATCGCCGCGAGATCCTCGAGGGGCGCGACATGTCGGAGGTGGCGCGCGACGAGATGGAAGGGGTGATCGACCGCCTCGTCGACGAGTACACGCCGGGGGACGTCCTCGAGGATTGGGACATGCCCGGGATGGAGGCGCAGCTACGCCAGATCTGGCCGGTCAGCATCGACGTCGCGGGTACGGCGCCGGAGACGGTCGACCGCGAGAAGCTCAAAGACGCCCTCGACGACGACGCGATGGCGGCCTACGACGAGCGCGAGGAGCTGATCGGCGAGGAGCTGATGCGCTACCTGGAGCGCTCGATCCTCCTGCAGGTGATCGATACCCGCTGGCGCGAGCACCTCTACGACATGGACTACCTGCGCGAGGGCATCCATCTGCGCGGCTTCGCCCAGATAGACCCGCTGGTCGCCTACAAAAACGAGGGCTTCGCGATGTTCGAGGAGTTGATGCACTCGATCTGGGAGGAGTTCAGCAAGCTGATCTTCCACGTCGAGGTGGAGATCGACCCGGCGCGGGCGCAAGCGGCGTTCGCCCCCAACGGCGAGCCGGAGCCGGCCGCGCTCGACTATTCGGTCATCTCCATCGCGCCGACGGATCCCGCCGCGGCGGGGGGCAACGGCGCGCCCGAGGTTGTCGAGACCGTGGTCAAGAACGAGCGCGAGGACATCGGCCGCAACGACCCCTGCTGGTGCGGCTCCGGGAAGAAGTTCAAGAAGTGCCACGGGGCATAGACCCCGTCCGCGAGTTCATCCGCGCTTTCAACGAGCGTGACCTGGATGCGTTCGTTGCGGTGCTCGACCCGGAGGTTGAGTTGCACTCGATGCGCGGGTTGCGCAAGGGACGGGAGGCGGCGCGGATCTGGGCGACCCGCGCCCCCGGAGGCGTTCAGCAGACCATCGAGTTGGATGAGTTGCACGAGGAGCCCGATAAGGCGGTGGCGCTGATCAGACGGGTTTGGCATTGGGATGGAGACGGCTCGCCCGCCGGGGTGGATGAGATGGCCTGGTTTTTCGAGTTGCGCGACCACCGGGTGCGGAGCTGGCGCCCGTTCGAGGACCGCGCCGAGGCGCTGGGTAAGCTGCGTTGATGGCCGAGACCGCGTCAACCGAATCGGTGCCGGCGCGGCTCGCCGAGATCCGCGGACAGTTGAAGCTGCTCGCGGACTACCTTTGACCCGGCTTCGCTGAAGGAAGAGGTCGAGCGGCTCGAGGCCGAGATGCAGCGTCCAGGCTTCTGGGACGACCAGGAGACCGCCGCTCGGACCTCCGCCGCGCACGCCCGCGCCGGGCGCAAGCTGAAGACCTTCGCCGAGCTGGAATCCGACGCCGCCGATCTCGCCGAGCTGGCCGAGATGGCTTCCGAGGACGAGGAGATGGCGAGGGAGCTGACCTCCCAGCTCGCCTCGGTCGAGCGCCGTCTGGCCGAGCTGGAGGAAGCTCGTCTGTTCAGCGGCGAGTACGACGCGGGCGACGCCGTCGTCACCGTCCACGCCGGCGCCGGCGGAACCGATTCCCAGGACTGGGCCGAGATTCTGTTGCGCATGTACCTTCGCTGGGCCGAACGCCGCGGCTTCGAGGTCGAGATGAAGGAGGCCTCGCCAGGGGAGGAGGCGGGCCTCAAGTCGGCCACCTTCATCGCTCGCGGAGAGAACGCCTATGGCCTCTTCGCCGCCGACCGTGGCGTCCACCGCCTGGTCCGGATCTCGCCCTTCGACTCCTCGGCGCGACGCCACACGAGCTTCGCCCAGGTCGATGTCGGGCCCATGGTCGACGAGGGGGTCGAGGTCGAGATCGCCGACGACGACCTGCGAATCGACACCTACCGGGCCTCCGGCGCCGGGGGGCAGCACGTCAACAAGACCGACTCCGCGGTTCGGATCACCCACATCCCGACCGGGGTCGTCGTCCAGTGCCAGAACGAGCGCTCGCAGACCCAAAACAAGGCGGTCGCGATGCAGCTTCTGCGTTCGAAGCTGATCGAGCTGGAGGAGCGCAAACGCGCCGAGACCCTGGCCAAGGAGCGGGGCGAGGTGAAGGACGTCGCCTGGGGATCCCAGATCCGCAGCTACTTCCTGCACCCCGACCAGCGGGTCAAAGACCACCGAACCGGCCACGAGGTCGGCGATGCCCAGCGTGTCCTTGACGGCGACATAGACGACTTCATCCGGGACTTCCTGAACAAGACCGCTGCGTCGTCAGCGTAGAGGGATCGGGCACCCGATCCCTCTACGCCAGCACGCCTTCCATTCTCAGCAAAGCTTTCTTCATGGGAAGGCCGCCTCCGTAGCCGCCTAGGGCGCCGCCGGTGCGGAGGACTCGGTGGCAGGGGACGACTATTGGGAGGGGGTTTGAGCCGCAGGCGGTGCCGGCGGCGCGGACGGCGCGCTCGTTGCCGGCGCTGCGCGCCATATCGGTGTAGCTGCTCGTCTGGCCGTAGGGGATCTTCGCGATAGCGCGCTGCACTCTCGCGCGGAAGCCGTCGGTGAGCTGCCAGTCGAGGGGGAGGTCGAAGCTTGTGAGCCTTCCTTCGAAGTAGAGATCCAATTCCCGGCGGACCTCGTCGAGCTGCGGAGGCGCCTCGAGCACGCGGGGAGAGACCCGAGTCGCCAGGTCTTCGAGCAGCCTCTCCGAGTCCTGGTTTGGGAGCCCCAAGCGCACAAGTCCGCGCGGCGTGGTCGCCAGCAGCAGCGGCCCGAACGGGGAGTCCATCGTCGTGTAGGCGACGTCGAGCAGGCCCTCTTCGGAGGCGCGGTCGGCGAGTCGCTTCAGTTCGGCCTTCATGCCAGTTCCTTCCTCAGTCGCTTCATTCCCTCGTGCAAGCTGCGGCGCGCCGCCTCGGGTGAGCAGCCCAGGGCGGCGGCGATCTCGGCGTGGGGGAGGTCGCAGGCATAGCGCAGCGCCACCGCCGCCCGTTGCTTTGGCGGCAGCGCGCCGATCGTGCTCCAGATCCCGTCGACGGGCTCTGGGTCGGTCACGCCAACCTCCACCACTTCGGCGACCGGCACCGGCCTGCGCCCGTTCGCCCGGTGGTGGTCGATCGCCTTGCGGTGGGCGATCGTCAGCAGCCACCCGCGAAGATTGCTCGCGTCGTCAAGTCTCGGATAGGCGCGCAGCGCAGCGAGGAAAGTCTCCTGAAAGCAATCCTCGGCGTCGCCGCGGCCGACGGCGCCGCGCAGCACCCCCATCACGTCGGCGGAGTGCTCGTCGAGCAGGGCCTGGAACGGGGGCAGGTCGGTCAAGTCATGGATTAAACGCCCTGTCATCTCCAAACGTGAGGTCGAAAAGAACCCGGTGCAACGCGTTTGCCATCTATTTCATGGCAAACGCGTTGCACCGGGGCGTGGTATCGAGCATCTAGGCTGCGCCGATGGACGACCCGGTGAGAGACACTGTGGCCCGCGCCCTTGCCGAGGATCTCGGAGCTGGGGACGTGACTTCGGAGACGGTAGTGCCCGAGGGGGCGCGGGGGCGGGCGCGGATCGTGCAAAAGCAATCCGGAGTCGTCTTCGGGCTGGAGGTGGTCGAAGAGACGATGCGCCAGTGCGGGGTTGGGCACGTCGACAAGCTCGCGGTCGAGGGCCAGTGGCGCGAGGAGGTTCCGGCCGAGGTGGCGCTGGCGAGTGGGCCCGCCGCGGCGCTGCTTGCCGCCGAGCGAACGGCGCTCAACTTTCTCGGTCATCTCTCCGGCGTCGCCACCCTCACCGCGCGTTTCGTCGAAGCTGTGGCCGGGACCGGCGTTCGCATCCTCGACACGCGTAAGACGACGCCGGGCCTGCGCGACCTCGAGAAGGCGGCGGTCGCCGCCGGCGGTGGGCAGAACCACCGCATGGGCCTCTACGACGCGATCCTGATCAAGGAGAACCACATCGCGCTTGCCGGGGGACTGGCGAAAGCCGTCCATGGCGCCCGCGCGGCCTATCCGGACCTCGCGGTCGAGGTCGAGTGCCGCAACCTCGACGAGGTCGCCTACGCCCTCGGCACGGGGGCGGACCGTCTCTTGCTCGACAACATGGACACCGAGGCGCTGCGGGGGGCGGTGAGACTGCGCGACACCTCCGCCCCCCAAGACAAAGGCCCCAAGCTGGAGGCGTCGGGTGGCGTCAGCCTGGAGACCGTGCGGGAAATCGCCGAGGCCGGCGTCGACTTCATCTCGATCGGCGCCCTCACCCACTCGGCGCCGGCGCTCGACTTCAGCATGCTGGCCGAGCCGGCCTGAGTCGCCCTCAGCGAACCTTCAGCTTCAGTTTCATCGTCGCTGGGTGGATCGTGCAGATCAAGCGATAGATACCCGCCTTGGTGAATTTCTTGGCGAAGTTGACGCCGTTCACCCGCGTCGTACGCGATGCGAAGCCCCCACCGGGTCCGCTGCTCTTGGTCACGTTGTGGCGATTGCCGCCGGTCCAGTTGAAGCGGACCTTGGTCCCGACCGCCACGGTCTTCTCACTGGGGGAGAAGAAGTTGTCCCCGAGCTTGACGGTCGCCTTGGGGGCGCCGATCGCGACCCCTCCCAGAACCGGCGCCAGGGCGACGGCTCCGGCCGCTACGACGACGGCAATCGATCGTTTGCGCATCTCAGCCTCCTCCCGGCCGCTTACTTCAACAACCTCGAAAGCCTGCGGTCTTTCAACACCTTACCGCCGGTCTGCTCCGCTGGGCAGTAGTTGGTCTGGTGCTCGGAGAAGAAGACGGCTTCGATCGTGGCGCCGCAGCGCGGGCAGGGCTCGCCCTCGCGCTTGTGGACCTTGAGCGGCTTCGCCGGCTTGTCCGGCAGCTCCCGCCCGATCGTCTCCTCGTAGTGGTCGATCGCGTCGCCGAGCACATGCAGCGCGGCGTGGAGGCGGGCGGTTTCTTCTTTGTCGAGCTCCGACCCCTTCTTGAAGGGCGAGAGCCGCGCCTCCCAGAGGATCTCGTCGACCCAGGAGCGCCCGATCCCGGCGATGTCTCTCTGGTGGCGCAGCAGTGGGTGCAGGTGGCGGGGCTGGTCGACCAGCCCCGCGAATTCCTCCAGCGGTGGCGCGGGCCACGCCTCCGGACCGAGGGTCGCGACCATCTCGTCCTCGGCCACGGCATCGACGGGCAGCAACTTCGCCCACGCCCGCTGCCTCGTCCCGAACTCCCGCAGCCGCAGCTCCCGCCCATCCTCAAACCGGATCAAGACGCGCGAGGCTCGGTCTCTCGGCGATGCCCGTCTGTCGAACGCTCTGAGCCGCCCGGCGGACATCAGGTGAAAGAGCAGCGCCAAGTCCCCGAACTCGACCACGACCATCTTCCCGATCCGCCGAACTCCAGAGACCTCCCGACCCGCCAACTCGTCTAAGGGAGGATCGAAGGTCTTCATCACGTTCATGCCCGGCGCGACCGCCGATTCCACACGCGCCTCGGCCAAAGCGGCGTTCAGCCGCCGCGCCGCGATCTCGACCTCCGGCAATTCAGGCATGTCGAGAGAGTAGACTCGGTTTCAGTTCATTCGACTGGTTTGAGGCAGCCGCCGGGCCAGCGAACATAGGAGTCGATTCGACTGCGAGGCATCGCATGAGGGAACTGCCGACGATCAACGAGCCGGTACCGGTCCTCGACCTCTCCGATGAGGAGATCGAGTCGATGTCCAAGGAGGTCCGCGCGCTCGCGGCCGAGCGCGACGCGGTGATCCTCGCCCACAACTACCAGGTGCCCGAGGTTCAGGAGGTGGCCGACTTCACCGGCGACTCCCTTGGGCTCTCGCGCAAGGCCGCGGCGGCCGGCGCCTCGGTCATCGTCTTCTGCGGAGTTCACTTCATGGCCGAGACCGCATCGATCCTCTCGCCTGAGAAGACCGTCCTCATCCCCGACCTAGGCGCCGGCTGCTCCCTCGCCGACTCGATCTCCGCCGGCGAGTTGCGCAACTGGAAGTCCCGCCACAACTCCGACGCGGTCGTCGTCATGTACGTCAATACCTCGGCCGAGGTGAAGGCGGAAACCGACTACTGCTGCACCTCCTCCAACGCGGTCAAGGTCGTCGAGCACATCCTCCGCGAGCACGGCCCCGACACCGAGATCCTCTTCGGGCCGGACATGTGGCTCGGTTCCTTCGTCGAGCGGCAGACCGGCCACCGCATGCACGTCTGGCCTGGGGAATGCCACGTCCACGCGGGAATCCGGCCCGACGACATCACCGCCCAGCGCGCCGCCCATCCCGACGCCGAGTTCCTCGTCCACCCCGAGTGCGGCTGCGTCACCCAGGTGATGGAGTTCGTCGCCGCCGGTGACGTCGACCCCGAAGGCGTCCACATGCTCTCCACCGGCGGGATGCTGGACCATGTGAAGAGCAATCCCGACGGCGAGTTCATCGTCGCCACCGAGAACGGGATGCTGCACCCGCTGCATCAGGCTTCTCCGAGCGCCAATCTGATCGAGGCCAACCGGATGGCGGTCTGCAAGTACATGAAGATGATCACCCTGCCGAAGCTGCGCGACTCGCTGCGGGAGATGAAGTTTGAGGTCACGGTTCCGCGGGAAATCGCCGATCGTGCGCGGATTCCGATCGAGCGGATGGTCGCGATCGGGTAGCGGCGGATAGAGTCCGCCCCGG
>DATMBX010000151.1:0-6698 GCA_035558955.1 Solirubrobacterales bacterium | reverse complement strand
GCGCGCCTACGAACAACAGGCGGAAGGCGTCTTCCGCCTCTTCGCCAGAGCGGCAACCCAGCACCCCGAAGCCTTCGCCCACCTCCTACGAGCCCTCGACTTCCACCTCTCCCCAACCAAAGAAGTAGCCCTGATCGGCGACGACCTGACCGAACTCGCCAAAGTCGTCCGCTCCAGACACCGCCCCCACCAAGTCCTAGCCGGCGGCCCCGAGGGAACGACAACGCCAGCTCTACTCCAGGGACGCACAGCCATCGAGGGCCAACCCACCGCCTACGTCTGCGAACACTTCACCTGCCAAGCCCCCACAACGGACCCGAAGCAGCTACAAGAACTTCTCTGACGGCTTGCGTAGGAGGGGTCGGGGGGTGTCCTCCTGGGCGCGGCGTCCTGTTTTTCGCACCGCCCACTCAGCGAGAGAGGGCGCACTCCAAGGCGAAAAACCCAGCGCCCAGGAGGACACCCCCCGACCCCTCCCCACCACGCAAACCTCAGAGAACCGGCAAGAAGTTCTCGATCTCGTACGGAGTGACCTGCACCCGGTAGTCGTCCCACTCCTGCCGCTTGATCTCCACAAACCGCCGAAACGTATGCTCGCCCAGCGTGCGCAGAATCAGCTCCGACTCGGCCGCGACCTCGATCGCCTCGCCCAGCGTCGCCGGCAGCTGCTCGATCCCCCGCTGCGAGCGCTCCTCCGGTGAGAGGTGGTAGAGGTTCTGCTCCATCGGCTCGGGAAGCTCGTAGCCCTTCTCGATCCCCTCCAGCCCCGCCTGCAGCATCCCCGCGAAGCAGAGATAGGGATTGCAGGCCGGGTCGGGACAGCGCAGCTCGGCGCGGGTCGCACCCTCCTTGCCGGGGTGGTAGAGCGGCACCCGGATCAGCGCCGAGCGGTTGCGCCGCGACCAGGCCAGGTAGACCGGCGCCTCGTAGCCGGGGACCAGGCGCTTGTATGAGTTGACCCACTGGGCGAAGAGCGGCGAGATCTCGCGCGCATGCTTGAGCTGGCCGGCGATGAACGCCTTCGCCGTGGCCGAGAGGAAGTACTGATCGTCGGGATCGAAGAAGGCGTTTCTCCCGCCTTTGGTCAGGGACTGGTGCACGTGCATCCCGGAGCCGTTCTCGCCGAAAAGCGGCTTCGGCATGAAGGTCGCGTGCCAGCCGTATTTCATCGCGATCTCCTTAACCACGATGCGGTACGTCATGCAGTCGTCGGCCATCGCCAGCGCGTTCTTGTAACGCATGTCGACCTCGTGCTGGGAAGGGCCGACCTCGTGATGGGTGTACTCGACGTGGATCCCCATCCGCTCCAGCGCCAGCACCGTCTCGCGGCGCAGGTCGGAGCCGGCGTCGAGCGTGGTCAGGTCGAAGTAGCCGCCCTCGTCGAGCACCTCGGGAACCCCGTTCTCCGGTTTGGCGGAGCGAAAGTAGAAGTACTCCAGCTCGGGCCCGATGTTGTAGGCGTCGAAACCGAGGTCCTCGGCGCGCTTCAGCGCCCGGCGCAGGATCCAGCGCGGGTCACCCTCGTAGGGCTCGCCGCCGGGAACCCGGACGTCGCAGAACATGCGGGCGACGGCGTTTTCCTCCTCGGGACGCCAGGGGACGAGCGCGAAGGTCGAGGGGTCGGGCATCGCGATCATGTCCGACTCCTCGATCGGGTTGAAGCCGGTGATCGAGGAGCCGTCGAAACCCATCCCGCCCTCGAAGGCGTCCTCCAACTCGGCGGCGTTGATCGAGAAGCTCTTCAACTGGCCGAGGACGTCCGTGAACCAGAGCCTGATGAAGCGAACGTCACGCTCCTTGACGATCTCAGCGACATCAGCGGCGCTCTTGGGTCGATCTGCCATTCCGGCCTCCTTCGGGGCTTGTCCGCGCGAGGCCGCAACGATAGGCGAAGCGAGCCGACGAAGTGCCTACGCGCGTATTCCGGGTAGGAGGAAGACCGAACAACGGCTTGCGGGACAGTTCAAAAGCAGGTATAACTTACTCCTTGTAAGTAATTGGCCCAAAGTAAAGTAAAGGCCAAGTTAAAGGCTTGGTGAAGCGGGATTCCGCAGATGCCGAGCCGGAGAGACGAGAAGCGACGTGACAGTAAAAACAGAAGTCAGCAGGTTTCAGATCCACGACGAGTTGACCGCCCCGGACGAGAGCGCCCCCCTGCTCAAGAGCATCCAGGCGGCCGGCGGAGCCGTGACCAAGTTCGTCGGCGTGCTTGCCGGCGCACCCGCTGTGCTCCGCGCCTACACCCGGATGCGCTCTGAGCTGCGAGGCGGGATCCTGCCCCAGGCCACTCGTGAGCGAATCGCCCTGGCGGTCGCCGAGTACCGCGACGACACCTACAGCGTCGCCCAGCACGCGAAGTCCGCGCGCCAGGCCGGCCTCGGCCTCGACGAGGTTTCCCGGGCTCGCAGCTTCACTTCAGGAGATCCCAGAGAGGCGGCGCTGCTCGCCTTCCTGAAGGAGGCCCTCGACGCCGACGGCCCACCGCCGATCCACCTTCACGAAGAGGCGCGAGAGATCGGCTGGTCCGACGAGGAGATCCTCGAGGCGGTAGGCCATCTGGCCCTCAACGAGTTCCAGAGTCTGATCGCGAGCGCGGCCGCTCTCCCAAAAGACCAGGCCACGCCTAGGGTTCTGCCCTCGGCCGCCTAATCCTCGACGACAGTGGCCGTGTAGAGCAGTCGCGCTGTTGTGTAGCGGCAGCCGTAGGTGGCGCGTTTGCCGATTTGAGCTTGGGGCTCTCCCTGGCGGACGTCGGTCGCGTTGGTGCACTTGCCGGGGGCGCGACTGGCGCGCCAGGTATTGTCGACGGACAGGCCCTGGGCGAAGGCGGGCGCCCAGGTGGGCACCGTGAGGCCGACGATGTCGCCCTTCTCCACTCTCAGCGACGCGCCGAACTTGACGGTCTGGCCCAGGTAGGGGCTGAGCACGCGGATCGAGCTCTGGCTGCGCAGGTTGTAGCGGGGCGGGTTGGTGCCCGCGATGCGGCGCAGAATCGCCAGGCGCGCCTCCGGCGGGGTGCCGAAGAAGCCGTTGAAGAAGGAGCGCTGCTGGCCGGTCGGCTTGGAGAGGGCCAGTGTCCAGGCCGTCACCTTGCCCTTGCGCGGGACGAGGAAAGGCAGCGTCGCCTGCCCGTTGTTGACCTGGAAGCCGGTGACGCTGCCGATCGCCTGGCAGGGCATCTCCGGGCAGGAGGGATCCGGAGTGGTCGCCGTGCTGCCGAGCACGATCGTGGTGCGGGAGCTCGTCGCCGCGCCGGCGCTCGCAACCAGAGCCACCAGAACAGCAAGGGCACCCATCGCCAGCGCCATCGCCGCCAGCCGGCCGCGCTTCCCGGTCGAGCGCGTTGCGATAGCTCCATCCGAAGACCTCGACATGCCCATGCTCCTCTCGTAGAAATTCGTCCCGCGCCAGGGTAGCCGCCCCGGCGGCCGAAGCGGCTGTGCCTAGCGTCGCGCGAAGTTGAGCGCGAGCGCGTAGCGGACCTGGTTCGAGCCCTCGAATCCGAGCAGCTCACGGGCGCCGTTGGTCAGATCCCAGGCATGACCCTGGCTATACGGGCCACGGTCGATCACCCTGGTGACCAGGTAACGACCCTTGTAGGCGAACTTGACCGTGGTGCCGCAGGGAAGCTTGCGATGGGCGACGCCAATCGTGTTGGGGCGTAGGGTCTGACCGCAGGCGGTGCGGTTTCCATAGAGGCCGGGGCCGTACCAGGTGGCGCCCGCGACCCGCATCGGGCTGAAGGCGATGTCCTGGCCGCTGGCGCTCGCCCCCGCGTCCGCGGTGAAGCTGGAAACGCCGCCGGGAGACGCCTGCGCCGAAACGCCAGTCAGGGCGACTGTCGCGATCGCGCCCAGCAGAGCCGCTTGGCGCATGCGGCGCCAGAAGCGCTCGCCGCTCGCGCGCTCCGGTCGTGAGTTGCTTGTCCGCCCGTGGCGGTGCCTGCCTGCCTTCATTTCTCTTTCCTGCGCTTACGGGGTTAGCTGACGGGCTCGCGCTGAAAGAGCTGCGCTACGCGGCAGAAGCCTGCGATTCGCCCCAACTGACGGGTCCCCCGATCTCCGCGATATATGGCGGAGACTCAGCGGTCGCGGCACATTAGCAAAAGCTAAGACGGAATTATGTGAACCTTTGTAAAAGCGCTGCTTCGCCATCGGGCCGATCCATCCTCACGACGACTGAAGTCGCCAAGGGCCGCAGGAAAACGCCTGTCTCCTCCTCCCGCCATAGAAAAGGCCCCCTCGCGGGAGCCTTTTCCTTAGCGGGCCTGTAAGCCGGATCCTGTCGAGAACGACCATCTGTCTCCCGAGGCCGGAGCCTCGGGGGGTCACCGAAGCGACCCTGCGGCCTACCTGGACCTACCCGGGCCGGGTAATCGGTCCTGCTTGGCCTTGCACCTGGCGGGGTTTGCCTGGCCGCCGCGTCACCACGGCGCCGGTGCGCTCTTACCGCACCATTTCACCTTTGCCTGTACGCGACTCACGTGTGGCCGCGCCATCGGCTGTGTATTTCTGTGGCACTGTCCCGCGGGTTTCCCCGGGTGGGCGTTACCCACCGCCATGCCCTTCGGTGTCCGGACTTTCCTCGAGGGGTTT
Organism: Solirubrobacterales bacterium; assembly: GCA_035558955.1. GTDB lineage: Bacteria > Actinomycetota > Thermoleophilia > Solirubrobacterales > 70-9 > DASVDE01. The sequence continues at coordinate 2,103 of DATMBX010000151.1, read as the reverse complement.
TCTCTCCCCCCGCGGCCGTTCGACCCGCCCTTCGATGGTACTCGCCATCGGCGTTCCGCTGCGATTTATCTCTGGCATGCAGGGATAAACCGCAGGCGGAAGCCGGCGTGTCCTAGATCTTGCGGAAGACGCCCACCACCCGGCCGAGAATTGTCGCCTCGGTGGTGATGATCGGCTCCATCGCCTCGTTTTCGGGCTGGAGGCGGATGTGATCGGGCTCGCGGAAAAAGCGCTTCACCGTCGCCTCCTCTCCGATCAAGGCGACGACGATCTCGCCGTTGGGAGCCTCGTCGGCCGGCCGCACGACGACGTAGTCGCCTTCGAAGATGCCGGCGTCCTTCATGCTCTCGCCACGGACCCGGAGGATGTAGTCGCCGTCCTCGCCGCCGATCACGTCGGGGATCTCGATGTACTCCTCGATGTTCTCCTCGGCGAGGATCGGCTCCCCCGCGGCGACCTGGCCGACCAGCGGCAATCCGCTCTCGGGCCGGATCGTCCGCTTGGCCTTATCGAGCAGCAGCTCGATCGCCCGCGGCTTGGAGGGGTCGCGGCGCAACAGCCCGATCTTCTCCAGGTTGGCGAGATGCGCATGCACTGTCGAAGACGAGTGCAGACCGACGGCTCTTCCGATCTCTCGCACGGTCGGCGGATAGCCGGTCTTGGCGGCGTACTTGCCGATGAAGTCGAAGATCTCCTTCTGGCGCTTGGTCAGATCAAGGTCCATCGGTCCCCCTCACCCACCCGCATGCCGGGTATCCATTGGTTCGAACACTTGTTCGCAGGCTACCGCCTCCCTCGGACACTTTCAAGGAACCGAGCCGCTGACACCCGAACATCTAGAATCAACCGCCCTCGAGCGGCTGTGGCGGAACTGGTAGACGCGCAAGGTTGAGGGCCTTGTGTCCCTAACGGGACGTGATGGTTCGACTCCATTCAGCCGCACTAGAGGAAACCCCGCTCCGGCGGGATTTCCGCATGGAGATGTGAGGCGCCCCCGGCGAGATCGCTAGTAACGAGGACCGGGCCCCAAGGGGCCCGGTCCGACCGCGCACCTTCCTGTCCTGCTCAGGTGCCCCGCGGGTGCGGCGTGTGCCCCCCGATGTGGAAGCTCTCGAGCAGCCTCGGGACGTAGAGGAGGCCGCAGGCGCCGACCACGACGTAGACGATGTCGGTGAGCGTGCCGCTCCCGAATACGTCGGAAATCACGTTCGTGTCGAACAGCCCGACCATGCCCCAGTTGAGGGCGCCGAGCACCATGACCAGAAGAGCAACGGGCTCAAACCGCTTGATCGTCTCCATTTTCTCCTCCTAGGAGATAATGCGGATAGTTACTATCTTACTACCCGGCGACCGTCTTCCAGTTACGCCTCGACAGCGCGGTGGCACGCGTCGCGAGAAAGCGGATAGGGTGCGCCGATGGCAGTCAAGCTCCACCGCTGCTCCGCCATGTGGGTCAAGATCGACGCGCATCCCTGCTGGCGAGTGCAGAAGGCCCTCGACGAGCAGGGAATCGAGTACGAAGTGGTCAAGGGACCCCTGCTGCCGGGCAAGCGCGACGAGCTGAAGCAGCTGTCGGGACAGAACAAGTATCCGACGATCGAGCTCGAGGACGGCAGCGCCTACCGCGCAGAGTCGAAGGACATGGCGGCCAGAATCCGCGCCGGCCAGCTCTTTCAGGGCTCCGAGAGCGCTTAGACTCGTTCCGTCCCCCAGGAGGAGGAGCGATGTACGACTACGTGATCGTCGGGGCGGGGTCGGCAGGGTGCGTGCTCGCGGCGCGGCTCTCCGAAGACCCGGATGTGTCCGTGCTGTTGCTCGAGGCCGGGCCGCCGGACGTCAACCAGAACATCCATGTGCCGCTCGGCTACCTGAAGCTGGCCCGCACCGAGGTCGACTGGGACTACGACTCGGCGCCGGAGCCAAACTGCAACGGCCGGCGGATCGGCCTGCCTCGCGGCAAGGTCTTCGGCGGCTCATCCTCGACCAACGCGATGGTCTACATCCGCGGCAACCGTCGCGACTACGACGACTGGGGCATCGCCGGCTGGGCCTGGGACGATCTCTTCCCCTACTTCCTCAAGGCCGAGGACAACGAGCGCGGCG
>DATMBX010000150.1:0-13335 GCA_035558955.1 Solirubrobacterales bacterium | reverse complement strand
GTAAAGGTCTCCAACAGAGTCGAGAGCGAGGCCCTGGGGTGTGCCGATCTGGCCGGGGTTGGCGCCGACGGTACCCGTTTTGCAAGTAGCGGTACAGGTTTCGAACTGATCTGAGGCGGTGTCGCCCGGGGCGCCCTCGGGTGCGACGTCCCAGCCGAAGGCGCGGACGAACTCTCCCCAGGCGGTGAACTCCTTGACACGTCTGTTGGTCTGATCGGCGACGTAGAGATGGCCGTTTGAGGGGTCGGCGACGATGCCACGGGGAATCACGCACTGACCGGCGCCGGAGCCGGTGGGGCACCTCTGCCAGAACTGAGGTGGGGCTGCCTGGGCCGGAGCGGCGGAGAAGGCGAAGAGCGTAAGCGCGGTCGTGAGCGCAGCGAGCACAGAGAGAGCGAAGGCGACAAAGCCTCTCCGAGGATGCTTCGGCTCATTCGCTTCGGTCCTCATTCGCTCGTTTCCTTTTTGGTCGGTGTGTAGTGGTGGTGTGGTGTGGGTCGGTCTCGGTCGCTGCCGGTGTCAGTCAGTGAAAACTCGGTCACCGAGCCCGGCGGCCCACCCGGACGGCCTGGTGCCGTCCGGGTGGAAACGCTCGGGTCACGGTGTTGTCCTCGGCGTTAACCCGTTACGGCGAAGGTACCGACGGCGATATCGTCACCGGACGGTACATCGAACACCAGAAACGCCCCGCTGCGACCCATACCTTTTCCGTTGACTATGTCCAAATATGGACCGAGGATGGCGATGAGGGGCGTGCCTCCTCCAACAAGCGAGCCCCCATACACACATAAGTGGCCGCTCGGTGCCGTCGGGGTCCCTTTGTCGCCTTTACAGCCCACGGTTCCCGCACCTGCTCCGTCAAAGTCGCTGAAGTTGGCGTCACCTTCATAGTGGGCGCGACTCTCGTCAGCGACCATCGCCGGCGGAACCGGGACCGGGAAAGAGATGCCCACTATTGGACCGGTCTCGATGTTTGTTTCCATGAATGTTTTGTCGTCGGCGGTCATGAGGTATTCCCACGTACCAGTCTGGGTTGCATTGGCAGGGAGCGTGCCGCCGGCGGTCCAAGGATCGCCGTTGGCGCCGTTGGCGCCTTTCAGGTCGACACCGGCGGGCCAGACGCCTCCGGCCTTTGGCCCATAGATTTTGCTGACGTCGGTCTCGATGTAGAAATCGCCGTCGGTGCCGATGGCGCCGGTCGGAGTGACGGTGCCGCTGAGGATGGTTTTGCCGTTGGCGCCAGCGGTGCCCGCGGTTCCCTGGATCCCCTGGATTCCCTGGATTCCCTGGTTCCCCTGGTCGCCTTTGGCGCCTGTGTCACCTTTGGCGCCGGTGGGCCCTGCCGGGCCGGCGGGGCCGGTCGCGCCCGGCGCGCCGGGCTTGCCGGCAAACGTCTTGGCGATGGCTTTGACCTGTTTTTTCTGCTTGGCATTGAGGCCACCGGAGGCGGCGAAGGCGCCGCCGGCGAGGGCAAGCACAAGTGCCATGATCGAAACGACCAGTCCGGCCGTGCCGAAGCGATCACGAATTCGGTTCAACATCAGACTCTCTCTCCTTGTGTAGCGCCCGCCGGATTTGGCCCGGCCGGCCTTGTTGACTCCGACGTCGGGGACCCACCCCGATGTCGGGTTGACTGCTCAATGAGGCCGACGCGGGTCTTGCGATCCGCGGCGGGTGCTGCGATGAAAGAAGCGGTGTGAGATGCGCAGCCGCGGGCGGGTCGGGGCTGGACGCGAGAATGGGCACGCTCAGACCCGGTCCCGCCCGCGGTGTGCCGCGCAGAGCCTCGCCCGTTGCCGTCTCGGGATGAGAGTGGCTTTATGTGCGGGCGAGGTTGTAGGTCCCGCGTCCGCGAGACTCCGGAGCGGGACCTTTCGGACGCCGTCTGCCAGGGAGAGCAGCCGGGCGCCGGCTGAGGGCCAGTGCCCTCGAAGATTTCGCGAATGGGCAGGCCAATCGCCTGAAGCGGTGCCGTTGCGTCCCGTTTCACTGCGATACCTCTCCCCTTGTTAATCCGAGCCCCTCTCGAGGACCGGTCCCTGTGTTCCCTGTGGCGCTGCCCTGCTCGTTCCCTGCGAGCAACTGCCGATATGGAAACAGATCGTGACTTCAAAGTCAAGTCTTGTACCGAAATAGCTGCAGCATGTTCGCGGACCTGGGCAGAAGTAGACGCCTGGGTTTGCGAGAATGGCTACGGAGAGACGAGCAGGACTACGAAGCCCTGCTCGGCGGCGAGGCGATCAGGAAGACGACGCTGCGGAGGACGTGACCGTGCCAGGCCGGGATTGACGGGTCCCGCCGTGGCTCAAACAGCAACGCTGGACGGTGGCCAGACGCCCGTGCGCACACGCTCGTAGAGCGTATCCGGTGCGAGATCGGCGCCGCCCGGCCAGATCACCGTGCCAATGTCGGGGTCGACTTCAACCTTGGCGAACCCTTCAGGGGTGCGCGCCAACTCGAAGACGGGGCCGCGCATGCGATCGAGCACATCGATGTCGCCGCTGAGCCCATCGGCGAAAGTCAGCCTGAGGACGCCGTGGCGGACAATGATGGCCGCGGTTATGTAGTAGCTCGGCATGTTCATCGCAGAGGTTCGATTTCCTCAAGTGTGGCACCCGCACGGGCGCGACGCCAGTTTTCTTCGAGTTCGGCTTGATGAAGCTCGGCCAAGCGAGAACGAAGTAGAAGCTGCTGATGCGGGGCACCCGCCCTCAAGCGCCGGCACGGAGAAACTCTCCCCCGCGCGAACTTGAGTGGGCGCGTCAGGACTGTTGTGCGGCGACGCGACCTGCGTCGACTACGCCGAGGAAGGGCGTTAGGGCGACGGTTACCGCATCGGGGAGGAGTTTTTCGAGCTGTTCGGTGCGGCCTACGACGATCCAGCGGGTGATCAGGGAGACGACGCCGGCGATCACCGCCTCCTCGGTGTCGAGCGGCGCCCCCTCCCCTCCTTCGGCCTCGATGCGGCCGGCGCGAAGGATGACGGCGAAGGTGGCGACGGTGTCGCGGTGGTGGTTGGAGATCGGCGGGCCGGCGGCCAGAGTCTCGACCATGCAGAAGCGGGCGAGCGCCGGCTCGGCGGCGAAGAAGCCGAGGATCTCAGAGAGGATCGCGGGCACGCTCTGCGGCCAGCCATCGGTGGCCTCGGCGGCGACGACGGTGCGATCGCGGAGGTTCTCCATCACCGTGTCGTAGGTGGCGATGAAGCACTCCTCCTTGTTCTGGAAGTGCTCGTAGAAGGTGCGGCGGGAGACGGCGGCCGCTCCGATGATGCGGGCGACGCTGGCGTCGGCGTAGCCGTGCTCCTCGACGACTTGGGCGCAAGCCGCGATCAGGCGGCCGCGGTGGTTGGCGGCGACAAACTCACGGGGAAGGCCGTGGCGGCCGGGGGGCAGGCGAGCCAGCTCCGGCGACTGCCCCTCATCGGGCTTGGCCTGCTTGTCGGGCATTAGATGAACAATAGTGTCTCTCTCCGATCAGGACGAGGGGGCCGGCTCGCCGAAGTAGGGCGTAAGCACGAATTCCAGCGCCCTCGGCAGCAAGTCCTCGATGCCCTCCGGGTCCTCGACGAGGCGTTTGTTGAGCATCCAGACGACGCCGCCGACGGCGATGTCCTCCAGCGACTCGGGGAACTCGCCTCTTTCGCCTGCCCCATTGCGGCCGGCGCGGAGGATCTCCGCGAACTCGCCCATCGCTCTCTCGTAATGGGCGAGAACTTCGAGGCCGGCGCTCTGGGACTCGAGCAGGCAGACGCGGGAGAGCACGGGGTCGGCGGCCAGGTGGGCGAGGAGGGCGGCGAGGGCGGCGCGGACCTTTTCCTCCCATGGCCCGGGCTCGGCCTCCATCGCCTCGCGGGTGAGGCGGAGCGCCTCCTCGACGGCCCCGTCGAAGACGGTGAGGAAGAGGTCTTCCTTGCTGTCGAAATGCTCGTAGAAGGTGTGGCGGGCTACGCCGGCCGTTCTGACGATTTGGTTGAGCGAGGTGGCCGGGTAGCCCTGTCTCGCCACCAGCTGGGTGATTGCGAAGGCGAGCCGTGCGCGCTGGTTCTGGGCGACGAAGTCAGCCGGCAGGTTGTGCCGCCCCGGCGGCATCCGGGTGAGGCGCGCGATCTCCTCGTCGGGCCTCATCGCCACAGCGGCAGCCTAGCCTTCGAGTCGGAGATTGAGCGGTTGAGTGGTGCTTGCACGAAAAACCCCCATTAGGCACCACCCTGTACCGGAGAGTAGCACCCCTGTTTCCGTTTATGCAAGCGAGCGGCGCCTAAATATCGGCTTCCAAAGCGCCCCGCGCCCTGGCTTCATGGTAGGGCAAGCCCTATGAGACGACCAAACCGGCGAAGCCGACGACAAGGGTGGCGAAAATGCCGCCGCCCACTTGGAGTATTGCGCGGTGGAGAGTGTCGAATCGAGTCTCCATCCGTCCGAAACGAGCATCCATCTCGGAGCGCAACGCGCTCAGATTGGCGTCGACATGGTCGATCCTGCGGTCGACACCGTCGAAACGGCGATCTATCTCCACGAAGCGGCGATCGACTTCGTCGAAGCGATGATCCACCTCGTCGAAGCGGCGGTCGGTGTTGCGCGCGAAGTCCTCGAGGCGCTCGTCTGTCCAGTTGGCCCTGCTCATGGATTCCATGTTGCCAGGCTAGTCGGGCGGATGCAATGTGTTGTCTGCGGAAGGTGAAAAGAGTGCGCCGATTCTTTGGCGCAAGTGCGTCGGCTGTGGGCCTAGGAGATCGGGGGGCGGTTGTCTGCCCAGGGGCGCTCGGATTCGAGCTGAGCGGCGAGGGAGAGGAGGGTTGCCTCGTCGTTGGGGCGGCCGATGATCTGGACCGCCAGAGGCATTCCGTCGGCGGCGAAACCGGCCGGGACTGACATCGCCGGGTTGCCGAGGTGGTTCCAGGGGACGCAGAAGGGATAGAAGCGACTCATCCCCAGCACTGTGCGGATGGCGCCGCGTCCCTCCCAGCGGCGTACCGGCAGGGCGGTGCCGCCCATGACCGGGGTCATCAGCACGTCGTGGGAGTCGAAGATCGCGTTGACGCGGGCGGCGTCCTCGGCTTCGGCCCGCCGGGCTCTCTCGAAGAGGCCGTCGGGGATGAGGTTGCCGAGGCGGGCGAAGCCCTGGGTGCGCCGCTCGAGCCGCTCGGGGTTGGGGACCTTGGCGAAGTCCTCGGCGATGCCGCGCAGGTAGCGGGGCGTGATGTTGTTGCCGATCATTCCCCAGGCTGGATCGCGCTGGGCGACCTCGTGGCCGAGAGAGCTGAGCAGCTCCGCGGTGTCGGCGACGGCGCCCTTGGCGACGTCATCGACAGTGGGCGGGGCGGCAGCACGGGGCGGCAGGGTCGACCAGGCGACGCGCAATCTGCCGGGCGAAGACTGTGTCGATTCGAGGAAGGGTCGATCGGGGGGAAGCGGCGCCCCGGGTTCCCGCGAGCCGCCGCTCACCAGATCGAGCCACAGGGCCGTATCGCGGACGCCGCGGCTGACGCAGTTATAGGCGGAGAGCCCGTTCCAGTGCTCGAGGTCCGGAGCCAGCGAGACCCGGCCGCGTTGCGGTTTCAGCCCGAAGATCCCGCATGAGGCGGCGGGGATGCGGATCGACCCCGCCCCGTCCGTGGCGAGCGCGATCGGCACCAAGCCGGCAGCGACCGCCGCAGCGGATCCGCCGCTGGAGCCTCCGGGGGTGCGCTGGGGGTTCCACGGGTTGCGGGTGACGCCGTAGGTGGCGGTTTCGGTGAAGCCGCAGATCGCCAGCTCCGGCAGCGTCGTCTTGCCGATCACGATCGCGCCCGCCTCGCGCACCCGGCGCACGATCTCGGCGTCGGCGGGGGCGGGATCGGTGAAACCATCGGTGCCGAAGGTCGTGACATCGCCGGCCACATGCACACAATCCTTGACGGCGACCGGCACGCCGAGCAGCGGTCGCTCCTCTCCCCCTCTCAGCCGCGCCTCAGCCTGTTGGGCCTCGAGTAGCGCTTTCTCGGCGAACACCGAGCGGAAGGAGTTGAGCTGGGGATCGATCCGCTCGATCCGCTCTAGGCATAGGCGCACAAGCTCGGTCGGAGAGACCTCCCCCGCCCGCACCATCTCCGCCTGCTTAGCCGCTCCCGCGAACGCGAGGTCGTCTCCCATGGCGGGGAGAATATTCAGGTCAGCTCGGGCTCGGGCTCAACCCGGCCGGCACCCTCGAAAGAGAGGTCCGGTAGGAAGCGGTCGAGCCAGGACGGCATCCACCAGTTCCACTTGCCCAGCAGCACCATCGCGGCGGGGACGAGGATCAGCCGCACCAGGGTCGCGTCGAGGGCAATCGCCACCGCGCAGCCCAGGCCCAGCTCCTTGATAGAGGGGACGCCGGTGAGGATGAAGACGGCGAAGACGGAGGTCATGATCAGCGCCGCCGAGGAAATCGTGCGGGCGCTGGAGGCCAGCCCCTCGGCGACGGCGCGGCTGTTGTCGCCGTGCGCCATGTAGCGCTCGCGGATGCGGGACATGAGGAAGACCTCGTAGTCCATCGAAAGGCCGAAGACGATGGCGAAGATCAGCGGCACGTTGATCGTGTCCAGGGCGCCCTGGCTCTCGAAGCCGAGCAGGCCGTCGAACCAGCCCCACTGGAAGACGGCGACCAGCACGCCGTAGGCGGCGCCGATCGAAAGCAGGTTCATCGCCACCGCCTTCAGCGGCAGCAGCAGGGAGCGCAGCATCACCATCAGGACGAGGAAGCTGAGGGCGAGGACGAAGGCGATGATCTTCCACATCGAACCGCCGATCAGGAGGCGCACGTCGTGGCTGCGCGCGGTCTCGCCGCCGACGTTGACCGTCGCCACCCGGTCGAGTCTGGTCACCGGGACGACGGAGTCGCGCAGGCGGTCGACCAGGGCGGTCGCCGCGTCGGACTCGCTGGGGGCGCTCGGCGTGGCGCGAATCAGGACGCTGTAGCCGGCGAAGGCGGGGGGCGCCACCGAGCTGACGCCCTGGGTCTGCCCGACTGCGCTGAGGAAGGTGTCGATGGCGGCGCGGTTCTGCGGCGCGTCGGGGGGCGAGCCCTCGAAGGTGGCGACGATCTGGATCGGGTCGGTGCCGCCTCTGAGCTGCTCCCCGGCCAGCTCGTTGCCGATGCGGACGTCGCTGTCCTTGGGGAACTGGGAGATCGCCGTGGTCCCGGTCTCGAGAGAGAGGACGGGGAGGGCGAGGAAGAGCAGGACGGAGCTGACGCCGATCACGGCGGTCCATGGGCGGGCCATGACGCTGTTCGTCCACCGCACCCAGAAAGGAATAATTCCGCCATCTCCTCTGCTCCCGTGAGGGGCCAAAGAATCAGATATGGATGGCCCCTCACTCCCGCGTCCGGGGATGGCGGGCTTACCTTTAAAGGGGCGGCGGATCCAACGGAGGGCTTTGGCGACGATCCCGCCGGGCAGGACCCGGTCGCCGAGCATCGAGATCAGGACCGGCAGCAGGGTGACCGCGGTGAGGATCGAGACAGCGACGACGATCATCGCGCCCAGCGCCATCGAGCGCAGCGCCTGGTTGTCGACCATCCAGAGGCCGGCGAGGGAGACGATCACGGCGAGGCCGGAGAAGGTGACGGCGAGGCCGGAGGTCGAGAGCGCCTCGGCGCGGGCGTCCTCTTCGCTGCGCCCGGCTCTGCGCTCCTCGCGGTAGCGGGCGAGAATGAAGAGCGAGTAGTCGATCGCCACCCCGATCCCGATCATCGAGGCCATGTTGGTGACGAAGACCGAGGTCTCCATCTGCTGGGAGAGAAGGAAGATGAGCGCGCCGGTGACCATGACGCTGACGAAGCCAAGGGTCAGCGGCAGGGCCGCGGCGGCGAGCGAGCCGAAGACGACGAGAAGGATGATCGCGACGATCGGGAAGCCGGTGCCCTCGGCGCGGGCTAGGTCACGCTTGGAGAGCTCCTGCATCCCAGCCCAGATCGTCGGCTGTCCCGCCAGGTAGGTGGTGACGCCGGCCTGAGTCGAGCCTGGATCGAGGTCCTCGCGCAGGGTCGCGGCGGGATCGATCAGCTGGTCGGAGGAGAGAGGGCTGACCAGGGGCAGCATCGCGATGTCTGATTGCTGAAGCTGAGCCTGGGCGATGCGGGCGACCCGCGGCGGCAGGGCGATATCGGGAACCGCGGCGACCTTGCGCTGGACGCGGCGGACCGCTGCGGCGCGCTCGGCGGCGGTGGCGCCGGGCTCGGCGCGCAGCAGGACGGCAACCCCGTCGGCCTGCCCGCCGAAGTCCTCGTCGAGCGAGTCGCTGACCGCCTTCGACTGACTCCCCGGCACGTCGAAGCCGCCGCCGGTGAGGTGCTCGGTCTGTTTGGCGGCGAGGGGAAGGGCGAGAACAATGACCGCGAGCCAAGCGCCAAGGACCCAACGCCGGCGGCGGCCAAGGAACCCGGCGAGCTGGACCATGAAGTCACGCATTGGCTAGGCAGCCAGCCTTTCGAACAAGCAGCCAGCCGTCTGTGACGAGGCTCACTCGGTGACGAGCAGGAAGCGGGCCGAGGCGGCGCCGGCGGCTAGGGCGGCGCTGTTGTCGCGCTCGGGGTCGGAGAGAGCCTGCAGGGCGAAGCCATCGCCGACCGCGAAGAGGTAGGAGACGACCGCCTCGGCGTCGTAGCGGAGGTTGAGGACGCCCTCGCGCTCCTTCGCCTTGAGGACCTCGGCGACATGGGAGCGGGTGCGCTGGAAGAGCTGGCCGACTTCGCGACGGATGTCGGGGTTGCGGCGGCCGGCGCTGAACAGCTCGTAGAGGAGGAGGAAGAAGGCCGGCTCGTTCTCGATCAGGTCGGTGAGGCTGGCGAGTAGGACGTCGATCACGTCGTCGACGCTCTGCGCCTCCGCGAGCCGCTCGTCCAGGTGGGCGACGCGGATCTCCGCGTCGCGGCGGACGACCTCGACCAGCAGCCGCTCCTTGGTCCCGAAGTAGTAGTGCAGGAGGCCGCGGCTGACCCCGGCCTCGGCGGCGACCTGCTCGAAGGTCGAGCCGGCGGCGCCGCGCTTGGCGACGCTCTCGCGCATCGCGTCGACGATGCGCTGCGCCTTCTCGCCGCTCAGCTCCCGCTCTTTGGTCGCAGCCTCCATCGGGTCAGTCTATGGAGAGAGGCGGGCGGCACGCCCGCAGGGGTCAGGAACCGTTGATGCTTGTGGTGCTGGTGTACTCGAACTCCTCTTCGGCGCCGAAGAGGGCGTCGAGCACGGTCTTGCGGGCGTCCTCGCTGAAGATGAGGGCGAGCGTGGCGGCCACGAGGCCGACGAGGATGAGACGGCCGAGCTTGCTCTTGCGCTTCTTCGGCCCCCGCAGCTGCTCGGAGGCCTCGCGTAGGCTCTCGGCCGCGGAGCGCAGGTCCTTCTGCACCTTCTTGTCGCTCGTCACCGCGCTGACCGGGCTCTTGCCGTTGCCGGTCGCGCGCCCGTAGGCGCCGCGAGCGGACTCGAAGGCCTTGCGCAGGTTGTCGCGCAGCTCGTCGTCTTCGATCAGGCGCTGCACGTATGGGTTTTCGCGGGCCGCCGCGTAAAGATCGGCGGCGCGGTCGGCGGTCTGGGTCGCGCGTGTGCTGCTCTTGGCCATTCCCTCACTCCTCGCTGGATCCTGGGGTCTAAGCCAGGATAACCAGAACACCCCAGCGCCGCTGCACGCGTTCGACAGCTATTACATGTCAAACGCGTGCAGGCGTCACTGGGGGCCGATTCCGTCAAGCAATGCGCCGTTGGTGCGGAAATTGAGCTGGGCTTCGCGAACTCTGCGCAGAAGCAGCGGCGCCAAGCCGGGGCCGGGGGTCTCGTAGCTCCTTATATAGAGACGTCCTGCGCGCTCGTAGCCAACCTGGCGGAAGCCCGGCAGGAGGCGACGCGCGGCGAGCGGCGGCGCCGGCCCGTCGGAGATGAAGTCGACCTCGCCGACCAGCCACTTGTAGCCGTCGGAGGGAAGGACCTGGAAGGAGCCGGTCGAGAGGTAGTAGCGCAGGGAGGCTTCGCCAAGCGTCCAGGTGACCATCGCCCGTGGCGCGTTCGGCTCCCCGATCTTTGCCGCGACCGCGTCCCAGTCGGGGCGCTGGAGGCTGGGTGCGGCGCTTGCCCAGATCGAGAAGCCCAGCGAGTAGGCGACCAGGGCCGCACCGAGGACTGCGCCGAGGCGGCGGGCACTTCGTAAGGTGACGGCGATCCCGACGGCCGCCAACAAAGGGACGAGGGCGGGCAGTAGGTTGCGGGCGAGGACGTAATCCTTGTCGGAGGCGAGCAGGCCGATAGCGAGCGGGATGGCGACGGTGACGGCGCCGATCGCCAGCATCAAGCCGGCACCGCGGCGCTCACGCCCGTCCCCGCGGAGGGCCAGCAAGCCCAGCGCCGCCAGGATCAGGGCGACCGGCGCCAGCCCCAGCAGCGGCCGCTCGGGGCGGGAGATGATGTCTCCCGTCTCCCCGATGGTGAAGGTGACTCCCGTCTCCCAGAGCCGGTGACCGAGGCTATGGTTGCCGATCCACTCGGCGTGGCCGTAGGACATCTGGTGGATCGCCAGCGGCGCAAGCAGGAGACCGAAGCCCGCGACGATCGCTAAACCGCGGAGCGCCTCGCGGCGACGGCGGTAGAGCAGCCAGGCCGCCTCGGCGGCGATCGGGAAGACGGCGAAGTAGTGGGTGGCGAGGGCGAGGCCCGAGGCGACTCCCCAGGCGATGAAGTCGCGGCGGCACCCGCCGTCGAGCGCCCGCACGAAGTAGAGCGCGGCGATCGTGGTCAGGAGGACGAAGAGCGCGTAGCCGCGCGCCTCCTGGGAGTACCAGAGCAGCATCGGGTTGACGGCGACGAGCGCCGCGGCGGCGATGCCGGCGCGGCGGCCGCGCAGCTCTGCGCCGAGCAGGTAGGCGACGGGGACCGTGGCGATCCCGGCGAATGCCGAGAGCGAGCGCAGGCCCCACTCTCCCGTCCCCGTCACCTGGGTCCAGAGCCAGGCGATCGCGTAGTAAAGCGGTGGCGCCGACTCGCTGAAGCCGACCGCGTCCATGGCGTGCCAGAAGTCGCCGCGCAGGACGCGGCTGGCGGTGACGATCTCGTCGTGATGGTAGGCCTGGACGCCGAGGGTGGCGAAACGCAGGCCGGCGGCGAGCAGGGTCAGCCCGGCGACGATCCAGAAGGCGCGGGAGCGCGCGCGCGTCGCGTCGCGAATCGCGGCGGCGGGGTTGGAGGGGCCGCTGCGGCCCAGCGCTTCGGCAGCCTCCATGCCTACGCCAGCGCCGCGTCGATCGCCTTGGAGACCTCGTCCACGTAGACGAACTCCAACTCGCTGCGCTCGTGCTCGGGGATCTCGGCGATGTCGCCCTCGTTGCGCTCGGGCACGATCACGCGCTTGATCCCCGCCCGCTGCGCGGCGAGCGACTTCTCCTTGAGGCCGCCGATCGGCAGCACCTGGCCGGTCAGCGTCACCTCGCCGGTCATCGCGACGTCGTTGCGGACTGGGCGCCCGCTTATAAGGGAGGCGAGACCGACGGTCATCGCAACCCCGGCCGAGGGCCCGTCCTTGGGGACGGCGCCGGCCGGCACGTGGATGTGGATGTCGTGCTGGGCGAACCAGTCGCCCTCAAGCTTGGGCGCCAGCTCCCCCCAGTGGCCGCGCACCCAGGAGAGTGCCGCCTGCGCCGACTCTTTCATCACGTCGCCGAGCTGGCCGGTGATCGTCAGGCTGCCCGAGCCCGGCATCGCCGTAGCCTCGATGAAGAGCACGTCGCCGCCGGTCGGGGTCCAGGCGAGGCCGGTGGCGACGCCGGGCACCTTGGTGCGGCGGCGCTGCTCGGCGAAGACACGGCGGCGGCCGAGCAGCTCGCGGGCGCGTTTGGCGGAAATCTTGACCTTGCCGCCGCCGTTGCCCTCGGCGATGTCGCGGGCGACTTTGCGGCAGACCGTGCCGATCTGGCGCTCGAGGTTGCGGACGCCGGCCTCCCGCGTGTACTCCTCGACGATCGCGACCAGCGCCGAGTCGGAGAACTCGATCTGGGAGGGTTTCAGGCCGTTGGCCTCGATCTGGCGGGGGACCAGGTAGCGGCGGGCGATGTGCTTCTTCTCGTCGAGCGTGTAGCCCGCCAGCTCGATCGTCTCCATCCGGTCCTGGAGGGGGCCGGGGATCGTGTCGAGGATGTTCGCGGTGGCGATGAACATCACCTCGGAGAGATCGAACTCGAGGTCGAGGTAGTGGTCGCGGAAGGAGTCGTTCTGCGCCGGGTCGAGCACCTCGAGCATCGCCGAGGCGGGGTCGCCGCGGAAGTCGGCGCCCATCTTGTCGATCTCGTCGATCATGAACACGGGGTTGCGCGAGCCGGCGTCGCGCAGGGCGCGGACGATCGTCCCCGGCATCGCCCCTATATATGTGCGGCGGTGGCCGCGAATCTCGGCCTCGTCGCGGACGCCGCCGACGCTGATCCGCTCGAACTCCCGCCCGAGGGCGCGGGCGATCGATTTGCCGAGGCTGGTCTTGCCGACGCCGGGCGGGCCGACGAAGCAGAGGATCGGCCCGGGGCTGTCCGGCTTCAGCTTGCGCACCGCCAGGTACTCGAGGATGCGGTCCTTGACTCTCTCCAGGTCGTAGTGGTCGGCGTCGAGGACGTCGCGGGCGTGGGCGATGTCGAGGTTGTCCTCGGTCTGCGCGGACCACGGCAGCTCCACCAGCCACTCCAGGTAGGTGCGGATGACGCCGTGCTCGGCCGCTGCCGGGGGCAGTTTCTCCAGACGCGACAGCTCGCGCTCGGCCGCTCTCTGCGCGTGCCCTGGGAGGTTCGCCGCCTCGATCCGCTCGCGCAGCTCGTTCGCCTCGGCTTGCTGCTCGTCCCCCTCCCCCAGCTCGTCCTGGATCGCTCTCAGCTGCTGGCGGAGGAAGAACTCGCGCTGGCCTCTGTCGATCTCCGATTGCACCTGGGACTGGATCTGCGTGCCGAGCTGGACAACCTCCAGCTCGCGGGCGAGGATCTGGGAGAGGTGGCGCAGGCGCTTGGCGACCTCGACCTCCTCCAGCAGCTTTTGCTTCTCCTCGGTGTCGATGCGCAGGGCGCCGGCGATCAGGTGGCCGAGGGCGGCGGGGTCGTCGATGTTGGCGACCGCCATCTGCAACTCCTCCGGCAGGTAGGGGATCTGCTCGATGATCTCGGAGAAGGTGCGCTGCACGTTGCGGGTCAGCGCCTCCAGCTCGGGGCTGGCCTCGACGACGTCGGGCTGCTCGGCGATCCGCGCGACGAGGTAGGGCTCCTCGGCGACGTAGGGGCCGAGCTTCACCCGTTGCGTTCCCTGGACGAGGATGCGGATCGTCCCGTCGGGGATCTTCAGCATGCGGGCGACGACCCCGG
>DATMBX010000149.1:0-18233 GCA_035558955.1 Solirubrobacterales bacterium | reverse complement strand
GAAGATCACACCGAGGACCTCGACGGTCCCCGAATAGGAAGCCGCATCGGCATCGAAGAGGGTCGCGGTCTCGCTCACACTCCAAAGCTAGCCGCCACCGAGGCGGCACTCTCCCCGCTGTGTCCTCTGGGCTGCCGCTCTACACCTGCAACCCACGCGACTTCGAGTGCATCGACGAGCTGGAAGTGGTGGCAGTCCCGCAACCCTGATCGCCCGATGGCCCTGGGGGGCGCTGCGGGCGGAGGGACTCGCCGCCGTGGATAGCATGGCGGGGTGATCGAGCGCGCACCGCGGCTGTTGCTTCGGCTCGAGGGAGCGGCTCTCGCCTGCGGCGCGCTGGCGATCTACATCCACCTCGACTACAGCATCCTGGCCCTGGTCGGGCTGCTGGTCGCCGTCGACCTCTCCCTGCTCGGCTACCTGGTCGGGCCAAGGGCCGGGGCGACGTCCTACAACCTCGCCCACACCACCGTGCTGCCCTTCGTCCTGGGTGTGGCGGGCATCCTTGCCGACGCGCCCACCCTCGTCCAGATCGCCCTCGCATGGCTCGCCCACATCGGCGTGGATCGGTCTATCGGACTCGGCCTGAAGTACCCCGGCGACTTCAAGGACACCCACCTGCAGCGGGTGTAGCGATGGGCGCCGGTGCTCCCACGCATCCGAACGGGCTCTGCGACAGCTGCGTCCATCAGGAGCTGGTGCCGAACACGCGTGGCTCGGTCTTCTCCCTCTGCCTGCGCTCCCGGGTGGACCAGCGCTTCCCGCGCTACCCGCGGGTTCCGGTGGCCGCCTGCCCCGGTTACGAACGCCGCGAAAAAGATTTTGGCGGGCCTGTCGATTCCGATGGTCCCCGCTCGTCGTAGTGGGTAGAAGCGCGAATATGCGAACTACGCGAAAGGACGACTGAGATGCGATTCATGGTGCTGGTCAAGGCAAGCGAGGAGTCCGAGGCGGGCGTGATGCCCAGCGAGGAAGAGCTCGCCGAGATGGGCAAGTTCAACGAGGAGCTGGTCAAGGCCGGGGTGATGTTGGCCGGCGAGGGGCTGCATCCCACCTCCAGAGGCGCGCGGATCAGGTTCTCGGGCGACGAGCGGACGGTGATCGACGGTCCCTTCGCCGAGACCAAGGAGCTGCTCGCCGGCTACTGGCTGATCCAGGCCCGCGATCGCGACGAGGCGATCGAGTGGATGAAGCGCGCTCCGTTCGACGGCGGGACCGAGATCGAGGTCCGCCAGGTCTTCGAGGAGGACGACTTCGGCGAGGAGTTCACCCCGGAGCTGCGCGAGCAGGAGCGACGGCTCCGCGCCCAGGCCGAGCAGAACCAGGGCTAACGACCCAGTCGGCACGCGTTAGGCATCTATTTGATGTCGAACGCGTGCCGATGCGGGCGTAGGTTGACCAGATGGCCACCGAGACCGATGCCCGCCGCGCGATCGACGCCGTTTGGCGGATCGAGTCGGCGCGGCTGATCGCCGGGCTGGCGCGAATGACCGGGGACGTCGGCGTCGCCGAGGACCTCGCTCAGGACGCGCTCGTCGCGGCGCTGGAGCAGTGGCCGCGGACCGGCGTTCCCGACAATCCCGGCGCTTGGCTGATGACAACGGCGAAGAACCGGGCGATCGACCGGACGCGCCACGGCGAGGTGGCCGAGCGCAAGCAGCGGGAGCTGGGGCGGGAGGCGGAGCTGGCCCAATCCCTGAGCGGGGCGGATCTGGTCGAGAAGGCCGCCGACGACATCGGCGACGAGTTGCTGGCGCTGATCTTCACCGCCTGCCACCCGGTGCTGGCGACCGAGGCGCGGGTGGCGCTGACGCTGCGCCTGGTCGGCTCGCTGACCACGGCGGAGATCGCTCGCGCCTTCCTCGTCAAGGAGTCGACTGTGGCGCAGCGGATCGTGCGGGCGAAGAGGACGCTTGCCGAGGCCCGGGTGCCGATCGAGGTGCCGAGCGGCAGGGAGCTGGACGAGCGGCTGACCTCGGTGTTGGAGGTCATCTACGCGATCTTCAACGAGGGCTACGCGGCGAGTGCGGGGGAGAATCTGATTCGGGCCGATCTCTGCGAGGAGGCGATGCGACTGGGGCGCATCCTCGCCGGCCTGGCGCCGCGCGAGCCCGAGGCCCACGGCTTGGTCGCGCTGATGGAGCTGCAGGCCTCGCGCTTTCCGGCGCGCACCGGGCCGTCGGGGGAGCCCATCCTGCTGGAGGACCAGGATCGCGGCCGCTGGGATTTCGTCCTGATCGGCCGCGGGCTGAAGGCGCTCGACCGGGCCGAGGGCCTGGGCCGCCCACTCGGCCCCTACGCGCTTCAGGCCGCGATCGCCGCCTGCCACGCGCGGGCGCGCACGCCGGAGGAGACCGACTGGGAGCGGATCGTCGCCCTCTACGACGGCCTCGCCGCGATCACCGGCTCACCGGTGGTCGAGCTGAACCGCGCGGTCGCGGTCGGGATGGCGTTCGGCCCCGACGCCGGACTGGAGCTGCTCGATGGGCTAGGCGGCAAGCCGGCGCTGGAGGGCTACCACCTGCTGCCGGCGGCGCGCGGCGACATGCTGGAGCGGCTCGGCCGCGCCGAGGAGGCCCGCGCGGAGTTCGAGCGCGCCGCCTTCCTCACGCAGAACGAGCGGGAGCGGGCGCTGCTCCTGGCTCGTTCCGCGCAGCCCCAATAGCGGCGCCGATCAGCCCCAGGCCGAAGACGATCGCGGCGAGGCCGACTAGGAGGCCGAGGATCGGGACCAGGGCGAGGGCGCGCAGGATCGCCAGCCCGGCGAGGAAGGCGAGGATGCGCCCGCGCGGAGGCTTGACGATGGCGCGGCCGAGCGCCCAGGCGGCGGTGACGTAGGCGATCGCGGCGAGCGGCAGCAGGGCGAGGCCGATGCCGATCGCCAGCGGCAGGCCGAGCAAGGTGATCGCGGCGATGAAGGCCGCCAGTGGCAAGACGATGAAGATCGCGATGCCAACCGCGATTGTCACCCCGATCCGCTCGCGCGCCTGCGCCGCGATCGCCTCGGCCGCGCGCGGCGCGATCAGCAGCAGGATGATCCCGAGGATGAGCGAGGAGATGCCGACCGCGAGCCAGAGGACGAAGGCGCCGATGAAGGGGAAGAGGTCAGCCGAGTCGCTCCAGCTCTCCTCCTCGATCGAGCCTTCGACCGTCGCGGCGGGGGCGACGATCGGCCGCTCGTCGCCGTAGCTGATGTCGCCGCCGACGCTGGCTCTCGGCAGCAGCCGCGCCTGGCCGCTGATCGTCACCAGGTTGCCGTCGATGCGCCCGGCGACCGTCGCGTTGCCGCTGGCGATCGCGACGTCGCCATCGACCCGTCCCGCGATACGCGCGTCGCCGTCGATGATGAAGACGCCCTCGACGACCTGGCCGCGCTCGACCGTCACGTCGCCGTTGATGACGACAATCGCCTCGTCGCTCGGCCCCTGCCCCTGCGCCGCGGGGGCGAGGGCGAGGAGAGCCAGTAGCGCTGCGACTAGGACGGAGGCGCGACGCATCCTGGCGAGTTTAGCTCGCCGCCGCAAGCCGGTTAAGCCGGCGGGGGTATCCGCGTTTCCCCGGTATGCTGTCGCCGCTCACGCAACCGAGCCTCCGGGGGGATTACAAGTGCGCCGAACGCTTCTGCTGATTTCCGCTGTTTTCGCCGTCGCCGCGTTTGGCGCTAGCTCCGCCGCCGCTTACCCGGTGGCGCATTCCACCCAGCAGGCCCGGGGGCAGGTGCTTCGCTACTGGACCGCCGAGCGCATGCAGAAGGCCGTCCCCGCGGACCGCGACTCGCGTGCCGTCCCCGCGGCGGCGAAGCCGGCGAAAGGCGGTGGAACGTCGACGGCCGCCAGCACCGAGGTCCCGCTGCCCTACCCGAGCGCCTTCGGCAAGGTTTTCTTCACCAGCAACAGCGGCGTGAACTACGTCTGCTCGGGGACCGCGCTGACCAGCGCGAACGAGAGCCTGGTCTGGACCGCCGGGCATTGCGTCAACGAGGGCCCCGGCTTCAACTACAAAAACTTCATCTTCGTGCCCGCCTATCGCGATGGCAACGCCCCGTACGGGAAATTCGCCGCGACGACGCTGATGACGACGTCGGGGTGGCAGGCAAGCGGCGAGTTCGGGGTCGACGTCGGCGCCGCGGTGGTCGGCACGAGCAGCCTCTCTGGCCTGACTCTGTCCGACGTTGTCGACGAGCGCAACATCGTCTTCAACGCCCCGCGGGGCCAGGCATACCAGCTCTACGGCTACCCGGCCGCCAAGAAGTTCAGCGGCCAGCGGCTGCGCGTCTGCAACACCAGCTGGCTTCTGGACGACACCTCCGCGACGCCGGACACGATGGGAGCGTCCTGCGACATGACGGGCGGCTCGAGCGGCGGCGCCTGGCTCACGTCCACCGGGTTCGTGGCCTCGGTCGTCAGCTACGGCTACAGCAGCCTGCGCAACGTCCTCTTCGGCCCCCACCTCGAGACCGAGGCGCAGAGCCTCTACACCGCCGCGACTACCGCGACTCCATAGCGGTCCTTTCAGAAAAGGGTCGGCGTCAGTCGAGCAGGCCGACCTGGCGCAGGATGGAGACCGAGTCCGAGTAGACGTCCTTGCGCTTGATCAGGCCGTCCTCGAAGGGGATCACGTCGACCCCGTCCCAGCTGACGGCTCTGCCGCTCGGCGGCGCCTCGAGGTCGCCGCGCCGCATCGCCTTCGTGTGCGTCGCGGTCGCCGTCCACTCCTGCACGACCAGGCCCTCCCGTACATAGAGCCGCCGCGTCTCAAACCGCATGTCGGGCCAGGACTCGAAGATCGAGGCAATGTGCCCCCGCACCTCCTCGCCCTGCGCCGACTCCCCGGCGGTGTGGTTGGCGAAGACCATGTCGGGAGCATGCATCCCCATGATCGCCTCCAAGTCCTGCGCGTTCCAGGCATCGTTGTAGCGCCCGATCGCCTCGGTCAGCGCCTCGATTCCGTCGCCCTCTGACACAAGAAGCAACCCTAACGAGGCTGCTTGGGAGGGGGAAGGTGTCTGGCAACTTCTGCCCCGATCAACCCCCCGATGCAGGCGCCGAGGACGAAAACTACGGCTCCGATCTCGCCACTTGCATCAAACGTGTTAAGCCCGATGACAATGGCCAAGCCGACCATGACACATGCAAGAGCACCGATGAGCAGGGGCTTCACCATGGCAGGCATATTAGCCACCGATCGCGTCGCCGATAATTCGCCGGCGATCGGGATGGCTGCCATCCGGTGAGCTTGCTTTCTCGGCGATCACGCGTGGTGCGCACAACGCAAAAAGTCTGTGTCGAATTTGAGACAAAACGTTTCCGCATAGTGGCATATGCTCAGTGGACCTTGATCGTGGGGGCGTATGCAGGTACTTGATGGGCAGCTGGTCGTTTCCGCCAGCGATCTGAACAACTTTCTTGCCTGCGAGCATCTGACGACGCTGGATCTGGCTCGGGCTCGGGGGGAGATCGAGGCGCCTTCGGATCGGGGGGCCGATGCGGAGCTGGTGGCTCGTAAGGGGGATGAGCATGAGGCTCGCTACCTCGAGTCGCTGAAGGCTGAGGGGCGGGAGGTGGTTGAGATCACGCTGCCCGTGGACGGGTCGCGCTCCGCGCTGGAGGCCGCCGCCGCTCAGACCGAGGAGGCGCTGCGCGCCGGTCCCGACGTGATCTACCAGGCGACCTTCTTCCGGCCCGCCAGCGGCGATGCCGCCGCGCCTGGCCCGCCGCGCGCGCTGCGCGGCCACGCCGACTTCCTCTTCCGCGTCGACGGCTCGCCCTCCGACCTCGGCTCCTACAGCTACGAGGTCGCCGACACCAAGCTCGCGCGCCGCGCCAAGCCCTACTTCATCCTCCAGCTCTGCTTCTACAGCGAGCTGCTGGCCGCCGCCCAGGGCGCCGAGCCGGAGCGCATCCACGTCATCCTCGGCACCAACGAGCAGCACTCCTTTCGCCTCGCCGAGTTCTCCGCCTACTTCCGCCGCGTCCGCGAGGGCTTCCTCGCCGAGCTGGGCGACGCCGGCCGCGACACCTACCCCGAGCCGGTCTCCCACTGCTCCCTCTGCCGCTGGCGCACCCTCTGCGACGAGCGCCGCGTCGCCGACGACCACCTGAGCCTCATCGCCGGCATCACACGCCGCCAGCGGGACCTGCTGCGCGCCGCCGGCTTCGACACGCTCGCCGCGCTCAGCAGCGCCGGGCAGCTCTCCGCGCCCGGCATCGGCGCCGACGTGCTGGAGCGCCTCCACGAGCAGGCCTCCCTCCAGCTCGGCGCGCGGCAGACCGGCGAGCACTCCTACCTCCTACTGGCGCCGCAGGAGGCCCGCGGCTTTGCCCGCCTCCCTCGTCCCTCCCCGGGGGACGTCTTCTTCGACATGGAGGGCGACCCGTTCTTCGACGGCGGTGGGCTGGAGTACCTCTTCGGCTTGGTCACGGCCGCGGACGGCGAGCGCCCCGAGTTCACCGCAATCTGGGGCCGCGACCGCGCCGAGGAGAAGCGCGCCCTAGAGGAGTTCATCGACCTGATCGTCGCGCGCCGCCGCCGCTTCCCCGACCTCCACATCTACCACTACGCCAGCTACGAGATAACCGCGCTGAAGCGCCTCGCCGGCGCCCACGGCAGCCGCGAGGAGGAGCTGGACCAGCTGCTGCGCGACGAGGTCTTCGTCGACCTCTACAAGGTGGTGAGGGAGGCGATGCGGATCTCTCAGCCCAGCTACTCGATCAAGAAGGTCGAGGCCTTCTACATGGACGCGCGGGAGACCGCGGTCACCGACGGCGGCGACTCGATCGTCAAGTTCGAGCGCTGGCTGGAGGAGGGGGAGGGCTCGATCCTCGACGAGATCGCCGCCTACAACGAGGACGACTGCCTCTCCACGCTGCGGCTGCGCGACTGGCTGCTGGAGCGGTGCGCGGAGGCCGAGCGCGAGTTCGAGGGCCGGGAGGAGGCGCGCTGGATCGAGTGGTTCGAGCCCGAGCCCCAGGAGCGCGGCGAGGCGCAGCTGGAGATCCGCGAGGAGAACGAGGCCCTCTACCGGGCGCTGCTGGAGGACGGCGCCGGATCGGACGGCCGCTACCCCGCCGCCCGCGGGATCCTCCGCCGCGACCCGCCCCGCCTGCGCGGTCGCGAGCCCGGCGCGCCGATCGACCACGACGGGATGGAGCTGGAGGAGCTGAAGGAGATCGTCGCCGCCCTCGACGGCAGCCACCTCTTCATCCAGGGGCCGCCGGGGTCGGGCAAGACGTACACCGGCGCGCGCCTGATCGTCGACCTGATCGGCCGCGGGCAGCGCGTCGGCGTCACCTCGAGCCACAAGATGATCCACCCCGAGGCCCGCCTCACCGCCGGCACCGCCTGGCACTACTGCCGTGAGGAGGCCGAGCCGCTGGACTACCTCTTCATCGACGAGGCGGACCAGGTCTCCCTGGCCGACGCGCTGGCGCTCAGCACCGCGGCGCGCAACGTAGTCGCGCTCGGCGACCCCCCAGTAGCTGCCGCAGGTCGCCGGGGCCGCCCACCCCGAGGGCACCTCACTTTCGGTTCTCGAGCACCTGCTGGGGGAGAGGCAGACCGTCGACCCCGCGTGCGGCATCTTCCTCGAGCAGACCTGGCGCCTGCACCCGGACGTCTGCGCCTTCGTCTCGGAGCTGATGTACGACGGGCGCCTGCGATCGGCCCCGGGCCGCGACCGCCAGCGCATCGACGCCGAGGGAGAGCTGACCGGCACCGGCCTGCGCTGGCTGCCGGTAGAGCACGAGGGCCGCTCCCAGTCCTCAGAGGAGGAGGCAGACCACATAGCCAAGGCGATCGAGCCCCTGCTGAACGGAGCGACCTACACCGACGACGAGGGCAACCAGCACCCCCTCGAGCCAAGCGACATCCTCGTAGTAACCCCCTACAACGCCCAGGTCAAGTGCCTACAGGACCGCCTCCCACCAAACATCCGAATCGGCACCGTAGACAAGTTCCAAGGCCAAGAAGCCCAGATCGCCTTCTTCTCAATGGCCACCTCCAGCTCAGAAGAGATCCCCCGCAACGTCGAGTTCCTATTCAGCCGCAACCGCCTAAACGTGGCGATCTCAAGGGCGAGGTGCCTGGCGGTCCTGGTGGCGAGCCCGAAGCTGCTCGACATCAAGGCGACGTCGATCGAGCAGATGCGGCTGGTCAACGCGTTGTGTAGGTTCGTGGAGGTGACCCCCCAAGGGACGAGCAAGAGCATCCATCTGCCCAGTGGAACCGACTTCTAGTAGGAGGTTTTCGTGCCGCGCACCTGCATTGTTTTCGGAGCTGGGGCATCCCTCGCAAACGCTCAACACTTCCATCAGGAACGCCGAACTGCTGGTAATCCACCATTAGATAAGACGTTCTTCGAAAAGATCCGAGCTTTGGGAATTACCGTCTCACAAGATCTACGCGCATATGCAGCCACATTGCCCACAGGCTCGCCATTCGAGTCGCCTTCACCGCCTGTGCGGATGGAGGAGTTCTTCAAGGATCTGTTCTTCGACTTTTCAGGAGAAGCAACAGCGAGATCAACTATCGCAGGTGCCTATACATCTTTGATCGATATCTATCGCCGAGTTATAAGCGACACAACAGATTGGATTAACGAAGATAATCGAAGAGGCGGGCCAGTCGGCCGTTTAATCGCATACGCAATCGATCGAGCAGAGTCAGTTGCCTTAATGACATTCAATCAAGACTTGGTCATAGAAAATGAAATTCACAAGCGGTTACGCTTGCGTCCTCTCTGGTGCCTGGAGCATGGGTATGGTGACTTCAGTTCGCATGCGCAGTTGATGACAACATCGGCGAGTTCTACGTTTGCGGATCACTCAACAACCTGTGACAGGGGAAGACGGCTACGCATACTCAAGCTGCATGGATCCTTAAATTGGCAGGTCCGCATGAATGGGCGACGGCCAAGTCCGCGGATACTTTCTGGCGATGCAGCCCCGCCCCGAGTGCAGCTAACTCGCAGGCGGAAAGTTCCTCCCCAGCTTCGATTTACGAGGAATATAGGCAGAGGCCGATCAACCTGGTACATGTGGCCAGTCATAGTCCCACCGGTATTTAACAAGCAGGCACTTATTCAGAGGTTCATCCCGCAAGTATGGGATGACGCGCGCAGCGAACTCATTCAGTGCGACCGCTTAATTTTCTACGGCTACTCACTTCCACCAGCGGATATTGAAGCGGAGAAGTTGTTTCAGCGATCGGTGTATGCAAATACTTCTCTTGCATCTGTGGAGGTCGTTAATCCCGACCCTAATGCCGCGGCGCGCTTCGCCAGCTTAGTTCCTGATAAGCCGCTTCGGTGGTATCCAGATGTTGCGGCGCTGCTCAATGAGCGCTAGCCACATGGCAAGCGGATGAGCGATGCTATTAGGTTGATCAGGCAACCCAGCGAGCGTTGGCTAGCTCGTGGCGGTACTGGCCGGTCGCCAAGTAGGCGCGTAGGCGGCGATCCGGGACCAGTGGCCTGACCTTGCGGATGGCTCGGGCGGGCGTTCGCTCCTCAGTGGCATAGACGCGGCGGTAGTCGGGGGAGTCGGGATCTCCCTCTGGGTCGGTTGCGAAGATCAGAAAGCCGCGCCGCTCGGCTCGGGCGCGGTTCGCGTCCTCGATCCGGTGACGTTCTCGCTCTAGTTCGTCAGCCCAGGCAAAGAGGTCTATCTGCGTCGCTGGTTGAGCCATTAAGAACCTTGTACCACGTCTTCCGGCTGTCCAAGCCGGGCTTCTACAAATCGGCACAAACTTTCGACGCTTTCGCCGGTAAAGGAGTCAAAGATGTCTTGATCTACTCGGGCGTAGGACCATTGGCGGCCGGTCAGTTGCGTCGCATCCCGGCACCAACGGCGTGTTCGCTTGTCCTTAAAAGGCACGTCTGGATCGCGCAGTCCCTTGGTTTCGATGAGCAGGCACGAGTCGTCAGTGAGCCGCACGACGAAGTCGGGGTAGTAGTAGCGCAGGGCGCCGTTCTCAGCGATGTACTCCAGCGCGAAGCGGCCGAAGACCGGCAGCTTGGCGAAGGCGGCGACATCGCCGGCCCGGTCGAGGAACAACGCGAAGCGCCGCTCCAGGTCGTTGTCGACCGCCGCCAGGTTGAAGACCGTGCGCTCGCACTCGACCGTCGTCCGCGACCAGGAGAACGGCGGCGTCTCGGTCATCCGGATCGCCGTCTCCGTGATCGTCGCCTCGCGCTCGGTCAGACGCAGCCCGCGGATCGCCTCAGAGAACGCCTGCTTGACCAGCTCCTGGGCGTCGTTCTCGGCGAGCCGGCGCAACACGACCATGTCGTCGAGTTCGACCGGCTCCTCGAAAATCTGCGACTCCAGGTAGCTGCGAAC
This sequence comes from Solirubrobacterales bacterium, assembly GCA_035558955.1. Classification (GTDB taxonomy): domain Bacteria; phylum Actinomycetota; class Thermoleophilia; order Solirubrobacterales; family 70-9; genus DASVDE01. The sequence continues at coordinate 7,896 of DATMBX010000149.1, read as the reverse complement.
GAGCGGCGCCAGCGCCGCAAAGGCGCCGGACACCCCGCCCAACCCGCCTACCTCGCAGACCCGCTTCGTGTAATAGGCGATCACCCCGGAAGGATCCTCCGCGTAGGGCACCTCGAACTCGTGCTCCTCGACGATGCCCTTGTCGATCAGGTGCCTGCCCCGGTACTTGATGTACTCGTCGGGCTTGACTCTCGGGACCTCGAGCCGCGTCGGCGGCGTCGCGATCGAATTGAGGTCGAGCTGCTCGAAGGGAAGCTCCTGCAGGCTGAGTGAGCGAGTCAAGATGGGAATTGAGATCTCGAAGCGCTTCTTGCCCTCGTCCGGATAGATTGCGACCGCGTTGGCCCCGATCTTCTCGACCTCTTCGCGTTCGACCACCAGCCCGCCGTCAAGCTCCTTGTCCCAGAGGTCGCGGAACGCCTCGTGCTCGATCACGACGACCCGCTCCTCGAATCCCGATCCGGGTGGGGTCATCCGCCGCAACCCGCGGCCCAGCGCCTGCTCGGGCAGGATCTTCGCTTTCGAAGTCAGGCTTCGCAGGGTCACGATCACGCTGACGTTGCGCACGTCCCATCCCTCACGCAGCATCAGCACGCTGACGATGCAGCGCACCGGGCTCTCGTCGCCGTCGATGTCGCGCGCCGCCCGACGGGCGACATCGAGGTCGGCCTTGGTGATCTCGCCGTCACGCTTCGTGTGGATGACAAGCAGCTTCTCGCCAGCGAAGTCGGGGAGCTGGCGGAGGTAGTCGCCGACCTCGTCGGCGGCCTCGGTGTTCTCGCACATCACGAACAGCACCGGGCGCTTGCCCGACGGTGCGAGGTCCTCATCGAACTTGCGCCAGCGACCCACTGCAGCGTCGATCCAGCGCCGGTAACGCTGCACCGCGGAGTCACCCAACTCCGGCTCGGCGCCACGTAACTCGCCGATCACCGGAGTCTTGACGATGCCGTCGCCCACGGCCTCCGCGAGCGGGTAGTCGACCACGACGTGTCGGAACGCACGGCCTTTCTGGTCCTTCGGGGTAGCGGAGAAGTCGAGTTGGGCGATCACACCGGCCCCCGCATCGTCAGATGCCCCGTCCCCCAGAGTCTCGTGGAGCCTCTCAATCGACCGGTTCCACTTCAGCTTGTCGGACCAGACGTGGTGGGCCTCGTCGTTGACGACCATCACCCGCTCCCGGCTCGCGATCCGTTGGAAGAGCTCCTCGGCTGAGCTGCCACCTCCATCGGTGACCCGCGGCCCGACCATCGCCTCGACCGGGTTGGGATCGGTGTCCTTCTTGCGCTTCGGCGGCTCGTACAGACGCTGCACGTTCGTTAGAAACAGGGCACCCGGCGTAGTGATCGGCGCCAGCTCGTCCTGCAGCACGACGGTCAGCTGGAAGTCCTCCTCCCACTCCGGCGGGACCAGCGGATCGCGGCGGAAGGTGGCCGCGTCGCCGAAGTCACTCTTCAACCGCTCGAAGACGATCACGTTGGGGGCGATGACCAGGAAGCTCGTCGCCATCGGCGATCCGTCCTCCCGGCGGGCGTGGAAGTAGGACCAGGCGATGCAGAGGCTCATCGCCATCGTCTTGCCGGACCCGGTCGCCATCTTCATCGCCAGGCGCTGGCGCTTGGTCTCCGCCGGGTCGATCATGAGCGGCGCCTGTGCGTACTCGATCAGGTCGGAAAACGAGCCGGCGCGCTTGATCTCGGAGAGGTAGATGAAAGTCTCGACTGCTTCCTGCTGGCAGAAGAAGAACTGGAACGGCTCTCCCGTCGGGCGCCGGTGGTCTTCCCCGAACCAGAAGCGAAGCAGGCGCTTGGTGGTCGCGCTCGCAGCGGGGTAGCCGTTGGCGCGCCAGGCGTCAACGGCGGCGCGAACCCCGTCGACGAGATGGGTTCCCTCGCTCGGCCTGCGCCGGCTGCGGGGCCCGTAGGGATCTGGCTCGGCGCCCGGAGTTGCGGCGCCGTCGCTCACTTGACGGTGACCTCGGCCAGCTTCGTCGTGTCGTTGCCGAAGATGTCGATGATCTTGACCACGATCGTGTGCCGCCCGGCCTCCTCGTACTCGTGCGGGTCGCTCTCCCGCGCCAGCTTCGGCTCCTCCCTGGTCCGGTACGTCTGCCACTGGTTGTGAAAGGTGTCGTCGGTGTAGTCGAAGTCGACCGACCAGTAATCGATCAGGTCCGACCAGCTCTCGATTCGATCCCGAACCTGGGGCGGGATCAGCTCCTCGCTCGGAATCGCGAAGTCCTTCAGCACCACAGAGACCTCGCGCTTGCTGCGCTTCACGTCGAGGTCGACGTGGGCCAGCTCGAAGAACCGTACCGCGTCCGCGTCGCGAATACCCGGCTCGATGATTTCGCGCGGTATCTGCAACGGCCGCAGGTCGAGCCCCCGACGCCGCGCCGTCTCGCTGATCGTGTCGTGCAGCCCCATCTCCCACTCCCAGCCGAGCACATCGCACGACTCGATGCCGTTGTCGGCCATCTCGTCCATCACTTCCTCGAGCTCGTCGATCGTCACCGGCGCGTCGGTGGCGCCAACATGGATCATCCGGCCGGCCTTCTGGCCGTGGAGGTTCGTGAAGCCCTCAACCGGCGCTCCCTTGTAGAACGAGAGGATCGTGTCCAGGTAGTCAGTCAGTCGACCGTTTCCAGACTCCCGTTGCCAACGCTGCCGCTCGTATGCGCCGAGGTTTCTAATCTCAAACGGGGTGCAGTCCGGGAGGTCAAGAAGACGCTTGCGAGTGGTGTGGATCGCAAAGCGGCCCAAGTCACACACGATCCAATGACGCCCGAGCTTCTCGGCCGCGACTGGAAGAGTTCCTGACCCGCAGAAGAAATCGGCGATCACGTCACCCGGATTGCTGCTTGCATTAATGATCCGTTCGGCCAGCGCGAGCGGCTTCTGGGTCTGGTAGCCGACTCGCTCCTCTGCCTGGCTGTTGATCGGGTTGATGTCGGTCCACACATCCGTCGCAAGAGTTCCTGGCATTTCATCGAGATAACGCTTTAGGCGTGGCCTCTTTTTTTTGCTGTCCGGATACCAAATCCGGCCCTCAGCGTCGAGCTGTTCCATGCGCTGTCGGGAGTACCGCCAACCCATCGAGGGTGAGGGAAATCCTTTCCATTCGTACATCAGGTTGGCACGTGGATTTGGACTCGTCATGTCGCTCAGCGTATAGCGGCGGCCGTCCGTATCCTTCATCCGGTACTTGCTCTCCACATGTTCAGCTGAGTGCTCTAAGTGGAGCGGGTTCCAAACAAATGGCGCATCATTGTTCTTAACGTAATAGAGAATACGATCACTTACGTCACTCCAACGCTTCGAGTCCGAGTGAACGTTGGTTCGTCTCCATGAAATCTCATTTCGAAAATTGCTCTGGCCAAATATTTCATCGAGGACAAGCTTGACCGAATGGCTGACCGTGGGGTCCAGGTGAACGTAGAGCGAGCCGGTATCTGACAGGAGTTCATGGATCAACGACAACCGCTCATAGATCATCGCTAAATATGAATTTTGGCCAAATGCCCACGTGTCTCGATATGCATGCTCCTCTAGTATGGAGGGACGCTTGGTCACCGATGCCTCGCCCACTGCGGCGCGATAGGAGAAATCGGTCCCTACCCCAAACGGCGGGTCGATATAAATCAAGTCGACCTTGCCAGCGTAATCCTTGAGCAAGCTACTCATCACCAGCTTGTTGTCGCCCCAGATCAGCTGATTGGGACGGTGATCCGAATCGCTGACCTGGCCAGCCAGCAGCGAGCCGCTATCGCGGTCGCGCGTCGCTCGCGACTGGTTGATCGTCTCGACCGTCTGGAACGGCAAGCTCAGCCGCTCGACCTCGGTCGGCTTCCCGTCCCACTCCAGCCGCACGCTCATTCTATGACCCGCTTGACATCAAAGTCCATTAGACGCACAAGCCTATGGCTCGAATCGGCGTCAGCGAGCTGCATCGAGCGCGGTTGATGCTTCTGATTCTGATGTCAATCAATGCGCTGCAAAGGACCGTCAGCGGAGCGAGGGCGATCTCGCGCAGAAAGCATCCGGTGGCACTGAGCAGCTCGCGGTGCTCAGTGGAGGTCGCCGCCTTTGACGCCCTGCTGGTGCCGCGATGTGAAACGAACAAAATGCCAGGCCGATAATCAGCGAAGGCGATCGTATCCCGAGAACCCGTCCGGAGTGGCGCCGATTCGGCCCACCTTGCGGCAGCCCCCCTCAGGGGCCATCACGACGCTTATCAATCTCCTCCAAGAGCTGGCGGAAGTCGTAGTCAAGCGGGCGGTGGTCGGCCCCGCGGACGATCGCGATCAGGCGCTCGGGGGGCTGGATGCGCAGCCAGCCCTCGATTTTGGTCGTACCGCTTGCCTCTGGCGAGGCCAGATAAGCGCGAGAAAGACGGGCCGCATCGGTGCGCTCGAAATCGGCGCGAACGAGACTGAGAGCGGCGAGGTCAGGAACGCCTGCCTCTACCAGGTAGGCGAGTAGGTTGATCTCCTTCTCGTAGTCGACCCCGCGCCTCTCGGCCTCCTCGCCAACGAAGCGATCCATCGCGTAGAGACCCCAGGGCAAGATGAACTGGATTCGTGAGTACAAGAGGCTGATCAGCTTCTCGAGGGTGTCCTCGCGCTCGGTGCGGCGCAGCTCGACGAACGGCTTGCCTCGGCACCATTCCTCGACTAGACCTGAATAGAAGCCGCCAAGGCGCTGGCCCTCGAGCTCCGACATGCGAGCGAGGACGGGGCCGAGGATGTATTTGAGCTGGTCGAAGTTGATCTGAGGGCCGCGTAGGACGTCTCGGAAGCGCTCGAGTTTCCAGTCCTCAAGCTCGCGAACGTAGCTGCGGAGCTTCGAGAGGGTGGAGATCGAGAGACCAAGTTCGGCGACGAGCTTGACCGAAGGCGAGTCGGGATCCTGTAGGTAGGTCTCCAGCACCTGCTGTTGCTGGCGCATCAGCCGCCTGCCGAAGTCGCGGTCGGACTCAGGCATCTGGAGAGCAGCGAAGGTCGAGTCGAAGTACTCGGCGGCCTCCTCGTTGATCTCAGTCGCCTTGGCGTGGGCGAGGCCGATCCGGAGAAGGTTGACGATCCCCTGAGTCTTTCGTGGCAACTCCTCGGTTCCCTCGGCGCTTGCCAGCATCTCGAGGCTGAGGTCGCCAGCCTCCATCTCAGCGCGGATCTCTCTGATACCGGCGGCGAGCGCGCTGCGCACCGGGGGAATGTCGCTGATCCGCGGGTTCGTGTAGGGATCGAGGTCGCCCCCGGCGTGCTCGAGGCGCAGCCCTGGCTCGAAGAGGATCACTTGCCCCTCATGGTCATAGCCGGGCCGCCCGGCCCGACCGGCGATGTTCCAGAAGGCCCGCGGCGTCACGGCCCGAAAGCTCATGCGGACACCGTGTTCGAAGCTCGGGTTGCGAATCGCAAGGGTTTGGACTATCACTGTCGAGAAGGGGAAGTTGACGCCTTCGGCGAGCGTCGTAGTGGCCACCACATAGCGGATTACGCCCGCCTTGATCGCCTGCTCGACTGCTTCGCGCACTCGGGGCGGCAGGCCGGCGTGGTGGTAGGCGATCCCGTCGCGGATCATCCCCCGCAGCGGCACCTCGGCATACATCTCGCGCTCGAGGCGCGAGTCGAGGCGTCTGGCCACCGGCCGTGCCAGCTCCTCCTCTGAGAGCGGCCGATGACCCTCGGAGTCGCGAAGGCGCTCCTGCAGGGCAGCGGCTACCGACTCGGCGGTGGCCTTGCCCTCGGAAATGATCAAGAGGGGGCCGGCGGTGGCGATCCGCTCCGCGAGCTGAACAAGACGGCGGCGGCCGCTGCTCTCGACACCCCGTTCAAAGAGGCGGATCTTGGTGCCGTCCATGTACTCGATCACACCGCGGTTGCGATTGCCCTCTTTGCGTACCTTGTAGATGCCGACTTTCATCCGGGTCGAGCGGTCCTCGACCAGCGCGGCGCCGGGGCTAGTTCCGACCCACCCGGTGATTTCCTCGATATTGGGAGTCACGGCGGAGAGGAGCACGTAGCGGGCGCCCTCGGCGAGGGCGTGGCGCAGGCGCGCCAGGTAGAGCTCAAGCAGCGCACCGCGGGTGCCGTCCTCGAGGTGGTGGGCCTCGTCGACGATTACCAGTGACACCTCGGCAAGGAACGACGCACCAATCCGGAGGAGCATGTCGGCCTTCTCGGGCGTAAGAACGAGAACCTGTGCAGCATCGATCGACTCTTGCTCGCCGGCATCGAGCGCTGCGAGCTGGGGAGTGACGGAGGTGACGTTGATCCCGACTTCCTCAAGGCTCTCCCGCAGATCGACCGCAACCTGGGAGACCAGCGCCCGGGTCGGGACGAGATAGAGGACGCGTGCCCCGCCGTTGGCGATCAGCGCATTGAGGATCACAAGGCGCGAGAGGAAGCTCTTGCCCGTTCCGGTCGGCGCCGCCAGACCCCAGGCATCGTGATGCTCGTCGAGGATGCCGCCGTCCACCGCTGCTGCCTGGGCGCCCCAGAGCTCGGGCGGAAAGCCGATCCGGCGCAGCGGTTCGCCGATCGGACCGGGCGCGTGACGGCGGGTCGCAAGCTCGCCGCGGCGCGCGACCACGTGGGCGAAGGCCTTCACCTCGGTCAAACTCATTCCCGCCTGCAGGAGAGAAGCGGCGAGGGCGAGGATCTCGGTGTGCTGTTCGAGATCATCGGTGAGCGAGTGTTGGTAGCGGGCGAGGCCGAGTGCGTCCTCTGAGGCCGCATAGCGAAGCAGCGAAGGGAAAGCGGGTTCCGAACCGTTTTGCGGCTGGATGTCTGCGGCCAGGGAGCTAAAGGGGCCTTCGCGACGGAAGAACTCGGCGAGCATCTGTGGTTCGTCTTTGGCGGAGTAAACAGCGGCCGCCATCATCGGCTGCTCAGCGAGCTCGTAGAGGAGCGCCGCGCGCAGTCGGATCCGGGAGGCGTCCTCGGTGAAATCGCCGAGAGCGAGCAGCTCGGCGACCTCGGCGGCGCGCAGGATCAACTCGATGCCGCTGCCCGGGTCCCAGCCCGGGGCGCTGGCGAGAACCGCCTCGATCAGTTGCTCGAGGCGCCTGGTGCTCTCGGTCTCCAGCAGGGGGTACTCGGCGATCCGATAGGTGGCGAGGCCGCGACGGACCTCGGCCAGGTCGGCGTGCATATCAGGAGAGGCGAGCGAACCGCGCAATTCATCGACGCTGAACATCACTCACTGGCCCATTTGCAGTTTGTCGAAGGTCGAGGCGACAACGTCAGGTAGCTCGGCGACGCAGAGCAGGTCGACCTCGAACTGCTTCTCGTTGGCCCGGGTACCGAGGACGGAGACCTCATCGGGGTCGGAGGTTGAGGCGTCGATCACACAGAAGCCGGCGTATTTGATTTGGCGCAGGGTGTGCGGCAGCAGAGCCCGCCGGATCGCCTTTGCGTCGGCGGGCTCGAGCCCCTCCATTCGCTCCTCGATCAGGGCGAGGTCAAAGTCGAGGTCGCTCTCCCGATAGCCGTTGAGCGAGGTGAAGAGACTGGCAAAGCAGGAGTCATCATGGCCGGGAGGCAGGCCGTCGGCCGCGGTCTTCATGCTCGATTTGACCTCGGCGAAGAGAAACTCGGCCGGATCCGTGCCGGGCGTGAAGAAGAGGAGGTCCATCTTGTTGGCGTTCGCGTTCTCGGCGGTGAGCAGGCGAAGCTTGCTGTAGAGGAGCTTCAGGCCGAGGATCTCTTCGCCATAGACGCCGGCCAGGATCTCGCCGAAGTGGGACTCGCGAAAGCTCTCGGCAATCGGTAGTTTTCGCAAGGCGTCGGCGACGGCGGAGAGGAAATAACCACTACGAAAGAGTTCCGCGATCTCATCCGGACTCTTGTAGAAATAGGGCACTCGGTCGGCCATGTAAGCCTCCAGGGTGGAGACC
>DATMBX010000148.1:0-3665 GCA_035558955.1 Solirubrobacterales bacterium | reverse complement strand
GGCGGTCAAGTCCCAGGAAGACGGCTTCTTCGATCGTGAGATCGTCCCGGTGACGCTGCCCGACGGCACCGAGGTCGCCAAGGACGACGGCCCGCGCGCCTCCTCGACCCTGGAGAAGCTCTCCGAGTTGCCCGAGGCCTTCGGCGGGGGCGGCGTCACCGCCGGCAACTCCTGCCCGCTCAACGACGGCGCCGCCGCGGTGCTGATCATGAGCGACACCAAGGCCAAGGAGTTGGGCCTGACCCCGCGCGCCCGCATCGTCACCGCGGCCACCTGGGGCAACGAGCCCGAGTACATGGGCGTCGCCCCGATCGGCGCCGTGAAGAAGGTGCTCGACCGGGCCGGGATGACGATCGAAGACGTCGGCGCGGTCGAGCTCAACGAGGCCTTCGCCGCCCAGGTGATCCCGATCATGGACGAGTGCGGGATCTCGATCGACAAGCTCAACACCCACGGCGGAGCGATCGCCCTCGGCCACCCCTTCGGGATGACCGGCGCCCGCATCATGGGCACCCTGCTCAACGTGCTGGAGACCGACGACCATCAAATCGGGCTCGAGACCATGTGCGTCGCCGGCGGCCAGGGCAAGGCCATGATCGTCGAGCGCATTTGAGCGAAGCTCCGCATCCCAGCTCGACCATCACGCCGGAGTCGGTTCGCGCCTTCCTGCCCGGCAGCTTTCCCGGCGACCTCGGGATCGAGCCGCTCGAGATCGAGGACTCCCACTCGCGGGGAAGGATCGTCGTCGACGAGCGCCACCTGCATCCGGGCGGCTTCGTCCACGGCGGTGTCTGGACGGCGCTCGGCGACACCGTGGCCGCCTGGGCGACCTTCCGCAACATCCCGCCGGGACACAACTTCACGACGATCGAGTTGAAGCTGAATGTCTTCTCGGCCGGTCTGAAAGGCGATGAGATCGTCGCCGTCGCCGAGCCTCTCCATACCGGCAAGAGCACCGTCGTGATCGAGGTGCGGATGGAGCGTCGCCGGGAGGGCGAGGAGCCCCGCCTCGCGGCGAATTTGATCGTCAGCCAGTTCGTACTGGCGCCTCAGACTCCGTAACCGGGACTTCCAGCGCTTCTATTTGCGGCAACCGCCAGAGCAGGCTGGCGATAGTCAGGCCGACCGCGGCGGAGAGCAGGGCGAGGAACCACTGGGTCGCGTTGAGCAGGGCCATCTCGAAGAAGTCGCGCACTGGGGCGGCGGCGAGGATCAGCGCGAAGAGGGCGCCCAGCCCCGCGACCAGCGCCAGCATGTAGCTCTGGATCGCGATGTGCTCGCGGCCGGGCCCCCGTTCCAGCAGCAGCACGAAGGAGAGGCCGAGGACGATCAGCGTCGTCGTCGCCGCGGTGCGTCCCGCCTCCAGCGAGCCGCCGAAGACCGTGTCGACGAGGAAGAAGGAGAGGATCGAGCCGAGCGCGGTGGCCAGCCCCGCGGGCACCGCAAAGGCGGCCAGCGCCCGCAGCAGGCGCCCTCGGTAGAGCGGCCCGTCGGAGGGGGCGAGCGCCAGCACGAAGGAGGGGATGCCGATGGTGAGGAGCACGGCAAGGGTCAGGTGCCGTGGCAGGAAGGGGAAGGCGAAGCCCGGCATCGCGACGAGCAGGATCAACGCCGCCGCGTAGACGGACTTGGTCAGGTAGAGCCGTCCGAGGCGGTGGATGTTGCGGGCGATCCGCCGCCCCTCGCCGACCGCTTGCGGCAGGCGCGCGAACTCGTCCTTGAGCAGGACCACGTCGGCGACCCCCTTCGTCACCTGGGCCCCCGAGCCCATCGCCACCGCGAGCCGCGCCTGCTTCAGCGCCGGCACGTCGTTGACGCCGTCGCCGATCATCGCCGTGTAGCGCCCCGACGCCCGCAGCGCGCCGACCAGCGCCTTCTTCTGCTCGGGCGCGATCCGGCAGAAGATCGTGTTGCGCTGCGCCGCCTCGGCCAGGGCCTCCGGGTCGTCGGGCAGGTCAGGGCCCTCGATCACCCCGGCGTCGCGCGGCACGCCGACCCCGTAGGCGACCGCGGTGACGGTCGCACGCGCGTCGCCGGAGATCAGCTTCAAGTCGACGTCCTCCTCGCGCATGAAGGCGATCGTCTCCGCGGCATCGGGGCGCAGCGTCTCCTCCAGAACGACCAGCGCCAGCGGGACGACCGGCGGCGGCGTCTCCTCGGAGGGGTTGGCGGGAAGCGCCTGGCTCGACTCGCCGAAAGCGACGACGCGCCGGCCGGCCGCGGTCTCCTCCTCCAGCTTGCGGGCCAGCCCCGGCGGCAAGGACAGCGCCCCGGCCCCCGCCAGCACATCCGGGGCGCCCAGCACGTAGGAGGTGCCCCCGATCGTCAATCCGCTCCACTTCCACTCAGAGGAGAAGGGGACCTCGGCGCTCACTCGCCCCGCTCTACCGGGGTAGCGCTCGGCGATCGTCTCCAGCGTGCGGTTGCGGTCCCCGGCGCTCGCCGCGAAGCGGGCCAGCGCCGCCGTCGCCTCGGCGGGGTCGGCTCCGTCGGCCGTCTCCACCGACAGCAGCCGCAGCTCGCCGTCGGTCAGCGTCCCAGTCTTGTCGACGCAGATCGTGTCCACCGCGGCGAGGCTCTCGGTCGCGCTCATCTGCTGCACCAGCGTGTCTCTGCGCGCCAGCCGCACGGCCGCGACCGCGAAGGTGACGCTCATCAGCAGCACCAGCCCCTCGGGGATCAGCGTCACCAGCCCGGCGGTCGCCGTCTGGGCGGCTTCGACCAGGTCGATGCTGCGCAGCTGGAAGGTGAGCAGGAGGATCGCGGCCAGCGGCGCCATCGCCCAGGTGCAGGCGACGATCACCCGGTTGACCTCGCCCTGCAGCGGCGAGGGAGGATGGCGAAACGCTTTCGCCTCGCCGGCCAGCCGTCCCGCGTAGCTGTCCTCGCGCACCGCGTCGACCTCGTAGTGGCCGGAGCCCGAGATGCAGAAGGAGCCCGACAGGACCCGCTCTCCGGCGCCCTTGCGGACCCCGTCGGCCTCCCCGGTGAGCAGCGACTCGTCCAGCGTCATCCCGCGGCTGGAGACCACCTCGCCATCGGCGACGAGCTGGTCCCCCGGCGCCACGCGGACGATGTCGCCGGGGACGATCTCATCGGCCAGCAGGCTCACCTCCGCGCCGTCGCGCAGTGCTCTGGCGTGCGGGGCGACGAGCACCGCCAACTCGTCCAGCGTGCGCTTCGCCTTCAACTCCTGGCGGATCCCGATGTAGGAATTGACGATCGCGATCAGGCCGAAGACGGCGTCGGCGAACAGGCCCAGGGAGAGGATCAGGACGAAGAAGACCCCGATGATCGCGTTGAACAGCGTGAAGACGTTGCCGGCGACGATGCTGGACACCGAGCGCGACGAGGTCTCCGGCGGCGGCCCCAGCTTGCGCAGACGCGCCTCCGCCTCCGCGCGGGAGAGGCCTTGTTCGATCGCTGCGGTGGCAGTGGCCATGACGTCTATTCAATAGGGTGCGGCTCGGATGGCTCTGAAGCTCGGGATAAACCTCGGCTACTGGGGGATCGGCCCGGCCGGGGACGACGCGGTCGAGGTCGTCCAGGCGGCCGAGCGGGCCGGCTTCGAGTCGGTCTGGGCGGCCGAGTCCTACGGCTCCGACGTGGTCAGCGTGCTCGCCTGGCTGGCGCCGCAGACGACGACGATCAAGCTCGGCGCCGCG
>DATMBX010000147.1:0-14796 GCA_035558955.1 Solirubrobacterales bacterium | reverse complement strand
GGGAAGGTGCTCGCCTTCAACGGCCGCTTCAAAGGAAGACCGGCGATCCTCGCCCACATCTACGGGACAAAACCCGTCCCGACCTCCTACGTCCTGCCCTTCGTGATCAGCCGCGCCGGAGGCGCCTTCGGCGTCTCGATGGAGGCGTCCTTCCCGCGCGTCACCGGGGACTGGGGCTTCGTCACCGGGATCTCGATGCGCCTCGACCGCACGTTCCGTTCCGGCGGCAAGACCCACAGTTACCTTGCCGCCGACTGCCCCGCCCCAAAGGGCTTCCCCGGGGTCAACTACCCCCTCGCCCGCACCTCCTTCTCCTTCGAGGGCGGCAAGACCCTGACCGCGACGATGAACCGGACCTGCAAGGTGAAGAGATGAGGCGGCTCCGCTCCCACCTCAGCTACGCCAACGTCACCGCGACGCTGGCGCTCTTCGTCGCGGTCTCCGGTGCCGGCGCCTATGCGGCGGGGCTCGCGCCGAAGTCCGTCGGGGCGCCCGAGTTGCGCCCGGGCGCCGTCACCGCGGTCAAACTGCGCAAGAACGCGGTGGTCACCCCGAAGATCAAGGCGAAGGCGGTCACTTCCCCGAAGATCGAGTCCGGCGCCGTCGACGGGCGGATCCTGGCGGTGGGGTCGGTGGCGACCGAGGAGATCGCATACCAGGCGATCACCCACGACAAGGTGGGACCGGACGCGATCACCGGCGATCAGATCGTCGAGTCGAGCCTGACGCAGGTGCCGAGAGCGAGTTTCGCCGACTCCGCGACCTCGGCGGGTACCGCCAACCCTGTTGCCTTTGCGGCGGTGAGCGCCGCCGGCAGCGTCGATTCCAGTCTCTCTAAGGGGATCGCATCGGCCGACATCAGTTCCGGGGGCGCCGGCATCTACTGCATCGCCACGCAGGGCTTCAACGCCAAAGGCGCACAGGTGACGCCGCGCTATGACGCCGCCAATGGCGACATCACCGCCTACGCCAAGCTCGGCCCCAACGGCTGCAGTTTTCCCAATGTCGAGGTGGCGACCTTCGATGGCGGCGTGGCCACAAACGAGGCCTTCTACGTGGTGCTCTATTACTGAGACCGTGACCAAGGTTGCTCTTTGCACCGTTTCGCTCGTCCTGGCGCTGACGTTCGCCGGCTGCGGTGGGGGGGACGACGAGACGACCGCCGGCTCGGGCTCGGCCGGCGCCACCGCTCAGCAGGGGGACGGCGGTTCGCAAGGCGACTCCGGCCGGCAGGGCTCCGGCGGGAGCGGCGAGCGGGAGCCCCTCGACACCTCCAGTCTCCCCGAGCCTGAAGAGGGGTCCAAGAAGGCCGCCCCCGGCGTCCCCGTCTCCAGAGGCGGGGACAACAGCATCCAGACCTGGGGGCTCGAGGCTTCGGCGCAGGAGCGCGCCGAGGTCACCGCGATCCTGCAGGCCTTCCTCGACGCCCGCGCCGCCGCCGAGTGGGCGAGCGCCTGCTCCTACCTCGCCGCCGAGCAGCGGGCGGAGTTCGAGAGCCTGGGCAACGCCGACAAGCGCGGCAACGCCGCCTGCGCGGAGACGATGAGAGCCTTCGCCACCGGCGTCCCGTCCAGCGCCTATGACGAGGAGGCCCAGATCGACTACGTCCTCAGCCTGCGGGTTGGCGAGGGCCACGCCTTCCTCATCTACACCCGTCCCGACACCAACAAGATCTACGCCAACGCCCTCAGAGAGGAAGACGGCACTTGGAAGGTGGTCTCGGTCGGCCCAACGGTGATCTATTGAGACCAGGCGGAAGCGACCCCGCCTGAACTAGGTTGATGACCGTGAACGAGGCTCCCGCATCGAATTCGACCCTGGTCAGACGCCTGCGCGTCGCGATCGCCGTCTTGGCGCTGCTCGCCGCAGGGCTGGTCCTCTGGGCCGCGCTGGGTGGGGAGGACGATGACTCCGGCGAGAGCTCCCCCGGCCAGGCGCGCGTCGTCAGCGCCGCTGAGCTGGGCGCCCTGGCCGAGGATGCCCCCGGCCCGCTCTACTGGGCGGGAGAGCGCTCCGGCACGGAGCTTGAGTACGACGAGGCCGACGGTGGGCGCCTCTACGTGCGCTACCTGACCGAGGGCGCCGAGGCGGGGGACCCGCGCCCGGTCTTCCTCACCATCGGCACCTACCCGCTGGCCGACGCGGTCGCCGCGCTGCGCGCCAACGCCAAGCGGACCGGCTCCGAGCTGCTCGAGGCAAAAGGGAGCGGCGCCGTCGTCTGGGCCAATCCCGACAGCCCGACCAGCGTCTACCTCGCCGAGCCCGGCGCCGCCTACCAGGTGGAGGTCTACGACCCCTCGCCCCGCCGCGCCCTCACGCTCGCCCTCTCGGGCGACGTCGTACCGGCGCCGTAGCCATACTTGACTAAGTGGACTAACCTCCCTACCCTCAAGGACGATGCCAGAAACCGTCACCATCCACGAGGCCAAGACGCAGTTCTCGAAGCTGGTCCGCCGCGCTGAGGCGGGGGAAGAGATCGTCGTGCGCCGCGGGCGTGAGCCCGTCGCGCGGATCGTGCCGCTGGAGAAACGGGGTGGGGGAGTGACGGGGCGCGGATCGCTGAAGGACGAGATCTGGATTGCCCCCGACTTCGACGAGGCCGACAAGGAGATCGAGCGCATGTTCGAGCGCAGCGAGGTCTTCCCGGAGCGCCTGCCCGGCGACTCCGATTGAGGCTGCTGGTCGACAGCCAGGTGCTGCTCTGGCACGCGCGGGACGATCCTCGCCTCAAACCGGCGCCGACAGCGGCGATCGAGTCTGATGACGCGCAGGTTCTGGTCAGCACCGCCTCATTGTGGGAGATCGCGATCAAGTCGGCGCTCGGCAAGCTCGACGCTCCCGAGGATCTGCCCGAGCGGGTGGAGCAGCTGGGCTTCGAGCCGCTGCCGGTGAGCGCCGAGCACGCCTGGGCAGTGCGCGGCCTACCGCCGAACCACGGCGACCCGTTCGATCGTCTTCTGGCCGCCCAGGCCAGGGTTGAGCGGCTGCCCGTCGTCACAGCGGACCCCTCGTTCGAGCGCTACGGCGTCGAAGTCATCTGGGAGTAGGGCTTGCTCCTCGCCTGGGTCGTCTTGCCGCTCCTCCTGCTGGCTATCTGCGCCGGGCTCGGGCTGCTCGTCGACGCCATCGGCGGGCGGCGGCTGCCCGGCGCGCTGATCGCGCCTGTGGGCTTCGCGGCAGCCATCCTCCTCGCCCAACTCGCGACACTCGCCGGCGCGGGCGTCCCGCTCACCGCAGCGCTCGTGATCCTTCTCGCCGGGGTCGGCCCCGCCTCCTCGCTGCCTTGGCGCTTCGGCCGTCCCGACCCCTGGGCGGTCGGCGCCGCCCTCGCCGTCTTCGCGCTCTTCGCCGCCCCCGTCGTCCTCTCCGGCGAGCCGACCTTTGCCGCCTACGGCAAGGCGGATGACATCGCGGGCTGGTTGGCGAGCGCCGATGGAGACCCGAACGGCCTCGCCCTTCCCTTCGCCGTCGCGCAGCAGTTCCTCGGCGGCGAGGCCGCATGGCACTTCCAGCCCTACGTCGCGCTCCTCGGCGCGCTGCTCTCCCTCTGCGTCTGGCAGATCGCCGCATCCGACATTGACCACACCAGAGTGGGGTCAAAGTCCGCCGCGCCGCTTGACCCTCGCTCGCGGGGGCTGGTTGCCTTCCTTGCCGCTGTCCCGGCGCTCAT
Source organism: Solirubrobacterales bacterium (assembly GCA_035558955.1). Lineage (GTDB taxonomy): Bacteria > Actinomycetota > Thermoleophilia > Solirubrobacterales > 70-9 > DASVDE01. The sequence continues at coordinate 11,126 of DATMBX010000147.1, read as the reverse complement.
CTTCGGCTACGCGGGGTTGGCATCGCCGCTTGTCCTCGGCGCCCGTGTCTGGCTCGCCCTCGCGATCTTGGCGGCGCTGACCGCCGTCACCGTCGCCCTCTCGCTATGGGTTGCCCGCTCCCAGTCGCCCGCCGCGCTCTCGGCCTTCGCCGCCGCCCTTCTCGGCTGTGCCGTCCTTGCCTCCGCCAACGTCGGCCTCGCCCCCTATGGCTCCCTCTCCGAGCTGCGGCAGGTGAACGAGCGCTTTGCCGGGGAGGGCCCGGCGCTGATCGTCGAGCCCGACCCCCTCGCGACCCGCTACTTCCTGCGCGACCTGGCTCCCGGCGGCGCCGTGGACCCGGAGGAGGCGGGGGTTCCCCCGAGCGCCGCCGCCAGAGGGGAGCCGGCCGAAGCCGACCAGATCGACTACAGAGCCATGCTCGAGTACTCGCTCCTCATCGTCCCCCGTTCGCCCGAGCAGAGCCGCCCGCCCCTCCCCTACAGACGCGTCTGGCTGGGAGAGGACTACGAGGTCTGGCGCCTGCCGGCGACCGCGACCTTCCGCCTCCTCTTCCACTACCCCGTCGGCGGCCCGGGCGCCGCCACGGGCCTCCCGAACTGCTCGGAGACCGTCGGCCTCGGCCTGCTCGGGCTAGCCAACCAGCTCGGCGCCCCTCCCGAGGACATCTCCCTGGTCGCCGCGGCCCCTCGCCGAGGCGCCCGCCTCGGCCCCACCATCGCCGTCCCGGTCGACAGAGCAAGCGATCTATGCGGCCGCCACTGGGACTGGATAGAGGCCATCTCCCCAGCCGGCTGAGGAGCGGAAGTCGTATTTCTGTTTTGTGGCTTTTTTGACATTGTGCGAGCCATAGCGCACATAGGTCCAGTCACGATCAATCGATGCTGGCGATTGATTTGGGTTTCTTCAGCGGCGCCCTCCTCCCTCGGGTGGAGGATCCCTGGCCGGACACCATTGGGCTGGGATTTCCGTTTGCGCTGGGAGGAGCGGGTGGAGTCCTTGCGGGGGCAATATTTGCCGGCGCATCCCCAGCACAGCGAGACCGCGCGGTCACTCGGGGAGGTCTTCTTGGCTTCCGTTTCGGTGCCGCTGTCTATTTGATCTCTCTAGTCGCTCAGGTAGCCTTCGGCTCGTGAAGAAGCTCTTCCGACATGACTCTGTGTTCGCCATGGGTCTTGCGATTCTCACCATGGCGCTCGTTGCCATCACTGGCACCGGCGCCGGTGGCGCCTATGCAATCTCGGTGATCCTCTTGGCGATCTCGATCGCGGTTGTGCTCGGTCCCGATCGCTCCCAATCTAGGCTTACGCGTAGGCGCCCCACATCGCTGCCTCGGCATCGCGTCTAGTGGCAGACGCGTAGTTTCTTCGCACTCAGTAGCCGACGGGGTGGCGGGCTGTGAATCCGGCGTTGCTGCGCAGGTCGGTGTGCCAGCGGGGGCCGGTTTTGCCGCCGGTGTTGCCGGAGGTGTCCCAGCGGATGCCGGCGATCACCGCGTAGGCGTGGCCGCCGTTGGCGTAGACGGTGATCCAGCGACCCTCGCCGGCCTCGCCCCAGCTGCTGGCCATCGGGCCGGAGGGGAGGGGGCTGTCGATGAAGTTTCCGCCGTGTAGGGCGTAGCTGACGGCGCCCGAGCAGTCGTAGCCGCGGTCCCACCAGCGGCCGTGGCCGCCGCCCCATACATAGGGCTTGCTGCGGATCCTGTTGGCCGCCGCGATTACCCGTTTGACGCGGGGCGGGGCGGACTTGGGCGGGATCACCATGCCGTTGGCCAGCAGGCGAGCCTTCGCCGTGGGCGTGCAGATGTCCGTACTTGCGGACGTGAGGCCGCCTCCGCCGCAGCCGCCCGGGACTGCGGAAGCGCCCGCGGGCGCCATGAGGGAGATGGCGGCCAGCGCTCCGGTTGCCGCTAGCGCCGCTCTGAGCCTCTGCCTATGCGTGTGCATTTAACCGATCTCCTTCGTCGGCCTACGGGGTTAGCTGTCGGGCTGGCGCGAAAGGAGCCTGCGCCCCCGCCTGAAATAGGCGAGTTAGCCCCGAAAACGTGGTTCCCCCGTTCCCGTGGCGCCTCCATGCGCTCGGGATTCGGCGTTTCGGTTCTACGAACGGGCGGCAGTCTAGACGATCCGCCGGTCGTTTGCTCACAGAAAACAAACATTTTGTGGGCCTTCGCACAAGCGCCTTGAATTCCTGCCGGCTGGGTCGCATCGCCCAGTCTCTGTCGACCCCCCGGCTGGTAGCTTGCGACCTGCGATGGAACTTGCCGGCCGCACAGCGCTTTTGACCGGGGCAACCGGAGGCCTCGGCCGGGCGATCGCCCAGGCGCTGGCCGGGCGTGGGGCGACGCTGGTCCTGAGCGGGCGCAAGGCGGAGGCGCTGCAGGCGCTGGCCGCCGAGCTGCCGGGCGAGCATCGCGTGGCGCCGGCCGACCTGGCCGAGCCGGGGGCCGCCGAGAAGCTGGCCGCCGAGGCGGGCGAGGTCGACATCCTCGTCGCCAACGCCGGCCTGCCGGGGACGGGGCGGCTGCCGGACTTCACCGCCGAGCGGCTGACCGGAACGCTGCGGGTCAACCTCGAAGCGCCGATGCTGCTGGCCCGGGCGCTGGAGCCGGAGATGCTGGAGCGCGGCGCCGGGCACATGGTGTTTATCTCTTCGCTCTCGGGCAAGTCGGCGACGCCGCTCAGCTCCGTCTACAACGCGACCAAGTTCGGCCTGCGCGGCTTCGCGCTGGGGCTGCGGGCGGACCTGGACCCGCAGGGGATCGGCGTCTCGCTGGTCTCCCCGGGGACGATTCGCGAGGCGGGGATGTACGCGGACTCCGGCGCCGACCCGATCCCAGGCCTAGGCACCGGCTCCCCCAAGCAGGTGGCCGACGCGGTGGTGAAGGCGATCGAGCACAACAAGGTCGAGGTGACGGTGGCGCCTATCCAGCAGCGCCTCCTCGCCCACTTCGCTCTCGCCAGTCCCGGCATCTCAGTGAAGGTGGCGAGCGGCGACGCAGGCCAAAAGGCCGCCGCCAACGTCGCTAGCGGTCAGACCGACAAGCGGTAGCGGGGCGGGCGGGGTGCCCCTCGCTCGGACAAGTGCCGGTCTAATTAGACCGGCACTTTGAGTATCCGCCCGTTCGAGGGGCACCCCGCCCGCCCCTAGGAGCTTCTCCCTCCTAGGATGAAAGGTGTGAGCAACTCAAACTCCTTCAGTGCCCGTTCAGAGCTTGAGGTTGGTGGGCGGTCCTACGAGATCTTTCGCCTGGACGCGCTGGCCGAGCGGTTTGATGTGGCGCGCTTGCCCTACTCGGTCAAGGTGCTGTTGGAGAACGTGCTGCGGTTGGAGGACGGGCGGAGCGTCACCGCTGCCGACGTCGAGGCGATCGCCGGCTGGGACCCGGCGGCGGAACCCAGCGTCGAGATCCCGTTCCAACCCGCCCGCGTCCTGATGCAGGACTTCACCGGGGTGCCGGCTGTGGTCGACCTGGCGGCGATGCGCGACGCGATGGAGGAGATCGGCGGCGACCCGGCGGCGATCAACCCCCTGGTCGACGTCGACCTGGTGATCGACCACTCGGTGCAGGTCGACGCCTTCGGCAACGCGCGCGCCTTCGCGGTCAACGCCGAGCGCGAGTTCGAGCGCAACCGCGAGCGCTACTCGTTCCTCAAGTGGGGGCAGGCGGCCTTCGACAACTTCAGCGTGGTGCCGCCGGCGACCGGCATCTGCCACCAGGTCAACCTCGAGCACATCGCCCAGGTCGTCTACAGCCGCGAGCGCGACGGCGCCCTTCAGGCCTACCCCGACACCCTGGTCGGGACCGACTCCCACACCACGATGGTCAACGGCCTCGGCGTGCTTGGCTGGGGTGTGGGCGGGATCGAGGCCGAGGCGGCGATGCTGGGGCAGCCGATCAGCATGCTGCTGCCGCAGGTGGTCGGCTTCAAGCTCGACGGGCAGCTGCCCGAGGGGGCGACGGCGACCGACCTGGTCCTGACCGTGACCGAGATGCTGCGCCGCCGCGGCGTCGTCTCCAAGTTCGTCGAGTTCTACGGGCCGGGGCTGGCGACGCTGGGCCTCGCCGACCGGGCGACGATCGGCAACATGTCGCCGGAGTTCGGCTCGACCTGCGCGATCTTCCCGGTCGACGCCGAGACGCTGCGCTACCTCGACCTGACCGGCCGGCCGACCGAGACGATCGAGCTGGTCGACGCCTACGCGCGCGAGCAGGGGATGTTCCACGAGCCGGGGTCTCCGGATCCCGTCTTCTCCGACACCCTGGAGCTGGACCTGGGCGACGTGGTGCCGAGCATCGCCGGGCCGAAGCGCCCGCAGGACCGGGTGCCGCTGGCGCAGGCGAAGCAGGCCTTCATCGAGGCGATGGTCGACTTCGACCCCGACGCGGCGAAGCAGATGGGCAACGGGGTCGACGAGGCGAGCATGGAGTCCTTCCCGGCCTCCGATCCTCCGGCCGAGAGCCACGAGGACGAGCGTGGCCAACCCCGCCCCGCGGTGAGCGGCGCCCCCGTGACGACCGCGCCGCGCGGCAGCGAGGACGCGGTCGAGGTGACGCTGGAGGACGGGACGACGGTCGAGCTTGACCACGGCCGCGTCGTGATCGCGGCGATCACCAGCTGCACCAACACCTCCAACCCGAGCGTGATGATCGGCGCCGGCCTGTTGGCCCGCAACGCGCTGGCGCGCGGGCTGGCGCGCAAGCCCTGGGTGAAGACGTCGCTGGCGCCTGGCTCCACGGTCGTCACCGACTACCTCGACAAGGCGGGGCTGACCGAGCATCTCAACGCCTTGCAGTTCAACCTCGTCGGGTACGGGTGCACGACCTGCATCGGCAACTCCGGCCCGCTCGCCCCGGAGATATCCGCCGCCGTCGCCGAGAAGGATCTGGCGGTCTGCGCGGTGCTGTCGGGCAACCGCAACTTCGAGGGACGGATCAACCAGGACGTGAAGGCGAACTACCTCGCCAGCCCGCCGCTGGTCGTCGCCTACGCGCTGGCGGGGCGGATGGACCTCGACCTGACCACCGAGCCGCTGGGCGAGGACAGCGATGGCGAGCCGGTCTACCTGCGCGATATCTGGCCCGACCCCGCCGAGGTGAAGGAGCTGGTGGGTCGCTCGATCGAGGCGGAAATGTTCACCCGCAACTACGGCGAGGTGTTCGAGGGCGACGAGAACTGGAACGCGGTGGGGGTGCCCGAGGGCGACCGCTACACCTGGCCCGACTCCACCTACGTGCGCCGCCCCTCCTTCTTCGAAGGGATGCCGGCCGACCCGCCCGGGGTGGAGCCGATCGCCGGCGCCCGGGTGCTGGCGCTGCTCAGCGACTCGATCACCACCGACCACATCTCACCCGCGGGGGCGATCAAAAAGGACAGCCCGGCGGGGCGGTGGCTGATGGAGCAGGGCGTCGAGGCTCGCGACTTCAACTCGTACGGGTCGCGCCGCGGCAATCACGAGGTGATGATCCGCGGCACCTTCGCCAACATCCGCCTGCGCAACCTGCTGGTGGAGCGGGCGGGGGGCTACACCCGTCACTTCCCCGACGGGGAGGAGACGACGATCTACGACGCGGCGATCTCCTACGCCGAGGAGGGTGTGCCGCTCGTCGTCCTCGCCGGCAAGGAGTACGGCTCCGGCTCCTCGCGCGACTGGGCGGCGAAGGGAACCAAGCTGCTCGGAGTTCGCGCCGTGATCGCCGAGAGCTTCGAGCGCATACACCGGTCGAACCTGATCGGCATGGGAGTCCTACCCCTCCAGTTCCCCGCCGGGGAGAGCGTGGAATCCCTCGGCCTCACCGGCGAGGAGGTAATCGACATAGGCGACCTCCAAAACGGCGAGGCGAAGTCGGTCAAAGTCACAGCGGGCGAAGTCGAGTTTGAGGCAACCGTCCGCCTAGACACCCCCAACGAGGTCGCCTACTTCCAGAACGGCGGCATCCTGCAGACGGTGCTGAGGAGCCTCAAAGGCTCGTAAAAAGAAAGGGTGCGGCGGGGCCGCGGGAGGCAGGGGGGTCCGCGCGACCCTCACCGCACCTACGCGTCGGTAGCCAGGGAGGGATAGCCGACGCAGCTGCTCCCCTGCGCGGGACTGCCCAGGGAAAGCAGTCACTCCCTACCTATACCGCGCCGGTCGGTAAACGTCAAGCAAAATTGGCCTATTTACGGGGATTCCGCAGTGTTCTGCGGATAATCCGCAACGCCCCAACCCTTGCGCTCGATCAGCTCCACGCCCAGAACACTGCCCACCGGCCCGACGGGTGTGAGGGTGGCGGCCAGCAGGGTGTAAGGAGCCTCGCGCCTGATGCAGGCGACCCAGATCACCAGGCAGAGCACGATGAACCCCAGCCCGTGCGCCCAGCCGAACACCATCGTTTCCGTTTCGAACCCCGGCAGCAGCCAGAAGGCGAGCAGCCCCGCGAACACCACAAGCTCCACCCAGGAGATCCGCTTCACCCACACGAACAGCCGCCCCGGCACGGGCTTTCGCATCGGATTTCTCGCGCCGGCCAAGCTACCCATCCTCGTCGTGTCGCTCGTGACGACGACGCATGAAGTCCCCGAACAGCGGTGCGGTGTATGCGTAGACGCCGTGGTCGTCACGGTAGATGAGGTTGTCGGCGATCAATCGCGTGAGGCTCTGCGCAAGAGCTCCGGTTGAGCGGTGGGTGGCCGCGTCGAGGTCAGCCCTATTGAAGCGTTCCCCTCCAAGCGATGCGGCGACCCGCAGAGTTCCCTGGTCTGCTTGGCGGGCGTCGCGGTAACGAGGCTCGAAGAACTCGTCGTCGAGGCTGTGTTGGATCGCTTTGCGCTCACGCTTGTAGAGCGCGGAGGTGATCGTCGTGGTGCCCTCCAGGTCGGCGGCATCCCAGAGCGCCTCTCCGAACCATTGGATGAAGTAGGGATAGCCATCGACATCCCGGGCGATCTGCTCGGCGACACCTGACGCATAGGCGATGTCGCTGGTGGGGCGCACCAGTGCTTCAGCGGCCGCGCTGAGTTCCCCCTGGGATTCCGGCCCAAGCGAGAGATTGTCAAGCTCCTCGGCCCGGAACAGCCGCTCTGCATTGCTTCGTGCCGCATGGATGTTGCCGATCAGGGGCGGCAGGCCACATAGCACGAGCATGACCGGCAGGGGATTGTCGTCATCGTCCTGGGCCGCAACGATCGCCGACAGAAGCGCGCCGAGGGGATATTGGCGCTTGGCGCCACGGTCATAGACGCTGTGGGCTTCGTCGAACATCAGCGCGACGCCGCGTCCCTGTGCCCGGGCAATCTCACCGACTTTTGTGAGCGCGATGCGCAGCTTGTCTTCAAGCACAGACTCAGCCGATGATCCTGCGCCGGGCCCAACCGAGACCGCGACGTCGTCAGCAAGTTGAATTTGAACCTGATTGATCGTCTGCATCGCAGCTGCAATCTGATTCTTGATCTTTGCCTTGACGCTGAGCGCCTCGAGGGCCTCGCGCAGGTAATCCACGATGGCGATCGCAAAGTCGGATTCCTCGCGCAACCTCGGACCCCAATCGCGACGGACAACGACCCACTTATGACTTTTTGCGATGCGCTCGTACTCCTTGAGCAGGACGGTCTTGCCGACGCCTCGCAACCCCGTGATGCGCAGATTGCGACGCTTCTCGGGATAGTCCTCAAGAAGCCGCTCAAACAGGTGGATTTCCTGTTCCCGGCCAGCCAGGTAAGGCGGGCGCGTTCCCACGCCGGGACGGTAGGGGTTCTTCGCCATGCCCCGGAAGTTATCGAAAGTTACAAGACATCACAGATTCTTGTGATGTTCTGTTTTGCCGCGAAATGAAGAATTTGTTCCGACTGGCTGCGCCAAATACAACTTTGCCATACCGCCAATTAGGCGTCGGGGGTGAGGGCGGTTAGGACGATGCGCTCCTGCTCCCGGGCGTGGGCGATCGAGTAGCCCTCGCCCGGGCTGGAGCGGGTCGGGCGGCCGACGTACTTCAACTCCACGCCCTCCGGCACCACGTCGGGGAAGCGGCGGGACATCACCTTCCAGGCGCCCATGTTGCGTGGCTCCTCCTGCACCCAGACGATCTCCTTCAGGTTCGGGTAGGAGGCGATCAGCCCGGTCAGCTGTTCCTTGGCGAAGGGGTAGAGGAGCTCGACCCGGGCGATGGCGACGCTCTCGGCGGCGGCGCGGCGCTCGTTGGCGTCCATGTCGAAATAGACCTTGCCGGTGCAGAGGACGAGGCGCTCCACCTTCTCGCGGCGCTCCGCGGCGGTGGGGTCGTCGAGGATGAAGTGGAAGTGGCTGTCGGTCAGCTCCTCCGGGGAGGCGGCGGCGCGGTCCAGCCGCAGCAGCCCCTTCGGGGTGAACACCACCAGCGGGCGCGGCTTGCGGATCAGCGCCTGGCGGCGCAGCAGGTGGAAGTACTGGGCGGCGGTGGTGGGGTAGGCGATGCGAATGTTGCCCTCGGCGGCGAGCGCGAGGAAGCGCTCGATGCGGGCGCTGGAGTGCTCGGGGCCGGAGCCCTCGTAGCCGTGGGGCAGCAGCAGGGTGAGGCGGCTGGTCTGCCCCCACTTGGCTTCGCCGGAGGCGATGAAGGTGTCGATGATTACCTGGCCGGCGTTGGCGAAGTCACCGTACTGGGCCTCCCAGAGGATCAGCGCGTTGGGGTTCGCCGCCGAGTAGCCGTACTCGAAGCCGAGGCAGGCGATCTCCGAGAGTGGGCTGTTGTAGAGCTCGAAGGGGGCGCTGGCGTCGTCGAGGTTCTGCATCGGGCAGTACTCGAGGCCGGTGTTCTCGTCGTGGAGGACGAGGTGGCGGTGGGAGAAGGTGCCGCGCTCGGTGTCCTGCCCGGTGAGGCGGATGTGGACGCCGTCGGTGAGCAGGGAGGCGAAGGCGAGCGCCTCGGCGTGGCCGAACTCGATCCCGCCCTGCTCCAGCGCCTCGGCCCGTTTAGCGAAGGGCTTGCGCAGCTTGCGGTGGACGGTGAAGCTCTCCGGCGCCTCGATCAGCGCCTGGTTCAGCTCGCGCAGCTTCTCGATCGGCACCGCGGTCTCCACCGGAGGGCTGGCGCTGCGGTCCAGCTCGCCGGTGCTGGTGGTGGTGACGGTCGGGTCCTCGTAGTCGCCGAGCTCCATCTTGCGGCGCAGGTCCTTCAGCGCGGCGGACATCTCGTCGTGGCGTTCTCTGGTCAGGCGCTCGACGTCCTCGGCGCCGACGACCCCCTCGTCGACCAGCTGCTTCGCGTAGATCTCGGAGACCGGCGGGTGGGCCTTGATCTTGGCGGCGATCTGCGGCTGGGTGTAGGCGGGCTCGTCGGTCTCGTTATGGCCGTAGCGGCGATAGCCGATCACGTCGATGACGATGTCCCGGCCCCAGCGCTCGCGGTAGGCCATGGCGAGGCGGACCGCCGCCGAGCAGGCCTCGACGTCGTCGGCGTTGACGTGGACGATCGGCACGTTGAATCCCTTCGCCATGTCGGCCGCGTAGGGGGTGGAGCGGGCGTCCTCGGGGTCGGTGGTGAAGCCGACCTGGTTGTTCTGGATGACGTGGACCGTGCCGCCGGTGGCGTAGCCGGGCAGCGACTGCAGGTTGAGCGTCTCGGCGACGACGCCCTGGCCGGGGAAGGCGGCGTCGCCGTGGAGCAGGACGGGGACGGCGCGCTTGGGCTCATGCGCGATCTTCGCCCCCTCGAAGTCGGACTGGATGAAGCGGGTGGCTCCCTCGACGACCGGGTTGACGAACTCGAGGTGGCTGGGGTTGGGATAGAGGCGGACGGCGATCTTCTCGCCCTCGCTGGTCTCGTAGACGCCCTGGTGGCCGTAGTGGTACTTGACGTCGCCGGTGCCGCCGTGGGGGATCGAGGCGACCGCCTTGACGGCGTCGATCTGCTTCGCCCCCTCGAACTCGGCCAGGATCGACTCGACCGAGCGGCCGAGGTTGTGGGCGAGGACGCTGAGGCGGCCGCGGTGGGCCATGCCGAAGACGACCTCCTCTGCGCCGCCGCGGTAGGCGAGGGTGACGACCTCGTCGAGCATCGGCACGACCGCGTCCAGTCCCTCGATCGTGAAGATCTTCTGGCCCAGGTAGGCCTTCTCGATGAACCGCTCGAACTGGAAGACGTCGATCAGGCGGCCGAGCAGGCGGCGTTTCTCGTCGTCGGTGAGGGGAGCCCGGTGGGCGCCGGTCTCGACCATCTCCCGCAGCCAGGTGCGCTGCTGGTGGGAGGAGAGGTGCTCGAACTGGTAGGCGATGGTGCCGCAGTAGGCGTCGCGCATGCGGGGCAGGGCGTCGAGCAGGGTCTCGCCGGGGACGCCGATGCGCAGGATCGAGGCGGGGATGCGGGCCATCAGCTCCGGCGTCAGGTTGAGGTTCTCCGGCTGGATCGCCGGGTCGCCCTTCGGCTCGCGGCCGAGCGGGTCGAGACGGGCGGCGAGGTGGCCGTGGGTGCGGTAGCCCTTGAGCAGGGAGGTCGCGGCTTGGACCGCCTGCAGCAGCTCCTCGTCGGGGGCGCCGGTGACGGCCATCTCGCCCGTGGCGGCGCCGAGCGGTGGGGCGGAGGCGGAGGCCGGATGGGCGGCGGCGATCGGCGCGGCGTCGACGCCGAGGTCGGCGGCGAGCGCCTCGTAGAAGCCGTCCTCTCCCTGCAGCAGCTGGTCGAGGCGGCGCAGGAAGGAGCCCGACTCGGCGCCCTGGATGACGCGGTGGTCGTAGGTCGAGGTCAGCGTCATCACCTTGGAGACGCCGAGCTGCTTGATCCGCTCGGGCGTCGCGTGCACCCACTCGGCCGGGTAGGCGATCGAGCCGGTGGCGATGATCGCGCTCTGCCCGCTCATCAGGCGGGGGACCGAGGCAACGGTGCCGAGGCCGCCGGGATTGGTGAGGGAGATGTTGGTCCCCTGGAAGTCGTCGGGGGTGAGCTTGCTCTCCCGCGTCTTTTTGATCAGGTCCTCGTAGTAGGAGTGGAAGGCGGCGAAGTCGAGGCCGTCGGCGCCCTTGATCGCCGGCACCATGAGGCTGCGCGAGCCGTCCTTGCGCTCGACGTCGACGGCGATGCCGAGGTTGACCGCCCCGCCCTCGATAGCGAAGGGCTTCCCCTCCCGCTCCTCAAACGTGCGGACCATCACCGGCCACTCCTTTGCCGCCTGAACGA
>DATMBX010000146.1:0-3244 GCA_035558955.1 Solirubrobacterales bacterium | reverse complement strand
CCTCTCCGCCACGGTGGAGCGGTTGGTCTTCACACCCGAGCGGGAACCGAGTCGCCGGTGAAAGCCGCTGGGATCCGGGCCTCATGCCGTCCCCAACCGACTACCCGATTGCCGTGCTCTAAACCGCCTCGTCATCACGCCTCGGCGCCCGTCCGGCAGTTATCCTCGACCGATGGATGCCGCGCTTGGTTGGGGAGCTTTGGCGGCCTCCTCGCTGGTGCTTGGCGCTTTGCTCGCCTTCGCTCGTCGTTGGCCGGCCCGGCAGGTCGGGTTGGTCTTGGCTTTCGGCGCCGGAGCGCTGATCAGCGCCGTCAGCTTCGAGCTGGCGGCGGAAGGGCTTCGGGTCGGCAGCCTCGGAGCCACCGCCATCGGCCTTGGGGTCGGCGCTCTCACCTACTTCAGCCTCGACGGGCTGATCGCCGGCCGCTATTCGGCGGGCCGAGGGCGATCGGGGCGGACGAGCGGCTCTGATCCTGGAACCGCCCTCGCGCTCGGCGCCTTCCTCGACGGCATCCCCGAACAGCTCGTCCTTGGGATTGGGCTGGCTGGGAGCGAGGGGATCGGCATCGGCCTCCTCGTCGCGATCTTCGTCTCCAACCTGCCCGAGGCGATCGGCTCGGCGAGTGAGATGCGCAATGCCGGCACCGACCGGCGCAAGATCCTGCGGCTCTGGGGCGCCGTCGCCGCGATCTGCACCGTCGCCAGCGTCGCGGGCTACGCGATCGCCGATGTGACTTCGGGTGAGCTTCAAGCCGGCATCGACGGCTTCGCCGCCGGCGCCCTCCTGGTCATGTTGATCGATTCGATGATTCCGGAGGCGACCAGGGACTCAGGGCGCGTCGCCGGCCTTGTCACGACCCTCGGCTTCGCGGTGGCGACGGCCCTCTCGAGCGTTTCCTAGGGTCACGCGGCCGCCGGGTGGGCTTTCGGCGGCGCTAGCGGCGAGCGGACATATTCAGTGCCACGGCGGCGCGAATGAGCGCCGTCAACGCCTTTCATCGATCTCGCGCCTCCTCAGAAAACCGAAAACCCCGCGACTTGCGGGGCTTTCGTAAATAGCGGGAGCCCGACAGGGACATCAAGCGTTGAGATAGGCAGTGTGGGCAAGCTCCGGATCCTGATCGCCGACGACGGCTCCACCGACCGCACGGCCGAGTTGGCCCAGGCGCGTGCCGCGGCCAATCCCGACATCGCCGTCCTCACCGTTCCCCACGGTGGCAAGGCGCAGACTCTGACCGCGGCTCTGAAGCAGGTGCGAACCCCGCTGATGGCGACCGTCGACGCCGACACTCTGCTGATGCCCTCGGCGCTACAACGCGTAGTTGCCCGGTTGCTGATCTCCCCACCAGACACAGTCGCAGTCGCCGGCGCAGTCTTCGTCCGCAACTCTCGCCGCAATTGGGCATTCGCACGGCAACGACGACGCTGGGCGCCGGGATGATCGAGGGGCTGCGCGAGCATGGTGGCGCGCTGCTCACCGGCGGGCGCTCCAACATGCATGCCGTTCTCGTCAACTTCGTCTTTCCCTACGTGGACGTCGTCTACTCGATCGCCTTCCCAATCGGAATCGTCCTGGCGCTGTTCGGCAACTTCGCGATCGTCGGGCCGATGACGCTCGCGGTCCTGCCGCTGAACGTGGCGCTCTCGATGATCATGTTTCACCTGAGCAAGCAGTCCTTTGACGAGGTCGGTCTGGAGGTGCGCCAGAACCGGCTTGGCTTCGTCGGCTACCTCTTCACCTACCAGCTGTTTATGTCGCCGGTCTCGGTAGCGGGCTACGCACAGGAGCTATTCGGCGCCGCACGCCGCTGGTGACGCGCCGATGCTGCCTAGCCGCACCTGACCGCATTGCGGCCTGAGTTCTTGGCCTCATAGAGAGCGCCATCCGCCCGCAACAGCGCTCGCCGAACATCGTCCTCCAGCATGGCAACGCCGATGCTGGAGGTGACCGAGGCATCGGAGCCGGCCTCCTGCACTCTCACCCGCAGCCGTTCCGCCAACGCCTCCGCCTCGCCCAAATCGGTGCGAGGCAGCAGAGCGGCAAACTCATCGCCGCCGAACCGGGCGACGAAGTCGCCCTCGCGAAGACCGCCGGTGATCGTTCGGGCCATCAAGACGAGGATCCGATCTCCGGCCTCGTGGCCTTCTGAGTCGTTCACCGGCTTGAAGCCGTCCAGGTCCATCATCAACACAGCGAGAGGCTTGGCATCGGAGAAATCTCTAAGACGAGCCGCGTGGTCCTCGAACGCTCGGCGGTTGGGCAGTCCGCTGAGCGTGTCGGTGTAGGCAAGGTCCTTGTAGGTGTTCGCCTGGCGAGCTAGATCCCTTGCCAGATCGGCCGTCTCAGCGGCAATGCCGGACAGGTGCCGCTCGACCGACTCGTCCTCCTCCGCCGATTCGCTGGACACCGCCGGGTCGGCGGGGCGGGGCGCGCCCACCTCGATGATGCGCTCCAGCGGGGGCGCCCTGGGCGCCGGGGAGTCCTCCGAATCCGAGATTGGAATGTCGAGGGCGACCTCGACCACTCCCAGCAACTGCTCGAGGTCCCGAACGAGCACTGCCCCGTCGCTCCCCGCTCGGGGGCGCGCGCCCTGGCCTCCGAACAGGACGATCGGGTTGGGATCGAGACGTTGGATCTCAGCGATGGCGCGATCGAGCGCCGGGATCGAGCTCGGCATCGTCGCCGAGAGGCCGATCAGGTCGGGTGAGCGTGTCGCCACGGCTTGGAGGAGATCGGCGGTCGGAACATCGGCCCCGAGGTAGATCGTCTCGTAGCCCGCCAGTTCGATTACGTCAGCGGCCATCCTCAGCCCAAGGGCGTGCTGCTCCCCCTCCACCGCAGCCATCAGTATCCGCCCCGGCATGACCTTGTGGCCGAGGCTGGGCCCGTAGATGCTCGCCATCGCCTGGTGCGTGAGCGCGGTCGCGAGGTGCTCGTCGGCGACCGAGATCTCCCCCTGCTCCCAGAGCTCGCCGATCCGCCACATTGCCGGAGCGATCACCCGTTGATAGAGACCCGCGACGCCCAAGCCCTCACCCAGCGCCTGCCTGGCTACGCGCCCGGCGCCCCCGGCATCGGCAACCGCAAGCGCGTCCTGGTAGGTGCGGGACAGACGACGAGTGGCCCTGTCTGCCTCACGCCGTGCCAGGCCCTCGGTGCGCTCCGTCGATGCGGTCATAGTCACCGCTGCAAGTTCTTCCCGACTCCCGACACCTCGAAGACCTCGTCGAGATGCTCGATGAA
>DATMBX010000145.1:0-26884 GCA_035558955.1 Solirubrobacterales bacterium | reverse complement strand
TCCGCGTTGTCCATCGCGTAGTTCGCGGTGCGGGTCCCGTGCATGCCCAGCATGCCGAGCCAGTTCTCATTCGAGGCGGGGAAGGCGCCGAGGCCCATCACGGTCGAGGTGACCGGGAAGGCGTCCGAGGCGGCGAGCTCGCGCAGCTCCTCCGACGCGTTGCCGTTGATCACGCCTCCTCCGGTGTAGAAGACCGGGCGGCTGGCGTTGGCGAGTGCCTTCGCCGCGATGCGGATCTGCTTGATGTTGCCCTCGGTCGACGGCTTGTAGCCGGGCAGGCTGGGCGGCCCCTCGGCGGGTTCGTACTCGATGTCCGCCCGGGAGAGGTCCTGCGGGACGTCGACCAGGACCGGGCCGGGGCGCCCGGTCGAGGCGATGTGGAACGCCTCGTGGATGTATTGGGGGATCTGGCGCGGGTCGGTGACCTGGAAGGAGTGCTTGACGAAGGGCAGCGTCGCGCCGAGGATGTCGGCCTCCTGGAAGCCGTCGGTGCCGATCAGCTCGGTCCGCACCTGGCCGGTGACGAAGATCGTCGGCACCGAGTCCATCATCGCGTCGGCGATCGCCGTCACCAGGTTCGTCGCGCCCGGCCCAGAGGTGGCGAAGGCGACGCCGACTTTGCCGGAGGCCTTCGCGTAGCCCTCCGCGGCGTGCCCCCCACCCTGCTCGTGGCGGACCTGGATGTGGCGGAATCCGGCGTCGACCAGCGCGTCGTAGGTGGGCAGGTTTGCCCCACCGGGGATGCCGAAGATGTGTTCCACACCCTCAGCCTTGAGGCTTTCCATCAACGCGTCGGCGGCTCGCATAGGGACGGCGATGGTACCAGCGGGCCTATGCCTGGCCAGCAGGCGATTTCGCCGGGTTCCAGCGGGTGCGCGGGTCGATCGAGGAGTCGATCGCGTTCTCCTTGTAGCGCTCGATCGTGTGGATCATCGATTCGACCAACTCCTCGCCCAGCAGGGTTGGCTCCAGACCGAGGTCGAGCAGCTTGGTGTGAATCGCGTTGTAGTAGTGCTGCTCCTTCTCCACGCGCGGATTCTCGTAGTGCTGGATCTCGACCGAGTAGCCGAGGTGCTCGCCGGCGTGCTTGACGAGCTCGGCCAGTTCCAGGACCGAGAACTGCTCGGTGAACTGGTTGAAGACGCGGAACTCACCGGGGTCGGCGGGGTTCGTCGCGGCCAGCTCGACGCAGGCGAGCGTGTCGCGGATGTTGAGGAAGCCCCGCGTCTGCGTGCCGGCCCCGTAGACGGTAAGCGGGTGGCCGATCACCGTCTGCAGGCAAAAGCGGTTGAGAACGGTGCCGAAGATCTCGTCGTAGTCGAAGCGGGTGATCAGGCGCTCATCGCGAGCGCTCTCCTCGGTCGCGATCCCATAGACGACCCCCTGGTTCAGGTCGGTCGCGCGCAGGCCCCAGGTGCGACAGGCGAAATGGATGTTGGTCGAGTCGTGGACCTTCGAGCAGTGGTACAGCGAGGCGGGAAGCTTCGGGAAGGGAAGCGTGTCCTTGCGTCCTTTGTGCTCGATCTCGATGTAGCCCTCTTCGATGTCGATGTCGGGCTGCCCGTACTCGCCCATCGTCCCGAGCTTGACCAGATGGCACTCGGGGACGTGGTCGCGGATCGCAAAGAGCAGGTTGAGATTGCCGATCACGTTCGCGTACTGGGTCTCGACCGCCTTCTCGCGAGAGGCCATCGAATAGGGAGCCGACGCCTGCTGGCCGTAGTGGACGACCGCTTCAGGGCGAATCTCGGCGACGACGTCGTCGAGGAAGTCTCCATCCTGCACCGACCCGACAAAGCCGCGGATCTCATCGCCCGTCAGCTCCTTCCAAGCGGCGATGCGCTCGTCGAAGTCGCGAATCGGAGTCAGCGAGCCGGTGCCCGCTTCCATATGCCAGCGACGGCGAGAGAAATCGTCGACGACCGCAACCTCGTGACCGCGAGCCGAAAACCTCAGAGCCGTCGGCCAGCCCAGGTAGCCGTCGCCCCCAAGAATGAGAACGCGCATAGGTCGCGGCAGGGTACCGAACGGGCGCGACATAGCATCAGCTCGATGAGCGGGTTAGTGGCGCGAAACGGGGGGCGGTTGGGCCTCGCCGCCCTGGCGGCGATCTTGCTGCTGAGCTTTGCGCTGCGGGTCGACTATGCCTGGGAGGGGCGGGCGCCGGTCTTCGACGCCGTCGCCTATGGGGAGATCGCCCGCAACCTCGACGATGGAAACGGCTTCACCCTGGGAGAGCAAGCGACCCAGCCGGCGAGCAACTACTCCCCCGGCCTGCCGCTCCTCGTCGCGGGCCTCTACAAGCTGAGTGGCGGTGAGCACGAGCGCTTCGCCCGTGTCGTCCTCGCCCTGATCGGGGCTCTCTCGGTTCTATTCGCCTATTTGATCGCCCGCCGTCTCTCGGGGCCGTTCGCGGGTCTGGTCGGCGCGAGCGCGGTCGCCGTCTACCCCGCCCTTCTCGAATACCAGGGCATGCTCATGGGGGAACCCCTCGCGGCCACGCTGCTCTCCGGAGCTGTCCTTTCCATGCTCTGGGCCGCGGGACAGGCGCGCGCGAGGTGGCTGGTTCCAGGCCTGCTGCTGGGAGCATTGGCTCTCCTGCGGCCGGAGTACCTCGGAATCTCGCTCCTGCTTGCCGCGGTTGTTGTGGCTTTGGATCGCTCGAAGTGGCGAACCGGTCTTCTTAACGCGGCGGTTCTGCCGGTTGGCGTCGTCCTCCTCGTCGCCCCGTGGACCGTGCGCAATGCGGTTGCGTTGGATCGATTCGTGCCGGTGTCCACGGGCGGCGGTCAGGTCCTGTTTGCCGGCACCTACCTGCCCTCGGACGGCGACCCGGAGCAGGTAGGGAGTGAGGTCGTCGAGCGCAATCCCGAGCTTTTTGAGCCGAGTGACATCGAGAGGTTGCGGCTCGAGCAGATCCTCGCCCGACTGGCGGCGCAGCGATACCCGGATTTGCCCAGCGACGAGGCACTCGGGCGGATGGGCCGGGAGCAATTGTGGGACGACCTCACCGAGCAACCGACCGAGTACGCCGGGTTCGTCGCGACCAAGGTCTGGCGAATTTGGTCCCACGGCCCGCGGGAGGTAATGGAACGTCCCATCTGGGAGATCTTCCACTGGGCGCTTCTAGCCCTCGCCCTGCTCGGTTTCGTCGTGCTCACGCTCCGGTGCAACGTTTTATCCGCCCATGAGAGGGACAAAACGTTGCACCGATGGGAGGCGCTGCTCCTCGCGACGCTCTTCGTCTCGATCACCGCGATCAGCGCCCTGCTCGTCGCCTCGCCTCGGCGCGTGCTCGTGATGCTGCCGCTTGTCGCCGCCCTGGCGGGGGTTGGGGCGACTGCATGCAGGGATAGCCTGGCGCGACGATGGCATCGTTCCTAGAGCGCCAGGGCCGCACGACGCTGATCCTGCTGGTCGCGATCCTCGCGCTCGGCTTCGGCCTGCGGGCCTACCGGGTGGTCGAGCCGCTAGCCACACCCGGGGACGACTCGCGCGCCTACTACGCGCTCTCCAAGACCCTGTACGAAGACGGCAGCTACGGCGGAACGGTGGTCGACGACGCCAGCGACTGGTCGCCGGGCGCGCCGCTGCTCTACGCCGCCGCCTTCTGCGCGACCGGTGGTGCCCGCGAGGGAACCGCCCGTATGGTCGAGCTGCTCCTGGGAGTCGCCGCGATCCTCGTCGTCTTCCTCCTCGGCAAACGGATCGCCTGCCGCCCGGCGGGCCTGATCGCCGCCTTCGGCGTCGCCGTCTACCCGCCCTTCATCCACTCGACAGGAGTCCTGACCAGCGAGATACCAGCCGTGTTCACTCTCCCTGCAGCAGTGCTGGCCTTCCTTTGGGCCGCGGACTCAACCGGCCTTCGCGCGGCGCTGAGGTGGTTTGTCCCTGGCCTGTTCTTTGGGCTGACCGCACTGATTCGACCGGAATACCTGCTGGTGGGAATCGCCTTTGTGGCCTTCGCTGGAATTCGGAGCGGCACGGCCCGCGGCTGGAAGCCCGGGCTCGCCGGCGCCGCCCTGCTCGCGGCCGGCTTCCTGCTGCCGATCGCCCCCTGGACGGTGCGCAACGCGGTCGAGCTGGACCGCTTCGTGCCGATCTCCACCGGCGGCGGCAAGGCGCTCTACGTCGGCACCTTCCTCCCCGGCGACGGCGAGTACCAGCGGGTCAAGGCCATGCTCGTGAAGCGCTACCTGGGTCGCGACCTCGAGCCCGGTTCCGAGGCCCTGGATCGGGTCAGCCCCACCCCCCTCTTCGACCGCGTCTGGCAGAGCCGCTATCCCGACCTGCCGCGGGATTCCGCCCTGGGCAAGATCGGCAAAGAGAACTTCTCCAAGTTCGCCGGCGACGACCCCACCGGCTACGCGGCGATGACCGTCCGCAAGGTCTGGCGGATGTGGAGCGGCGGGGTCGGCGAGGCGATGAGCGGTACGGCCGGGCGCGCGATTCAGGTGCTCCTGGTGATCCTCGGCCTGGCCGGGTTGGGAGTGCTCGCCTGGCGGCGCTGGTGGTGGGAGTTGGTCGCGATGGCGACGCCGCTGGTCCTCGTCACCGCCGTCGGCGCCGCCTCCCTGGCCGCTCCCCGCCGCAACGAAGTGCTGATGACACTCGTCTTTCCGCTTGCCGCCGCGGCGCTTGCGCGGATGGGAGGAGCCTTATCCTCTCGCCGGCCATCATGGTCCCCGAGGCAGGCATCCTCCCCCCAGAGCTGACGGCGCTGCGCGCCGCCGGGCTGATCGCCGCGGTGGCGCTCGTCGCCTATGCGGTCGCCCGCCGCCACACGCTGCGCAACGTCGACGTGCTGATCCTGTTCGCGGCCGGGCTGGGCCTGGCGATCGTCTCCGGCACCGAGTTGACCGACAAGCTTCTCTCCGCCTTCTCCTTCGAGAAGGGCAACGGCGGGCGCATCCTCGGCCTCGCCGTCTTCGCGATCTTCATCCTCTTCCTGCTCGTCCTGCGCTCCCTCTCCCAGGCCGGGCGCAACTCGCGCCAGCTCTCGGCCGTGCTGGAAGGGCTCGCCTGGGAGGAGTTCCGCCAGGCGAAGCTGCCCGAGCGCTTCCGCGGCAAGATCGCAATCGTCGTCCCCGCCTACAACGAGACCGAGAACATCGGGGTGGTGCTGGAGCAGATGCCGGCGGAGGTCTGCGGCGTGGAAACCGCGGTGCTGGTCGTCGACGACGGCTCGCGCGACGGCACCGGCGATGAGGCGGCCAAGCACGGCGCGGTCGTCGCCCGCCACGTGATCAACCGCGGCGGCGGCGCTGCGCTGCGCACCGGCTACCGGCTGATGGTGGACTCCGGGGCCGAGGTCGTCGTCACCCTCGACGCCGACGGCCAGCACCTGCCCTCGGAGATGGAGCGCCTGGTCAAGCCCGTCCTCGACGGCGAGGTCGACGTCGCCCATGGCTCCCGCGTCCTCGGCCACGCCGAGAGCAATCACTTCGCCCGAGAGCTGGGCATCGTCTTCTTCAACCGGCTCGTCTCCTTCATCACCCGCACCCACGTCACCGACTGCTCCAACGGCTACCGCGCCGTCCGAGCGACCGCCCTGCCCCAACTCGTCCTGCGCCAGGAGCAGTTCCATACCTCCGAGTTCATGATCGAGGCGATCAAGCGGGGCATCCCCGCCAAGGAGATTCCGATCACCGTCGAGCAGCGCCTCCACGGCCACTCGAAGAAGCCCGCCGTCGTCCGCTACGGCCTCGGCTTCGCCAACGCGATCGTCAGGACCTGGCTCAGGTAGGCAGGTAGAGGTCAGTGCCGCAGCGCGGGCAGACCTGGACGTAGAGCTTCACCGCCTTGCCGCAGGTGGGGCACTGCCGTTCGGGTTCGTGCTTCTCGGAGCGGTGGAGGATCACCGCGATCAGGCCGAGCGGCGGCAGCACGGTGCCGATCAGCAGCCAGAGCCAGAAGGAGCTGCCCTTGCCCTTGCCGATGATGCCGGTGGCTAGCCCGAAGAAGAAGGCGATGACGAGGTACTGGAAGCCCATGGCTCCATTGTCGCGTCCAGGCGCTTCGGATGGCCGATCGAGCCGACCTCGGAGAGGTCGCGGCGGAACGGCAGGCTGGCGGTCCAATCGATGACCGCGCGGGCCTTTCGAGCCGCGCCCGGGATCTGGCTCATGTGGTAAGTCCGGGCCATCCACCAAGCGGGGAAGCCGCGGAAGGTGCGGTTGCCGATCCGCCCGACCGCCTTGTAGCGGCCGAGATTGACGAAGGCGGCGCTGCCTCGGTATTCGAAGGGCTGGGACGAGCCGACCCCCAGCTCGGCGGCGATGTTGCGCGCCGCGACCGGGCCCTGGCGCACCGCGTGCTGGGCGGTCGGCGGGCAGGTCCCGCCTTCCGGGGCCGGGACCGCAGCGCAGTCGCCGATCGCCCAGACCGAGTCCATTCCCTCGACCCGCAGGCGCTCGTCGACGGGGACGCGGCCACGCTCGTCGAGCGGGACCGAGAGCCGGCGCAGGCTCGGGTGCGGGGCGACGCCGGCGGTCCATACGACCGTCCGGGTCGGGAGCGTCTCGCCGGTCGAGAGACGAGCGCTGTCCGCACCGACCTCCTCCAGAGTCGTGCCGAGGCGGATGTCGATGCCGCGCCCGCGCAGCTCACGCAGGGCATAGTCGGCGAGCTGAGCGTCGATCTCCGGCAGCACCCGATCGGTCGCCTCGACCAGGACCCAGCGCATCCCGTGCAACCGGGCGCGCGGGTAGCTCTCCATCGCGTCGGCGGCAAAGTCCTGCAGCTCGGCCAGCGCCTCCAGCCCGGCGTAGCCGCCGCCGACGAAGACGTAGGTGAGCAGCTCGTCGCGTCGGGCCGGGTCCTCGGTGGCGTTCGCCGCCTCAAGGGTCTCGATCACGTGATTGCGAAGCCAGATCGCGTCGGCGAGGGTTTTGAAGCCGACCGCGTGCTCAGAGAGGCCGGGGACCGGCAGCACCCGGGAGACCGAGCCAAGGGCGAGCAGTAGCTGGTCGTAGGGGATTCGCTCCGCTTCGCCATCGCGCCCGCGCACCTCGACGGTCTTCGCCGCGGGGTCGTGCCCGTCGACCGTCCCCAGTCGCAGGTATGTCCTTCTCAGGATCTCCCGCAGCGGCGTCACCACGTGCCGCGGCTCGAGCGTCCCCGCCGCCGCCTCGGGCAGGAACGGCGTGTAGAGCATGAAGTTGACGTCGTTGACCAGAGTCAGCCGAGCCGACTGACGCGGCATGATCCGCTCCAGCTCCCGAGCCGCCATCGCACCACCGAATCCTCCACCGGCGATGACGACGTTCCAGGCCATGCATCGAACTTAGCACTTTGTAACACGTTGTTACAAAGTGATGAACTGCACTTTCAGGCGTCCAGTTGCTCTTTGATCAGGCGGTTTACTTCGCCGCCGTCGGCGCGGCCTTTGGTCTCCTTCATCACGGCACCGACTATGGCGCCGATGGCCTTGGCGTTGCCGGCGCGGATCTGGTTGGCGGCCTGGGGATTAGCTTCGATCGCTCCAGCGACTATGCCTTCCAACTCGCCGCTGTCTGAGATTTGGGCTAAGCCCTCGCGTTCGACTATCTCAGCGGGGTCGCCGCCTTCGGCGACCAAGGTCGCGAGGACCTGCTTGCCGCTGCCGTGGGAGATCTTCTTTTCGCTCACCATGACGACTAGGGCGGCCAGGGCGTGGGGCTCGACCTTCGACTCCACGGCGCCTCCCCCGCCCTCGCGCAGCGCCGCCGCCAGCTCGCCGGTAACCCAGTTGGCGACCACCTGCGACTCGACTCCGTCGGCGGCCCCCGCTGCCTGCTCGAAGTAGGCGGCCGTTTCCGGATCGGCAGCAAGCTGCGTCGCGTTTTCGGCTGAGAGCTTCAACTCCCCCTCGTAGCGGGCCATCCGCGCCGCCGGCAGCTCCGGCAGTGACTCGCGCGCCTCGCGCAGCATCTCCTCGGTCGGCGCCAGCGGCACCAGGTCGGGCTCGGGGAAGTAGCGGTAGTCGTGCGCCTCCTCCTTGGAGCGCAGCGAGGTGAGGTTGCCGGTTTGGGGGTCGAAGTGGAGCGTTTCCTGGACGACCTCCTCCCCCGCATCGATCAGCCTCCGCTGCCGCTCGAGCTCCGCCTCCATGCCCCGCTGTAGGAAGCGGAAGCTGTTCATGTTCTTCAACTCGGTCTTGGTGCCCAGCTCTTCGCTGCCGGCCGGGCGCACGGAGACGTTGGCGTCGACGCGCAGGCTCCCCTCCTCCATGTTCACGTCGGAGACGCCGAGCTGGCGCACCGTCTCCCGCAGCAACCGCGCCCACTCGGCGGCCTCGGCGGCGCTGCGCAGATCCGGCTCGGTGACGATCTCGACCAGGGGCGTGCCGCCGCGGTTGAAGTCGACCAGTGAGGAGGCGGAGCCATGGATACGGCCGGACTCGCCGACGTGGATCGTCTTCGCCGCGTCCTCTTCGAGGTGGGCGCGATGTATGCGAACGTCGCCAAGGCGGCCGTTGGAGGCAAGCGGAATGTCGTACTGGCTGATCTGGTACGCCTTCGGGCTATCGGGATAGAAGTAGTTCTTGCGGTGGAAGATCGAGCGCGGCGCGACCTCGCACTCAAGCGCGGCGGCGATCTGCAGGGCGTAGCGGATCGCCTGCTCGTTGGTCACCGGCAGCACGCCGGGATGGGCGAGGCAGACCGGGCAGGTGTGGACGTTGGGCTCCTCGCCGAAGGACAGCTCGCAACCGCAGAACATCTTCGTCTTGGTCGCGAGCTGGACATGGATCTCCAGCCCGATCACCGCCTCCAGCTCAGCCATCTTCGCCCCCCGGCTTGGCGTCGAAGCCGATCGCCTGCTCCAAGGCATAGGAGGCCTCCAGCAGCTTCTGCTCGGCGAAGGCGGGCGCGGCGATCTGGAAGCCGACCGGCAGCCGCGGACCGCCGCCCGCCGGCTCAGCCGTCCCCGCCGGGATCGAGATCGCCGGGATGCCGGCGAGGCTCATCGGCACCGTGAAGAAGTCGTTCATGTACATCGCCAGCGGGTCGTCGGTCTTCTCGCCGAGGCCAAAGGCGACCGAGGGCGAAGTCGGGGTGACAACGAAGTCGAAGCCGTCGAAGGCGGCGGCGAAGTCCTCGGCGATCTTGGTGCGGACCTTCTGGGCCTGCCCGTAGTAAGCCTCGTAGTAGCCGGAGGAGAGGGCGTAGGTGCCGAGCATGATGCGGCGCTTGACCTCATCCCCGAAGCCCTCGGCCCGGGTCGCCTCGTACATCTCGACTAGGTCGCGCGAGCCGTCGACTCGCATCCCATAGCGAACGCCGTCGTAGCGGGCGAGGTTGGAGGAGGCCTCTGCGGGGGCGATCACGTAGTAGGCGGAGATCCCGTGCTCGGCGTGGGGCAGCGGCGCCTCGCCGATCTCTCCCCCGAGCCGCTCGATCGTCGCCAGAGTCGCTTCGAAGACCTCGCGCACGCCGGGGTCGACCGCATCGTGCGCCAACTCGCTCGGCACCGCGAACCGCAACCCCGACAGGTCCCCCCGGCTGGGCGCCTCGACCCCGCCCTCGATCCCGACCGAGGTCGAGTCGCAGGAGTCGCGCCCCTGCAGCGCTCTCAGCAGCAGGGCGGCGTCGGTCACGCTCCGGGTCAGCGGCCCGCACTGGTCCAGCGAGGAGGCGAAGGCGATCATCCCGTAGCGGGAGATCGAGCCGTAGGTCGGCTTCAGTCCGACGATCCCGCAGAGCGCCGCGGGCTGGCGGATCGATCCGCCGGTGTCGGTGCCGAGCGCGCACGGAGCCAGGCCACCGGCGACGGCCGCCGCCGAACCGCCGGAGGACCCGCCGGGCACCCGCCCTCGGTCCCATGGATTAAGCACCGGCCCGTAGGCCGAGTTCTCGTTCGAAGACCCCATCGCGAACTCGTCCATGTTGGTCTTGCCGAGCACCGCGCCGCCCGCTTCTCGAAGCCTGCGCACGGCCGTGGAGGTGTAGGGGGGCTCGTACCCCTCCAGAATCCGAGACCCGGCGGTGGTCGGCACTCCTTCGGTGCAGAAGATGTCCTTGACGGCGACGGGGATCCCGGCCAGCGCTCCCTCCGCTTCTCCGGCTCCGTCCTCAGCCCGCCACAGGTAGGCATTCAGCTCGTCCCCGGCGGCGGCCTCCCGCCAAGCGTCGAAGTACTCCTGAGCACCGACCTCACCCGCCCCGATCCGCGCCGCCGCCTCGGCGACGGTCAGCCCCAAGAGCTCGCTCACTATGCCTCCGCCTGCGGAGAGGGGACGCGGAAGGCGCCGTCGACGGGGTCGGGCGCCGGCTCGAGGATCTTCTCCCGGGGCCAGCTGGGTCGCGGCACATCCGCCCGCAACACGTTCTCCAGCTCGACCACATGCGAGGTAGGAGGCACCCCCTCCAGCTCCAACCCGGCAATCCGATCGACATGCTCCAAGATTCCGGAAAGCTCCCCCGCCATTCTCTCCACCTCGGCATCGGTCAGCCTCAGGCGAGAGAGCCTCGCGACGTGGAGCACCTGTTCCCGATCGATCACGCGCGAGATATTAGGGGTCCCAACCGCCTGGCCAGCCAGCCAAATAGAGTGCTCCCCGATGCAGGGACTGTCGAAGGGCGAGCAACGCACCCTGAGCGCGCTCTGCGAGGCGATGGCGCCCGGCATCGATGGGTTGCCGGCGGCGGAGCGCGACGTCGACGCCTCGGGCCCGGTGGCCGAATTTCTCCCCTCGGTCTCGCCCCGGGCTCTAGCCCGCCTGCGACTCGGCCTGCGCGTCTTCGAGTGGCTGCCCTTTCCCTGGCGCTTCAGTCGCCTCGACCGCGAAGCGCGCGAAGACTTCCTGCGCCGGATGGAGAGATCTCGCCTCCGCATCCATCACGACCTGCTGCTGATGGCGAAGCTCCTCTCGACCCTCGGCTACTCCGTCACCCCGGAGGTCGAGGAGCGCATCGGCGTCAGAACCTCCTGCGCCCTCTCCGACGGCTCGCTCCCCGAGCCGCGCGGGTCGCTGGGGGACACGACGGCGGCGGGGGACGGCGAGGAATGCGACGTGGTCATCGTCGGCTCGGGGGCGGGAGGCGCGGCGGCGGCGGCGGCTCTCGCGGAGGCCGGCCTCGACGTCATCGTGCTCGAGGCCGGAGAGAGCTATGACCGCGACAGCTACCCCAGAGGCAGGCTCGACGCGATCGCTTCGCTGTACCGCGACGCGGGCCTGACGATCGCCGAGGGCCGCCCCCCGATCCCGGTCCCAGTGGCGAGAACGGTGGGCGGCACGACCGTGATCAACTCGGGAACCTGCTTCCGCGCGCCCGATCGGCTGCTCGCCGGCTGGCGCGCCCGCTTCGGGATCGAGTGGGCGGAGGAGCTCGCCCCCGACTTCGCCGAGGCGGAGGAGTTCCTGCGGGTAACCCCGCTCGACACGGAGCGGATGGGCCGCAACGGACAGCTGGCGATGGAGGGGGCGCAGGCGCTCGGCGTCAGCAGCGGCCCGATCTCCCGCAACGCCGGCGACTGCGTCCAGTGCAGCTCCTGCCCCTACGGCTGCGAAATCGACGCCAAGCGTGGGATGCACGTCAGCTACCTGCCGCGGGCGGTAGCCGCCGGAGCGCGCCTGCGCGCCGGGGTCGAGGCGCGTCGCATTCTGGTCGAGAGAGGGCGCGCCGCCGGCGTCAGCTGCACGGTCGCCGCCCGGGCCACAGGCAATGGCCGGCCCCACCCCTACACCGTCCGCGCCCGGCGCGCGACGATCGTGGCCGGGGGCGCCCTGGGGACGCCGGAGCTGTTGCTGCGCTCCAACCTCGGCGGTCGCCAGGTCGGGCGAAACTTCCACATCCACCCGGCCGGTTGGGTCGGCGCCCACTACGGCGAAGAGGTGCGTGGCTGGGACGGCGTGATGCAGAGCTACTACGTCGACGAGTGGGAGTCAAAACGCGTCTTGCTCGAGGCGACATTCACGCCGCTGGCATTCGGCGGCGCCTGGCTGCTCGGGACAGGGCGCGAGCACCAGAAGGCGATGCTCGACTTCGACCACATCGGCTCGATCGGCGTCCAACTCTCCGACCGCTCCACGGGCCGGGTCGGCGTGGCCGGCAACGGTTCCCTGCGAGCCTCCTACAAGCTCACTCAGGAGGACGTCGACTCCGTCACCTTCGGCATCGCCCGCGCAGCGGAGATCCACTTCGCCGCCGGGGCGACCGAGGTCTACCCGAACATCGGCCGGGTCGGGTCCCTGAAGCCGGGGCAGGTCGCCGAGTTCGAAGCGACCCGCTTCAAGCCTTCCGAACTTCACCTGGAGGCATTCCACCCGATGGGCACCGCGCGGATCTCCTCAGACCCGAGCGAGGGCGTCTGCGCTCCCGACGGGTCCGTCAACGGCGTCGACGGCCTCTACGTCGCCGACGCCTCCCTCTTCCCAACCGCGGTCGGCGTCAACCCGATGATGACCATCATCGCCTTCGCGAAGCGGGTCGCCGCCGGAATCGCCGAAGCGACCCCGGCGGCGTAGCCCTCAGACCCCGGAGCCCGGCGGGGGCGGAGGGGGCGGCGGTGTCTGCGAGGGGGGCGGGGGCGGAGGTGGTGGTGTTCCGCCGCCGGCCGGGCCGTCGCCTCCGCCACCCAAGCGGTCGGCGGCGTCGCCGAAGGAGACGCCCTCCTCCTCCATCGCCCGATACCCGCCGAAGGCGACGAGGGCGGTGAGGATGAGGCCGAGGAACACTCCCCACTCGCGATCGGCGCTTCCGGGCGGGTCGATGATCCGGTAGAGCACCAGCAGGAATGAGAGTCCGCCCAGCACGGCCACCGCGCTGTTTAGCGGGAACTCGACCGCCATGTCCGAGGCCCTCAGCGCAACCGTGGCGACGGCGACGACCACGGTGAGCAGGAGAATCAGGTCGATGAAGTCGAACGATTCCCAAGCGTTGAAGGTGAAGCTGGTGGCGCCGACTTCAATCCCGAACTGGCTCTGCAGCTCTTCGACGCCGGTGTCGAAGCCAAACCACGCGAAGAACATCGAGATAAAGAGCAGGATCGCCGAGACGCCGGCGATTTTCTCTCCTTGACTCAACCGATTGACATCCATCTACATATCCCTCCGGGGGCTAGGGGTCGATCCGACACTACACCCGCGCCCGGGCGGCTTCCAACGTATTTACGAGCAGCATCGCGATCGTCATCGGCCCGACCCCGCCGGGCACCGGAGTGATCGCCGCGGCCACCTCGCTCGCCGCATCGAAGTCGACGTCGCCGCAAAGGCCGTCCTCGGCGCGATTCATGCCGACGTCGATCACCACCGCGCCCGGCTTCACCGCATCGGCGCCAAGCAGGCGCGGCACCCCGACCGCGGCGACCAGGACGTCGGCGCGGCGGCATACCGCCGCCAAATCGCGGGTGCGCGAGTGGCAGACGGTCACGGTCGCGTTCTCGGCCAACAGCAGCCTTGCCACCGGCACCCCGACCAGTTTCGAGCGCCCGACCACCACCGCCTCGGCGCCCTCCAACTCGACCCCCTCGTGGCGCAGCAACTCCATAACGCCGGCGGGGGTGCAGGGAACCAGCCCGGGCATCCCATGCGCCAGCAGCCCCGCGTTCATAGGTGTCAGCCCGTCGACGTCCTTGCGGGGATCGATCGCCGCGACCACGGCGTCGGGGTCGATCTGCTCCGGGACCGGGAGCTGCACGAGGATGCCGTCGACGCCGTCGTCCAAGCCCAATGCGCCGACCAGCTCCAAGAGCTGGTTCTGTGTCGTGTCCGCCGGCAGGGCGTGATGCACCGAGCGCATCCCGGCCTCTTCGCAGGCTCTGTGCTTGTTGCGGATGTAGACCTGGGAGGCCGGGTCCTCGCCGACGATCACCGTGGCGAGCGCCGGCACGCGCCCCGCCTCCTTTTCGAAGGCGGCCACCTCGCCCGCGACCCGCTCGCGGACCGCGGCCCCCACCGCCTTGCCGTCGATTACCCGCGCGCTCATCGCCTGCGGATCGGCGCGTAGTCGGCCATCAGCTTGCGCTCCTTCCCCTCGCCGGCGAAGCGGACGACCACCACTCCCCCCGGTTCGACTCCGGTCACCACACCATCGCCGAAACTGGCGTGGGCGACGTCGTCCCCCGTCTGCAATTCCAGCGCCGGGCCGGGATCGACCGGCGCCGGGCCGCCCGGCGAGGGCGGCGACGACCAGCTCGTCCCCGGCGCGCTCGAGTGCCGCTCGGTCAACTCCGCCGGCAGCTCGTCGATGAAGCGCGAGGGCAGGTTGCGCTCGGCGCGACCGAACAGCCGCCGCTCGCGCGTCCAGGTCATGTAGAGGCGCCGGCGGGCCCGGGTGATGCCGACGTAACAGAGCCGCCGCTCCTCCTCTTCGCCCCCTTCCTCCAGCGCTTTCATATGAGGGAAGGCGCCGTCCTCGCAGCCGATGACGAAGACCGTGTCGTACTCCAGCCCCTTGGCGTTGTGCAAGGTCATCAGGGTGACCAGGGACTCGTCGTCCGGTCGCAGCCCGTCCTGCTCGGTGTAGAGGGAGATCTGCTGTAGGAACTCCTCCAGCGGGGGCGTCTCACTCTCGCCCTCCAGTTCGCGGTTGGCGTCGAACTCGGCGGCGACGCCGACCAGCTCCTCGAGGTTCTCGACCCGCCCCTCGGCCTCGACGGTTCGCTCCGCCGCCAGCGCCTCCAGGTATCCGGTTTCGCTCAAGGTCGCTTCGAGCAGCCCGGAGACCGAGCTGCCTTCCTCGGCCCGCTCGCGCAGCCCCTCCATCGTCTCGTGGAAGCGGGAGATCGCCTTGATCGCCGCCCCGCTCAGGCCCGGCACCTCCTCGGCGCGCCCCGCCACCTCCCAGATCGAGAGGCCGGTGGTGTTGGCGTGAGAGGCGAGGCGCCCCTGGCTGGTGTTGCCGATCCCCCGCCGCGGAGAGTTGACGACCCGCCCGAAGGACACCTGGTCGGAGGGGTTGACCAGGAGGCTGAGATAGGCGACCGCGTCCTTGATCTCCGCCCGCTCGTAGAACTTGGTGCCGCCGATCACCTGGTAGGGAAGCTCGAAGCGAACCAGCGTGTCCTCCAGCACCCGGCTCATCGCGTTGGTCCGGTAGAAGACGGCGACGTCCTCGCGTCGCACCCCCGCCTCCTCGCCGAGGCGCTCGATCTCCCCCGCCACCCAGCGCGCCTCCTCGTGCTCGTCGGTCAGCTCGGAGAGCTGCACCGGGTCGCCGCCGAAGATCTCCGTCCAGAGTCTCTTCGGCCGTCGCTGGCGGTTGTGCTCGATCACCGCGTTGGCGGCGGAGAGGATCGTCTGCGTCGAGCGGTAGTTCTGCTCGAGGGCGACCACCCCGGCCTCGGGAAAGTCGCGCTCGAAGTCGAGGATGTTGCGGATGTCGGCGTGGCGGAACCCGTAGATCGACTGGGACTCGTCGCCGACGACCATCAGATTTCCGTGCTCTGAAGCCAAAAGCTGCAGTAGCCGGTACTGGGCGTGGTTGGTGTCCTGGTACTCGTCGACGAGGATGTGGCGGAAGGTTCGCTGCCAGCGCTCCCTCACTTCGGGGAAGAGCTCCAGCGCGTTGACGGTTCGCACCAGGAGGTCGTCGAAGTCCATCGCGTTGGCTTCGACCATTCGTCTCTCGTAGAGGGCATAGGTCTCGGCGACGACCTCTTCGAAGATGCTGCCCTGCGCCTGGGCGTAGGCCTCGGCGTCGACCAGTCTGTTCTTCGCGCCGGAGATCTGCGAGCGAATCGAGCGCGGCGGGTAGCGTCTCGGGTCGACCTGCAGCTCTCTCATGCAGCGTTTGAGCATCCGCAGCGAGTCGGACTCGTCGTAGATCGTGAAGCCGCGCGAGTAGCCGAGCCGCTCGGCGTCGGCGCGCAGCATCCGCGCGCAGGAGGAGTGGAAGGTCGTCACCCACATCGCCCGCGCCGAGCGGCCGACCAGCGCTTCGACGCGGTCGCGCATCTCTCTCGCCGCCTTGTTGGTGAAGGTGATCGCGAGGATCTCCCCCGGCCGCGCCCGATCGGTCGCCAGCAGGTAGGCGATGCGGTGGGTCAGGACCCGGGTCTTGCCCGAGCCGGCGCCGGCCAGGACCAGCAGCGGCCCGTCGCCGGCGCGCACGGCCTGGCGCTGGTGCTCGTTGAGGTCGGCCAGCAACCGCTCGACGCGGTCGGCGCCGGGTTCGGTGGGCGCGAGCTGGTTCATCCGCCCGCCGAGGAGCGGCCGGTGCGGGAGCGCAGCTCGCCGTTGTCGCCTCGCGACTTCTCTCTCCCGTCCAGCTCCGCGAGGCGCCGCTCGAGGTCGGCGATCCGCTCCGCGAGGCCCTTGATCGCCTCGGCGATCGGGTCGGGCAGGTGGATCCAGTCCGCGTCGGGCCCCTCCACCCGCCGTCCCTCCACCTTCACCGGGTGGCCGGGGTTGCCGACCACCGTGGAGAGGGGCGGCACGTCCTCGACGACGACCGTGTTGGCGCCGATCTTGGCGCCGTCGCCGACGGCGATCGGGCCCAAGAGCTTGGCGCCGGAACCGACGGTGACGTTGTCGCCGAGGGTCGGATGGCGCTTGCCGCGCTGGAAACCGGTGCCGCCCAGGGTCACCCCCTGGTAGAGCGTCACCCGATCGCCGATCTCAGCCGTTTCGCCGATCACCACGCCGGAGCCGTGGTCGATGAAGAACTCACCGCCGATCTTCGCCGCCGGGTGGATCTCGACGCCGGTGATCGAGCGGGTCACGTAGGCGATCGCCCGCGGCGCCAGCGGGACGCCGGCCTCCAGCAGGGCGTGAGCGACGCGGTGGGCGAGAAGCGCCTGCACGCCGGCCCAGCTGGTGAGGATCTCGAAGCTGGAGACGCCCTGCGCCGCCGGATCGCGATCGCGGGCCGCGGCGACATCCGCCTTCACCTCGCAGAGGACTCGTTTCCACACGCTCATGGGAAAAAGAATGGCAGGGACATGTAGCGCTCGCCCGAGTCGCAGACGATCGTGACCACGCGCTTGCCTTCCATCTCCGGCCGCTCCGCCACCTCCAACGCCGCCTTCAGGTTCGCCCCGGCGGAGATACCGGCGAGGATTCCCTCTCGCTGGGCGGCGAGGCGCGCCATCTCCAACGCGTCCTCGTCGGAGACGGAGACGACCTCGTCGATCACCGAGCGGTCGAGCACCTCCGGGACGAACCCGGCTCCGATGCCCTGGATTTTGTGCGGCCCGGGCGCCCCTCCGGACAGCACCGGCGAAGTCTCGGGCTCGACCGCGACGACCAGCGCCTCCGGGCTGCGCTCGCGCAGCATCTGCCCCACGCCGGTGATCGTCCCCCCCGTGCCGACCCCGGCGACGAAGGCGCCCACCTTTCCATCGGTGTCGCCCCAGATCTCCTCCGCCGTGGTCCGCCGGTGGATCTCCGGATTCGCAGGATTGGAGAACTGCTGCGGCATGAACCCCTTGCGCTGCTCGCAGATCTCCCGCGCCAGCTCCACGGCCTCGGTCATCCCGCCCAGCGAGGGAGTCTCCCGCACCTCCGCCCCGTAGGCGCGCAGCAGCTTCGCCCGCTCGCGACTCATTCCCTCCGGCAGGGTCAGGATCAGCTCGTAGCCGCGCGCCGCGCAGACCATCGCCAGCGCGATCCCGGTGTTGCCGCTGGTCGGCTCGACGATCACCGATCTCCCCCGCTCGACCTCCCCCGCCTCCTCGGCGGCATCGATCATCGCCACCCCGATCCGGTCCTTCACCGAGCCGCCGGGATTGAAGTACTCCAACTTCGCGCAGACCTCACCGCCCAGCCCCTGGCCCAACCGCGAGAGCGCCACCATCGGCGTCCCCCCGACAACAGCCGAAGCCTCCCCGCCAATCCGCATCAGATGTAGTACATCCCCGAGCCGGCTTCTTCGGCTTCGCGACGGGCTACTTCGGCGATCGTGGTTTGGCTGAAGACTTTGCGCAGGGCGGTTACGCCTTCGGCCCATATGCCGCCCGCCTCGTCGGCTTCCTGGCCGACCTTGCCGTCGAGGGCTTGGACCACCTCGAGCACGGTGATCTCGTCGGCGGGTCGGGAGAGCGTGTAGCCGCCCTTCATCCCGCGGTGGCTGGTCAGCAGGCCGTCGCGGCGCAGGGTCGAGAAGAGCTGTTCGAGGAATTGCTCGGGGATCGCACGGCGCTCGGCCAGCTCCTTGATCGGAACCGGCCGCTCACCCGAGCGGGCGAGCTCCGCCATCGCCACCACGGCATAGCGGGACTTGGAGGTGACGGAGATCACCGCCTCTTTCTACCGCACCTTCCGGACCCGCCCCCCGGCGCATCGCCGATCCTGAGTTAGGATCGAACTCGTTGGCCACTCGCCCAAACTGCCTCGTGATCGACGGGCATCCGCTGGTCCGGCTGGGCATGCGCGGGGTTCTCGACGACCGCTTCGAGGTCCATGAGACAGCGAGTCGCGAAGAGGGCTTGGAGCTGATCAGAGACCTCGGCAGCTTCGACGTGGCGATCGTCGACCTGCGCTTTCGGGTCAACAGCGGGCTCGCCACCCTCAGCGGCAACGAGGCGATCCGGGCGATCCGCAAGGCCGAGCCCACGCTCGGAATCGTCGCCCACGGCGAGCGGCCGGAGCGCCACACCGCCACCGCCGCGATGCAGGCCGGCGCCAGCGCCTACGTGGCGCGGACGGCGAGTGCCGAGGAGCTGCGCAGGGCGGTCGACGCCGCGCTCGCCCAGAAGAGCTTCCTCGACCCGGCCGTCCCACCCAAAGGCAGCCGCGGCAAGCTGACCCGCCGCCAGCTCCAGATCCTGCAGCTGCTGGCGGACGGCGAGTCGACCACAGCGGCCTCCCGTGTGCTGGGCCTCAGCGAGGAGACGGTCAAGACGCACACGAAGAACGTCCTCGCCCGCCTCGAGGCGAGAAACCGCACACACGCGGTGGCGATTGCCTTACGTGAGTCACTTATCGAGTGACCAATTAGCGAGCATCACGATCTGATTCTCTGCGAGCGGCGCTGATATGGCGGAGTGCCGCCGCCCCCGGACGCGAAGCGGAGGAGGTGGCGGTTTGTTCTAGATCCAGCCGCTGTCGCGAGCTGTGAGCACTGCCTGGGCGCGGTCGATCGCGCCAATCTTGCCGTAGACGTTGTGCAGGTGGGTGCGGATCGTCGAGACCGAGAGCTGCATCTCGCTGGCGATCTGCTTGTAGACCATGCCCTCGGAGAGGTGTCGAAGAACGTCAAGCTCGCGTGCCGAAAGCGGGCACGGCTCCGCCGCCCTGGGCGCGTCCTGGCGGGGGTACGGCAGGTCGTAGAGGATGTCCCTCAACCCGTCCGCGCTGAGGCCGCAACGCTCCGCCGCTCTGCCGAGCCGCTCCTGTCCGACTGCTTCGCCCTGGGAGTAATGGGCGACCATATCCGCCGCGGACACCATCGCCGCCAGCCCGTCGGCGTCGTCGGCGTGATGGCGCTCGATCGCCACCGCGATCCGCTGCGGCAGGTTCCAGCGCCGCGCCAGCACTCCGCCAACCAGGGCGTGGTCGATGCCGAGCTGGTCGCGCTCGCTGCGCAGGCGCTGCTCGGGAGTGCGGGAGAGGGCGTCGAAGTAAGGCTTGTACCCCGGGTGCAGGCGGGAGATGACCAACCGCCCGATGTCGTGCAGAAGGGCGACCACGGCAAGCTCGTCGCGTTCGGCCCAACCGACGGCGCGGCCGATCTGATCGGCGGCACGCTGGGTGGCGAGGGCGTGGATGCGGAACTGCTCCGGCTTCAGCTCCCAACCCCCATTCGACTCGAAGAAGTCATAGACCGGCGCCGTCCCGGCGATCGCGAGGACGCCGGACGGCTTCAGCACGTCGATCGCCTCGGGGACGGTGGCCACTCCGCCGGCGGCGATCCCGCTGCGGTTGGCGAAGCGAAGGACGGAGATGGCGAGGGCGACGTCGGCTTCGACGGCTTCCACCAGCTCACCGATGCGGGACGTCTCTGCCGTGGCGGCCCGCATCACCCGCTCGCGACACTCGAAGAGAACCGGAAAGCGCTCGACCGCTTCGAAGGCGTCAGCAAGACGGCTGCCGGGGGCCGGGCGCGCCGATTGGCCGGTGACGTCCTGCGTCCCGGCCTTTCCGCTCCCGTGCTTCCCGTTGCTGTCTGTCTTCGTCGACTGCATGGCGCGATCGAACTCCGCACAACCCATCGGCAACGAAGGACGTTCGGTTTAGTGCGACCCTCCCTAGAAATAGGGATGATTTTGCGCCATTTGTCCGGTTAGAAGCACTGCACCGGTCCGACTTAGCCGAATTGGTCAGGTCAAGCGCGCAATTGCCGAGTCGATGCGGGAGAGAGATTCCTCTCGTCCCAGCGCCGCCAGCGACTCGAAAATTCCGGGAGAGACGGTGCTTCCGGTGATCGCCACCCGGATCGGCTGGTAGAGCTTCCCCGGTTTGACGTCGAGGCGCTCGGGCAGCGACCCCAGCGCCGACTCCAGAGAGGCCGGATCGAAAACGGGCGCATCGGAGAGAGCGGCGCGCGCGGCCTCGAGCAGGGCGCGCGTCCCCTCCTTCATCACCTTGTCCCAAGCTTTGGGATCGTCGACGGGGGGCTCGAAGAGGAAGCGAATCAGAGGCCAGACCTCCTCCAGCGTCTGCGCTTTCTCCTGGGCGATCCCGCAGGCGGCGCGAAGGCGATCGTCGGGGTCCCGGCCCAGGTGGCGGGCGACAGCGGCCAAGTACTCCTCGGGCGGCATCTCGCGCATAAAGCGGCCGTTGATCCAGCGCAGCTTCTTCTCGTCGAAGATCGCCGCCGCCTTGCCCACGTCGGCGACTTCGAAGCGCCTCACCAGCTCCTCGGTGGACATCAGCGTCGTGTCGTCGCTCGTCCCCCAGCCGAGCAGGGCGAGGTAGTTGCGTACCGCGGCGGGCAGATAGCCGGCGCCGCGCAGCTCCTGCACAGAGGCGGCGCCGTGGCGCTTGGAGAGCTTCTTGCCGTCGGGCCCGTGCAGCAGCGGCAGATGCGCGTAACGCGGGGGCTCGTGGCCCAGAGCGCGCAGGACCAGGAGCTGCTTGGGCGTGTTTGAGAGATGATCGTCGCCGCGAACGACCTCGCTGACCCCCATCTCGGCGTCGTCGACGGCGACCGCGAAGTTGTAGAGGACGGTGCCGTCGCCTCGGGCGATGACGAAATCGTCGTAGCTGCTGTTGGGAAAGCGGACGGGGCCGCGGATCAGATCCTCGACGACGGTCTCTCCCTCGTCGGGAACGCGCAGGCGGACGGCGGCGCCGGGCTCCTCGGTCGGCTCGCCACGGTAGCCGCGATCGGCGCCGTGCTCGGCCTTCCACGCCTCGACGTCCTTGGCGGTGGCGGAGTCGCGATAGGCGGCGCCGGAGTCGAGCAGCCTCTGCAGCGCCACCGCATGGCTATCGGCGCGTCCGGCCTGGGAAACCGGCCCGTCGTCCCAGTCCAACTCCAGCCAGCGCAGCGCGTCCAGGATCTGCTCGACGTTCTCCTCCGTAGAGCGCTCGCGGTCGGTGTCCTCTATCCGCAAGACCAGCTCGCCGCCGCCGTGGCGGGCCGCGAGCCAGTTGTAGAGTGCCGTCCTCGCTCCGCCGATGTGCAGCGCACCGGTCGGCGAGGGGGCAAAACGAAAGCGGAGGTTCTCGTCAGTCATGTTGATCGGCGCGCATGTTTCCACAGCCGGTGGGCTGGACAAGGCGATCGGCAGCGGCGCGGAGATCGGCTGCGAGTCGATCCAGATCTTCCACCAGAGCCCGAGGATGTGGCGGCCGACGAGATATGGGCCCGAGGACTTCGCCGCTTTCAGAGAGGCGATGGCCGGCTCCCCGATCGAAGCGGTGGTGATCCACGCCGTCTACCTGATCAACTGCGCGACGATCGACAGAGACCTGCGCAGAAAGTCCCTGGCCTCCCTAACCCACGCCCTGCGCATCGGAGACGGGATCGGCGCCGCAGGGGTCGTGCTGCACCCCGGCGCGCAGAAAAGCGAGGAGCTGGGGCCTTCGATGAGACGTGCGGCAGAGGTGATCGCGGTGGCGCTGAGAGACAGCGACAGTTGCCCCCTCCTACTCGAGCAGACTGCCGGTCACAAAGGCCTCCTGGGACGCGACTTCGACCAGACCGCGGAGCTGATCGACCTCGCCGGCGGCGGCAAACGACTCGGCCTCTGTCTCGACTCCTGCCACCTCTTCGTTCAGGGCTATGACATAACCGACGAGGCCCACCTGGCCAAGGTCCTCGACGAGGCCGATGAAAAGGTCGGACTGGAACGGCTCCGCTGCGTCCACGTAAACGACGCCGCCGCCCCGCTCGGCTCCTGCCGCGACCGCCACGCCAACGTAGGCCAGGGCGAGATGGGCAAAAGAGGCCTAGCTGCCTTCCTCTCAGAACCCCGCTTCGAAGGCCTGCCGGCGACCTTGGAGACGCCGGGACCGAACAAGAGAGGTGCGGACAGAAGCGAAGTGCAAGCCGCAAAACGGCTGCGCAAAGTGGGACTCAAGCGCCGCCAGGGGTAAGGACGGCGATTCGCTCTCGCGGGAATTGATGTCGCACGCGCTTCGCGCTTAGCGACAATGTTGGAGCGCGGCTTCGCCGCGCAGATACCGGATTGCATAGGCCGCCTTCGGCGACATTCCCGCGAGAGCGAATCGCCGTCCTCAGCTCAAGCGCCCTGACTCCCTTGAATAGAGTCCGCCTGGTGGGACGCGTATCGAATCTTGTCGCCGGCCTCATACTTGGCGTCGCGGGGACTCTCCTCGTCATGCACTTCACCGCCGAAGCCACGAAGGGCACCCCGGAACGGCTAGAAGAGGCCCTTCATTGCGATGACGGGCCAATCGATCAGACCGCAGCGACTGCCTCCCGCGCCGGACGCTACTCAGTGTGGGCGGCCACGCATGCTGTTCGGCTATATGGGGTCGGCTGTGATGCGGGTCCAGCCACGATCCTTCTCGAATTCAGCCCTTGGAAGTCGGATCTCGACCACGCCATAGCGACAATGCGGGGCTTTGGCCCCGTCTGCGTGGTGAATCACGGCTTTTTCGACGGTCGGCTTTTGAAGCCCATCCAACTTGAGGATCTCTGCGCAGAGGTAGGCGGGGAGATTCGAGTCGCTTAGGTCCGCCGGTAAGGAGCCCGGTCGTCCTCCGGGCGAATGTCGCCGAAGGCGGCGATATGCAATCCGATTCCTGCGCGGCGAAGCCGCGCTCCAACATCGTCGCTAAGCGCGAAGCGCGTGCGACATCAATTCGCCCGGAGGACGACCGGGCTCCCCCTACGCTGCGATTCAGACAGGCGACAAGAGCCGCCCCGAGGGCGGCTCTTGCTCTCCCGCCGTCAGTCCTTGCTATTTGACGTGGACGCCTGAGATCGAGCGCGCGATGACCAGGCGCTGGATCTCTGAGGTGCCTTCGAAGATCGTGTAGATCTTCGCGTCGCGGTGCATCCGCTCTACCGGGAACTCCCGGGTGTAGCCGTTGCCGCCGAGGATCTGGATCGCTCGCTCGGTGGCCCAGACGGCGACCTCGCCGGCCTTCAGCTTCGACATCGAGCCTTCGGCGTTCTCGAATCTCTGGCCGCTGCGCCCCATCCAGGCGGCGCGCCAGACGAGCAGCCGGGCGGCGTCGATCTCCAGCTTCATATCGGCGAGGGCGAAGGCGATCGCCTGGTTCTCGACGATCGCCTTACCGAACTGTCTGCGCTCTTTGGCGTACTCAAGCGCGAACTCGTAGGCGGCGCGGGCGATGCCCAGCGCCTGGGCGCCGACCGTCGGGCGACTCGCCTCGAAGGTCTGCATCGCCGCCTGCGATTTGGCCTTCTTGCCTTCGCGGACACGGGCGAGGCGCTCGTCCAGTCTCTCTTTGCCGCCCAGCAGGCAGGAGCCCGGGATGCGGCAGTCGTCGAGGTGGACGTCGGCCGTGTGGGAAGCGCGCAGGCCGTGCTTCTTGACCTTGGCGCCCTGCTCGCAGCCCTTCGTCCCCGGAGGGATGACGAAGGCGGCGTGGCCGCGTGAGCCCAGCTCACGATCGACCGAGGCGATCACGACGTGGACGTTGGCGATGCCGCCGTTGGTTGCCCACGCCTTCTGGCCGTTGATCACCCACTCGTCGGTGGCCTCGTCGTACTTGGCGGTGGTGCGGATCGCCGAGACGTCGGAGCCGGCGTCGGGCTCGGAGGCGCAGAAGGCGCCGAGCTTGACGTCGTCGGCGTCGCCGAAGCACTGGGGGATCCACTCCCCCATCTGCTCGGGGGTTCCCTGTCCGAAGATCGCGGCGACGGCGAGCGAGGTGCCCATGATCGCCATGCCGATGCCGGCGTCGCCCCAGAAGAGCTCCTCGTTGGCGATCGGCAGCGTCAGCCCGGTGTCGTCAGCCCAGAATTGGCCGAGCGCCTCAAACCCGTAGAGGCCGATCTTGGCGGCCTCCTGGATTACGGGCCAGGGAGTCTCCTCACGCTCGTCCCACTCCTCGGCTGCGGGACGCACGACGCCTTCGGCGAAGCCGTGCACCCACTCTTTGATGTCCTTCTGGTCCTGGTTGAGCTCGAGGGTGAACTTGGGGCCGCCCTCAGGGGCCTCGCCGCTCCCGGTCACCTCGGCCAACATCTGCTCTGCCTCGTCGGCTACTGAAGTCTCGGTCATGGTTCGATGTTACACGAAACCATGTCATCGTTATGAAAAGCGGACGGCTCAGACGTCGCGCAAATCGAAGGCTCGCAGACCCTCAGAGCCGTCGTCGTCGCAATCGAAGAAGCGTCGGTTGACGCAGTCATAGGCGGAGCCGGAGCCTTCGTAGGCGCGCTCGACCGCGAACTGGCAGTGCGGCAGCGCCTCGCCGGTCATCTTGACCCCACCGAAGCCGCCCGGCGCGAGCACGGCCTCCAGCGCGATGTTGGCGCCGAACACCCCCTGCATGCAGCCCACGTACTGCTCGCCGGTGAGCATGTCGATGTGGCTGTAGAGGTAGCGGCAGCCCATCTCGACGCAACCGCGCGGCTCGATCAGCTTGTCGCAGAACGAGCGGCACTGGCGGCACTCGCCGGCCTGCGTGCGCGTTGCTGGCATGAACAGATTCTAGGCAGCTATCGCCACCGCGCCGAGCAGGTGATCGAGCTCGGCCCGCAGGCCGCTGGAGGGGTTGACCCGGTAGCCGTCGCCGAGCTTTATCTCCTTCGGCTGCCCCTGTCCGGTGCGGATTGCCAGGTGCACGTCCGCCTCGCCCTTGTGGTGTTCGAAGACCGTCTTCAACTCCTCGACCAGGCCGTTCTCGAAGGCGGTGGCGTCGATCAGGAGCCGCAATGGCTCGGTCGAGGCTCTCGTTGCCTTGGCGGCACGAGCGATCTCGTTCTCATCGGGCTCGAAGCGCTCCGCCTCCTGCACGACCAGCTTCGTCTCACCCCGGTCTTTGTGATCGAGGCGGCCGCGGACCACGACTATCGCGTCCGGGGCGATCACCGCGGCGCTCTCCGCCTGGTCGGCCTTGAAGACCAGCATCTCGACCTGGCCCTCGACGTCGTCAAGCGTCGCGAACATCATCTGCGTGCCGCTCTTGGTGCGGATTCTTTTGCAGGCGGCGACGATCCCGCCCACCGTCACCCAGGCGCCGTCGGGCTTGCCGCCCAGCTCGGCCAGCTTGCAGTCGACGCGGGCGCGCAACGCGTCGCGGACCTCGGAGAGCGGGTGAGAGGAAAGGTAGGTGCCGAGGGTCTCCTTCTCCAGCGCCAGCAACTCGGCGCGGTCGAATTCGACGGCGGAGATCGGCGGGCGGTGGTGCGCTCCCTGCGAGGCGCCCCCTCCCCCGCTCGCGTCCTCGCCGAAGTCGAAGATCGACCCCTGGCCGAGCTGGGCGTCCTCCTGGGACTTCTGCCCCGCCGACTGCGCCGCGGGCAGAGCCTCCAGCATCCCCTTGCGGGTCGCCCCGGTCGAATCGAGAGCGCCGCACTTGATCAAGCACTCGATCGCCCGTTTGTTGACGGCGCGCGAGTCGACCCGCTCGCAGAAGTCCCAGATCGACTCGATCGGACGATCCTCGCGGGCGCGCAGGATCGCCTCCACCGCTGCGTGGCCGACGTTCTTGACCGCGTCGAGGCCGAAGCGGATCGCCTTCTCGGAGACGACGAAGTCATGGTCGGAGGAGTTGACGTCGGGCGGCAACACCTCGATCCCCATCTCCTCGCAGCGGTTGACGAAGAAGGGGACCTTGTCTTTGGTGTTCATCACCGATGAGATCACCGCCGCCATGTACTCGGCCGGATAGTTGGCCTTGAGGTAGGCGGTGCGATAGGCGATCAGCGCGTAGCAGGCGGCGTGGGACTTGTTGAAGGAGTAGTCGGCGGCCGCCTCCATCAGCTTCCACATGTCGCCGGCGACCTTCTTCGCCGTGCCCGAGGAATTCATCCCCTCGAGGAATTTGGCCTTCATCGTCGCCATCAGGTCGCGCTTCTTCTTGCCGATCGCCTTGCGCAGGTCGTCCGCCTCGGCCGGGCTGAAGCCGGCCATCCGCTTGGCGATCTCCATCAGCTGCTCTTGGTAGAGGACGCAGCCGTAGGTCGGCTCGGTGATCGGCCGCAGGCGCTCGTCGGGATAGGTGACGGAGCCGGGGTCGCGCTTGCCCTTGGCGTAGGCGGGGATGTAGGCCATGGCGCCGGGGCGGTAGAGGGAGACGAGCGCGACGATGTCGTCGAACTCGGTCGGTCTCACCTTCTTCATCGCCTCGCGCATGCCCTCGGACTCGAGCTGGAAGACGCCGGTGCCCTCGCCGCGGGAGAGCATCTCGAAGGTCTTGGCGTCATCCATCGGGATCGCTCCGATGTCGAGCTCGACCCCGCGCGAGCGGCGAATGATCTCTATCGCGTCCTCGATCACGTCGAGGTTGCGGAGGCCGAGGAAGTCCATCTTCAGCAGGCCGATCTCCTCGATCGGCCCCATCGAGTACTGGGTCACGATCTTGTACTGGCGCTCGCCCTTGGAACCCCCGTTGCCGTTCCCGTTCCCGTTC
>DATMBX010000144.1:0-3279 GCA_035558955.1 Solirubrobacterales bacterium | reverse complement strand
GCCCGACACGGTCGTGGAGATCGAGCCGCTCGACACGTCGGCGGTGCCGACCCTGCGCCTCGACGATCTCAAGGCGATGGACATCCAGAGCCTGACGCAGGTCGCCAAGGACCTGGGTGTGCCGAACGCGTCCGGCCTGCGCAAGCAGGATCTGATCTTCCAGATCCTCAAGGCCCAGGCGGAGCAGAGCGGCTTCGTGTTCTCGGAGGGCGTGCTCGAGGTGCTGTCGGATGGCTACGGCTTCCTGCGCGCCCCCGAGTACAACTACCTCGCTGGTCCCGACGACATCTATGTGTCGCCCTCGCAGATCCGCAAGTTCGACCTGCAGACCGGCGACACGGTCTCGGGCCAGATCCGGTCGCCGAAGGAAGGGGAGCGCTACTTCGCGCTCATCAAGGTCGAAGCGGTCAACTTCGAATCGCCCGATCAGGCCCGCAACAAGCTGTTCTTCGAGAACCTCACGCCGCTCTATCCGAACCAGGCGTTCAAGCTCGAGACGACGGGCGATCAGCTGTCGCCGCGGGTCATGGATCTGATGACGCCGATCGGGAAGGGCCAGCGCGGCGTGATCGTGGCGCCGCCGCGCACCGGCAAGACCATGCTGCTGCAGGCGCTCGCCCAGTCGATCGCGAAGAACCATCCCGAGGTCTACCTGATCGTGCTGCTCATCGACGAGCGGCCGGAGGAAGTGACCGACATGCAGCGATCGGTGCAAGGCGAGGTCGTATCATCGACCTTCGACGAGCCGGCGCAGCGACATGTCCAGGTCGCCGAGATGGTGATCGAGAAGGCCAAGCGCCTGGTCGAGCACCGCAAGGACGTCGTGATTCTTCTCGACTCGATCACGCGCCTCGCGCGCGCCTACAACAGCGTCATCCCGCCGTCGGGCAAGGTGCTGACCGGCGGCCTCGACTCGAACGCCCTGCAGAAGCCGAAGCGTTTCTTCGGCGCCGCCCGCAACATCGAGCAGGGCGGCTCGCTGACGATCATGGCGACGGCGCTGGTCGACACCGGCTCGCGCATGGACGACGTGATCTTCGAGGAGTTCAAGGGCACCGGCAACATGGAGATCCACCTCGATCGCAAGCTGGTGGACAAGCGCGTGTTCCCGGCCATCGACATCCAGAAGAGCGGCACGCGCAAGGAGGAGCTGCTCCTCTCGCGCGAGGATCTCAACCGCGTCTGGGTGCTGCGCAAGATCCTCAACCCGCTGTCGCCGACCGAGGCGATGGAGCTGCTGCTCGACAAGATGAGCAAGACCAAGTCGAACGCCGAGTTTCTCGGCGCGATGACGAAGGGTTGAGCGCGGCCATGCCTACGACCATCCGCCTGCGCGAGCACGGTCCGATCGTCGTCGAAGGTGACGACGTCACGATCATCGACTGGCAGGGTCGGCCTTACATGATCGATCGGCGGCCGGTCGCCTTGTGCCGCTGCGGCCACTCGTCGCGCAAGCCGTTCTGCGACGGAACCCACCGGACCTGCGGCTTCACGGGCGACGCCGGCGCGGAACCGTCGGCCGTCCGGGAGTAATCTTCGTCGCCGGGTCGCTCCGCTGCGCGCGCCGCCGCCCGCACCAGGCGCAGTCGCTGTCGATCACGAGCGTCGGCGCGAGCCCGCCACGGCCCCGGCCCCCACGGCCGCACCCGCAGTTCCGGCCCGACCGCGGCGAGACGGCTGAACGGCGTGGCGTGGCAGGTGGCGACCCCGGCGGTCGGCGCGGCCGGCCCGATGGCCCAGCCGACTGTTTCGCGGCCGCAGGCGGCACAGCGGAGCATCAGCCGATGCGGTCGGCGCGCGAACGCGTCCTCGTGGCCCATGATCAGGCAGCGCAGGCGGAAGCGCAGGCCTCGTCGCGCCGTGGCCCGCAGCGCCGCGAGAACGCGGCGGTACCGGCCCTCGGCCGGCCGCGGGAGGTACGCCGGGGCGACGACGTCCGCGGTCATGGCGGCGACCAGCTCAGCGTGTGGGTCCGTCGACCGGCCGGCGCGGGGACACCGAGGTGGTGCCTGCGGTGTCGGACCGCGAACCCGATGACCAGCGCGGTGAGGCCGATGGCCACGCTCGCCAGCGTCAG
Source organism: Solirubrobacterales bacterium (assembly GCA_035558955.1). Classification (GTDB taxonomy): domain Bacteria; phylum Actinomycetota; class Thermoleophilia; order Solirubrobacterales; family 70-9; genus DASVDE01. The sequence goes on along the minus strand of DATMBX010000144.1, from coordinate 1,202 downwards.
GTCACGGGTCGTATGCGGGGCGCCGAACAGAGCCGGGCCGGCCACCACACCGCAGGCGGTCAGGACCCACGGCAGCAGGCTGTGGGGCGGCCGAATCCGAGCGAAGTGCATCGTCACAGAAGTGTCCTCATCCAACCTCGACCTCGCGACGGAAACGTAGCGGGCGAGTTGTGTGATCGTGCGCCAAGCCGTCGCCGCTGTCTGTTCTCTTGCGGACAGCGTCGCGGCGGGCCGGAGCGTGTGCCGGGTTGAACAGCGCGCGCTGACGGACGGCGCTACGGTTGTGGCGGGCGCGTATCGCGGCCGCGGTCCCAACCACCTCGGCCTGCGCTCTGAAACAGGAGACCCGCATGCTCGAATCCCGCCCGCCGCCGCACCTGCTCATGATCTACGCCCCGGAGGGCGGCGGCTACTCGGAGTTCCTGGCTGCCAGCGGCTTCAAGTTCACCGAAGCGCAGACCGCCATAGAAGGGCTGGAACAAGCGATCACGCTGCTTCCGGATCTGATCGTGCTCGACTTTGGTCTCGACGGCGAGCTGGTCGCGCGTCTTCGGGCCAATGTCGCAACCAGCGCCATTCCCATCATCGCCCTCACCGACGTGTGCCGCCTCAAGCGGTCCGAGAGCTGACGATGCCTGCCGCACCGATTCCCCGGGTGCTGGTCGTCGACGATGTCCCTCAGGTGCGCCAGGCGTTCGGACGGTTCCTCGCCACGGCCGGGATGGAGCCGAGCTTCGCCGCCGATGGCGTCGAAGGGCTGATGGCCGCCCGCGCCTCGCGACCCGACCTCGTGCTCTGCGATATCGAGATGCCGCGAATGGACGGAATCGCCCTGTGTGCCGCGCTCCGCGCTGACGCCGAAACACGCCGCCTGCCCATCGTTGCCGTCACCGGTAGCGGGGAGGAGGCTGCCCGGGCGGCCATGGCCGCCGGGTGTGACGCGGTGCTGCCCAAACCCTGTTCTCCGGCCCTGCTCCTGGCCACGATTCGCGACCTGCTGGGATCGGTCGAGAAGGAGCGGGCCGCCCGAGCAGCTACGCCGCCGCCACCGCAGCCGGGCTCGCCACGCTGAAGGCGAGCTCGCCGGTTGGCGACGCCGCGGTCGACCGTGTCGCCCTCGCGGAACGCGCCAAGATCCTGAGCCCGCTGTCGCCGACCGAGCTGCTGTTCGACAAGCTGTGCGACGCATCTCAGGAAAACAT
>DATMBX010000143.1:0-22752 GCA_035558955.1 Solirubrobacterales bacterium | reverse complement strand
GCCAGGCGATCGCATGGGAGGACTCAAGCGCCGGGATGATTCCCTCCAGCCGCGAGAGCTCGGCGAAGGCCGCGAGAGCCTGTTGGTCGGTGACGGCGACGTAGGTGGCGCGTCCGGTATCGCGCAGGTGGGCGTGCTCGGGGCCTACACCGGGATAGTCGAGGCCGGCCGAGATTGAGTGAGCCTCGAGGATCTGGCCCTCATCGTCGGCGATCACCGAGGAGAGCGAGCCGTGCAGGACGCCGGTGGCGCCTCCCTGCAGCGAGGCGCCGTGACGGCCGCTGTCGAGGCCCTCCCCCGCCGCTTCGACGCCGATCAGCTCGACATCGTCTTCGAGGAAGGGAACGAAGAGCCCGATCGAGTTTGAGCCGCCGCCGACGCAGGCGATCGCCCGCGAGGGCAGGGCGCCCTCGGCGGCAAGCGCCTGCTCGCGCGCCTCGTCGCCGATCACTCGCTGCAGATCGCGGACCAGCGCCGGGAAGGGCGCGGGGCCCACGGCGGAGCCGATCACGTAGTGGGTCGTCTCGACGTTGGCGACCCAGTCGCGGATCGCGGCGCTGACCGCCTCCTTCAGCGTGCGGGCGCCGGCCTCCACCGGCACCACGTCCGCCCCCAGCAGGCCCATCCGCTCGACGTTGGGCTTCTGGCGGCGGATGTCCTCGGTGCCCATATAGACAACGCACTCGAGGCCGAGCAGCGCGCAGGCGGTCGCCGTCGCCACCCCGTGCTGGCCGGCGCCGGTCTCGGCGATCACCCGCGGCTTGCCCATCCGCTGCGCGAGCAGGGCCTGGCCGATCGCGTTGTTGATCTTGTGGGCGCCGGTGTGGGCGAGGTCCTCGCGCTTCAGGTAGACCGTCCGCCCCGCCCGCTCGCTCAACCGGTCCGCCCGGTAGAGCGGCGTCGGGCGCCCGATGAAGTCGCGATGAAGAAGCGTCAGCCGTTCGCGAAATGCCGAGTCGTCACGCGCCTCCGTCCAGGCGGCGGTCAGCTCGTCGAGCGCCGCGATCAGCGTCTCGGGGACGTAGCGACCCCCGTAAAGCCCGAACCTCTCTTCGACCGTGCTCATGTGGCGGGAACGCTAACCACACCGGCGGCTTCGAAGAAGGCGGTCATGGCGGCGTGGTCCTTGCGGCCGGTTTCGGCCTCGACCCCGCTGGCGACGTCTACGGCGAAGGGATGAGCGACCGCGATCGCCTCGGCGACGTTCTCGGGACGCAGCCCACCGGCGACGATCGCCGGGATCTGGGACCGATGCTCTGCCAGCAGCCCCCAGTCGAAGCTCTCCCCCGTTCCACCCCAGAGCCCTTTGCCTTTGCGGTCGAAGAGATGGAAGTCGGTACGAAATGCCTCGGCGTTGTGAACATCCGCGGCGCTGGCGACGTGGATCGCCTTGATCACCTTCACCCCGGTTCGCCGCGCCACCTCCGCGCAGAACGACTGCCCCTCCTGCCCGTTCAGCTGAACCATCGTCAAACCGGCGTCCTCCACCGCCTTGTCGACCTCGTCCAGCTCCGGATTGACGAAGACGCCCACGACCTCGCACTTGCGCCGAAACGCAGCCGCGATCCGCACCGCCTCGGCGGGATCGCAGGCCCGCGGGCTCTTCGCGTAGTGGATCAGCCCGATAGCCCACGCGCCCAGCCTCACGGCTTCCGCCGCGTCGTCGAGATTGGTGATTCCGCAGATCTTGACCCGCACTCCTTCAGGGTACGGGAGCACGCGCCCGGCTATGGCAGGTGGTGCTCGCGGGTGTTCTCGTCGGCGCCGGTCAACTCGCGAACCTTCGCCTCGGGATCGTCGACGGTCATCAGCGCCGAGCCGATCAGCACCGCGTCGACGCCCACGCGCTCCAGCTCCTCCAACTCGGCCCGGGTCGAGATGCCACTCTCGGCGACCACCGTCTTGCCGGCCGGCACGTCGGGCATCAGCTCGTACGTGGTCGAGACGTCGACGGTTCCCTCGTCGAGGTTCCGGTTGTTGATCCCGATCACCTCCGCGTCCAGTTCCAGCGCCCGTTGCAACTCCGCCTCGTCGTGCACCTCGACCAGGCAGTCGAGGTCCAGCGCGCGCGCCTCGTCGTAGAGCGCCCGCAGCCTGCGGTCGTCGAGGGCCCAGGCGATCAGCAGCACCGCGTCAGCCCCGTTCACCGCCGCCTCGTAGAGCTGGTAGGGGTCGACGATGAAGTCCTTGCGCAGGATCGGCAGGTCGCAGGCGGCGCGCGCCGCGCGCAGGTCCTCCAGCGAGCCGCCGAAGTGGCGTTCGTCGGTGAGCACGGAGAGGGCGGCCGCGCCGCCACGCTCGTAGGCGGCGACCTGGTCGGCGACGGTCGCGCCGGTGGAGATTTCCCCCGCGCTCGGGGAACGGCGCTTGAACTCGGCGATCACCGAAAGCCCGGGACGCACCAGCGCCTCGCTGAAGGGACGGTCTTCGCCGCGAGCATGGAGCCGCGACTCGAGGTCGGCCTGTGGGACCGCCCGGCGACGGTCGTCCACTCCCTCTCGCGCGGCGGAGATGAGCTGCTCGATCATTCCCACTTGAGGCTCCAGAGCCTAGTCGGCGGGGGCGGCGGTCGCTGCAATCAGGCTGTCGAGGACTTGCTGGGCGGCACCGGAGTCGATTGCCTCGGCCGCCCCGGCGATGCCGTCCTTGAGGCTCTCGGCCTGCCCGCCGACGTAGACCGCGGCCCCGGCATTGAGTAGGACCAGATCGCGATGCGGGCCAATCTCCCCCGCCAGCACGGCGCGCGAGACGGCGGCGTTCTCCTCCGGCGTGCCGCCGGCCACCTCCTCCAGCGGCGCCTCACCAAGGCCGAACTCACCCGGCTCGACGAACCATTCGGTCGTTCCACCGTCGGCGACCTCGATCACCCGCGTTCGCGCCGAGAGCGAGAGCTCGTCAAGCCCGTCGTCGGCGGCGACGACCATAGCCCGCTCGCTCCCCAGCGTCACCAGCGCCTCGGCGATCGTCTCCTGGTAGTGGCGGTCGGAAACGCCCAGCAGTTGGCGATCGGCGCCGGCCGGATTGGTCAGGGGGCCGAGGAAGTTGAAGATCGTCCGCACCCCCAACTCCTTGCGAACCGGGACGACATGAGCCATTGCCGCGTGGTGGCGGGGGGCGAACATGAAGCCGAAGCCGATCTCCTCGATGCAGCGGGCGACCGCGTCCGGATCGAGATCGATGTTCACCCCAAGCGCTTCCAGCAGGTCGGCCGAGCCGCATTTGCTGGTGTTGGAGCGATTGCCGTGCTTGGCGACCGCGCAGCCGGCGCCGGCCGCGACCAGGGCGGCGGTCGTCGAGACGTTGAAGGTGGATGGCCCGCCGCCCGTGCCGGCGGTATCGACCAGCTCGGCGCGCTCGACGTGCACGTGGGCGGCCAGCTCGCGCATCGTCCGCGCCAGGCCGACCAGTTCGGGAACGGTTTCCCCCTTCGCCCGCAAGGCGATCAGAAAGGCGCCGGTCTGGACCGGGTCGGTCCGCCCCTCCATGATCTCCGCCAGCACCGCCGAGGCATGGTCGGCGGTGAGGTGGTCGCCGCGGCAGACCGCGTCGACCGCCCTGGTGACGATCTCGTTCGGCATCAGCCCACTCTCAGGAAGTTCTTCAGCAAATGCTTTCCCTGCGGGGTCAGCACCGATTCGGGATGGAACTGGACGCCCTCGGCGGGAAGCTCCCGGTGGCGGGCGCCCATCACGATCTCGCCCAGGGTGGCGGTCAGCTCGAGCTCGTCGGGGAGATCGGGGTCGGCGACCAGCGAGTGGTAGCGGCCGGCGACCATCGGGCTCGGCAGGCCGGTGTAGATCGTCTTGCCGTCGTGCTCGATCTCGGCGTCCTTGCCGTGGATCGGCTCGCCCTGGACGACCCTTCCGCCGAAGACCTCGACCATCGCCTGGTGGCCGAGGCAGACCCCGAGCACCGGCGTGCCGGCCTCGGCGAAGGCGCGGATCGCGGCGCCGGAGATCCCGGCCTCGGCCGGGGTGCAGGGCCCGGGAGAAACGACGAGGCGGTCCGGCTCCCTCGCCAGCAGCTCCTCGACCGTCGCCTTGTCGTTGCGCACGACTTCGATCTCGGCCCCCAGCTCACCCAGGTACTGGACCAGGTTGTAGGTGAAGGAGTCGTAGTTGTCGATCACGAGCACGCGCATGGTCAGGCCCAATCCGGCTGTTCGCAGGCGACCTCGACGGCGCGGAAAACCGCCCTCGCCTTGTTCACCGACTCGTTGTACTCGTTCGCCGGCTTGGCGTCGGCGACGGTGCCGCCGCCGGCCTGCACGTGCAGCTGGCCGTCCTTGACGACGACGGTGCGGATGTGGACCGCGGTGTCGAGGTCGCCGTCCCAGGCGAGGTAGCCGATCGCGCCGCCGTAGGAGCAGCGCTTGACCGGCTCAAGCTCGTCGATGATCTGCATCGCCCGCACCTTCGGCGCTCCCGAGAGAGTTCCCACCGGCAGAGTCGAGCGCAGCACGTCGAGGGCACTGACACCCTGGCGCAGGGTGCCGGAGACCTGGCTGACGATGTGAAGGACGTGGGAGTAGGTCTCGACCACCATCAGCTCGTCGACCTTGACACTGCCGTACTCGCAGACGCGGCCGAGGTCGTTGCGGCCGAGGTCGACCAGCATCACGTGCTCGGCGCGCTCCTTCGGGTCGTTGATCAGCTTCTCGGCGAGGCGGCGGTCCTCGTCCTCGCTGCGACCGCGGGGCGAGGTGCCGGCGATCGGCCGTGCCTCGACCCGGTTGCCTCTGACCTTGACCAGCGGCTCCGGCGAGGCGCCGGCGATCTGGAAGTCGCCGAACTCGAGGAAATACATGTAGGGAGACGGATTGACCGCCCGCAGGCCGCGGTAGACCGAGAAGGCCTCGACCGGCGCCGGGGCCGAGAAGCGCCGCGAAGGAACGACCTGGAAGGCGTCGCCGGCATACACGTACTCGATGATCCGCGCGACCGAGGCTTCGAACTCATCGCGCTCCATGTTGGAGACGAACTCCGGCGCCTCGGAGACCGTAGGGCGCTCCGGGACCGGCACCGCGCCCCGCAGCCTGCCCCGCATCTCGGCGATCGTCGTCGCCGCCCGCTCGTAGGCGGCGTCGATCCCCCCCTCTTCGTCTGTGAAGGCGCAGGCGAGGATCGTCAGCTCGTGCCGCAGGTGGTCGAAGATCACCATCGCGTCGGTCACCATCAGCGCCAGGTCGGGCAGCCCGAGCGGATCGGGATTCGGCTCCCCGAGCGGCTCCACGGTCCGGACCAGGTCGTAGCCGAAGAAGCCGACCGCGCCGCCGGCGAAGGGCGGCAGGCCCTCGACCGGCGCCGGCCGGTACTCGCCCAGGCGGGCGGCGACGGCCGCGTAGGGGTCCGGCGCCGGATCGCTGCGGGCCGGTGGGTCGTCGGGCGGCGCGTCGCTGCTCCACTCCGAGAGCACCCCCTCGCTCCAGCGCAGCAGCGCCCGCGGCTGCAGCCCGACGAACGAGTAGCGGCCGACCTGGCCCTGCTCGGCCGATTCCAACAGGAAGCAGGGCGCCCCCTCCGGCTCTCCCGCGCGCAGCTTGAGGAAAGCGGAGACCGGCGTCTCGCAGTCGTCGACGAATCGGGTGCGGACGGGCACGACGTTGCCCTTCTTGGCCAGCTCCCGAGCCTCGTCGAGGCTCGGCTCCAGTCGCAGCTCGCTTTCAGCCACGACGGCCATTGAGCACTTCCATCACCGCGGACTGGGGCACCTCGCACGAGGCCAGCAGCACGCTCAGGTGGTAGAGCAGGTCGGCGGCCTCCTCGGCGACCCGCTCGTCGGACTCCTCGCGGGCGGCGCGAACGACCTCTTCGGCCTCCTCCTCGATCTTCTCGCCGATCAGCTTCGGGTCGTCGAGCAGCTTCACCGTGTAGCTGCCCTCGGGCCGCTCGGCGGCGCGGCTGCGCAGCGTCCGCTCCAACTCAGCCAGAGCCTCATGCGCGACCGGAGCGCGCTCGCCGTCGCCAAGCTCGCGATAGAAACAGCTCCGCTCGCCCGTATGGCAGGCGGGCCCAGTCGGCTCGACCAGCGCAACGATCGCATCCCCGTCGCAGTCGATCCGCAGCTGCTTCAGCTTCAGCACATGACCGGACTCTTCGCCTTTCCGCCAAATCCGCCCACGCGAACGACTGAAGAAGTGAACCTCTCCACTCTCAACGGTCAACCGCAGCGCCTCTTCATTCGCGTAAGCAAGCGTCAACACCTCACCGCTGGCAGCGTCTTGAGCAACGCACGGGACGAGGCCCTGCTCATCGAATCGAACCTGCTCGAACATCAAGCCATCGTAGTTACTCGATCCCAAGACGATCGAGCAGATCTTCGTCGCGGCGCCAGCGCCGTTTGACCCGAACCTGAAGGTCGAGGTGGACTTGCGAGCCAAGCTCCTGTTCGAGCGACCGCCGGGCGGCGGTTCCGATCTCGCCGATCTTGGCGCCGCCCTTGCCGATCAGGATTCCCTTCTGAGACTCGGTCTCCGCCCAGATCTCGGCGGCGACGGTGATCAGACCGTCCTCCCGCCCGGCGATCTCCTTGACCGAGACCTCAACCGAGTGCGGGATCTCCTCCCGGGTGCGGTTGAGCACCTGCTCTCGGATCAGCTCCGCCAGCAGAACCTCGCTCGACTGGTCGCTGCTGTCCTCCGGGGGATAGAGGTAGGGACCCTCGGGAACCAACTCCCCCAGCCTCGCGACCAGCGGCTCCAGCCCCTCGCCCGTGCGGGCACTGACCGGGAAAACCTCGTCCACGCCGCCCAGCTCGGCCGCCTCGGCGAGCACCGGCACCAGCTCGTTCGGCCCCAGCCGGTCCGCCTTGTTGACGGCGCAGATCACCGGCATCTCGGCGCCGGCGCCGAGCAGAGCGCGAGCGATGAAGCGGTCCCCCGCCCCCACCCCCTGCTCGCCGTTGATCACGAAGAGCGCCACGTCGGAGTCGGCCAGCTCGCGCTCGACCCGGTGCTGCATCCGCTCGGTAAGGACATCGCGGGGGCGCTGCACACCCGGCAGGTCGACGAGGACGAGCTGGCGGCCGGCCTCGGTGTCGGTCGCGACGCCGCGGATCGCGCGGCGCGTCGTCTGCGGGCGCACCGAGACGATCGCCACGTGCCCGCCGACGATCGCGTTGACCAGCGTCGACTTGCCGACATTGGGACGGCCCGCCAGGCCAATGAATCCGGACCGCGTCATAACCGCTCCATTACCCGGGCCTGAAGCACCAGCATCTCGCCGTCGTCAGCTTCGTGGTCGTAGCCGCAGAGGTGCAGGACGCCGTGGACCGCGGCCTCGGTCACGTCGGAGCAGTGCTCGGGACAGATCGCGACATCGCCCAGCTCACGCGGACCTAGCGTCGGACCGGCCTCGTCGATCGGGAAGGCGAGCACGTCGGTCGGGGTGTCCACACCGCGGTGCTCGCGGTTGAGCTCGCAGATGCGCTCGGCGCCGACCAGCTCGACCGCCAGGTGGCCCGCGCTTACCCCCGCGGCATCGAGCGCTGCCGTAACCGCATCGCGCAACTCCGGCGGCACGTCGTCCAGGTCAAGGGTCACTGCGAGCGGCCGGACTCGCGCTCGGCGTGCTCGCCGTAGGCGGCGACGATGCGCTGCACCAATTTGTGGCGGACCACGTCCTCGCCGCCGAAGTGGACGAAGGAGATGTCCTGGACCGCGTCGAGGATGTCGCGCACGACGACGAGGCCGGAGCGCTGGTCGGCGGGCAGGTCGACCTGGGTGACGTCGCCGGTGACCACCATCCGCGAGTTGAAGCCGAGCCGCGTCAAGAACATCTTCATCTGCTCCGGGCTGGTGTTCTGCGCCTCGTCGAGGATGACGAAGGAGTCGTTGAGCGTCCTTCCCCGCATAAACGCCAGCGGCGCCACCTCGATCACGCCGCGCTCGAAGTAGCCGTTGACCCGATCGGGGTCGAGCATGTCGTACAGCGCGTCGAAGAGCGGGCGCAGGTAAGGGTCCACCTTGGCCTGGATGTCGCCGGGCAGGAAGCCGAGCCGCTCGCCGGCCTCGACCGCGGGGCGAGTGAGGATGATCCGCTGGACCTGGCGCTCGGCCAAGGCCGCAGCGGCCATCGCCACCGCGAGGAAGGTCTTGCCCGTCCCGGCCGGGCCGATGCCGAAGGTGATCGTGTGCTTGCGGATCGAGTCGACGTAGCGTTTCTGGTTCAGCGTCTTCGGCGCGACCTTGGTGGCGCGGTGGCGCCAGACCACGTCCTCGAGGATCTCCGCCGGGCTCTCGTGCGCGTCGAGCGCGCCGGTCACCGCCTCGATCGTGCCGGGCGCGATCTCGTGCCCCTGTTCGATCAGGTCGACCAGCTCGTCGACAACGGTCGCGGCGGTCTGCAGGTCATCGCCCTCCCCGTCGAGGGTCAGCACGTTGCCGCGCAGGTGGAAGTCGCAGTCGAGCCGCCCTCGCAGGGCGCGCAGCACGGCATCCTCGGATCCCGCCAGCTCGGCGGCGACCGTGTTGTCGAGGGTTACCTGCCTACGCGCCAAGCTTCTCTCGCACCGCCGCGCTGACTCGCTTGCCGTCGGCGCGGCCGCCCAGCTTCGGCATCAGAGCCGACATCACCTGGCCCATCTGCTTCTGCTCGGTCGCTCCGGTCTCGGCGACCGCCGCGGCGACCAGCTCCGCCAACTCCTCGTCGGAGAGCTGCTGGGGCAGATAGGCCTCGATCAGGTCCGCCTCGAAGCGCTCGGCGCCGGCCTGCTCCTCGCGGCCGGCTTCGCCGAAGGCCTCCGCGGCCTCCAGCCGCTTCTTGCGCTCGCGCTGCAGCACCGCGACCTCGTCGCCATCCCCCAGCTTGGCGTCCTGCTGGAGGGAGTCGACGATCATCCGCAGCGCCGCGGCGCGCTCGCGCTCGCCGGCTTTCATCGCCGTGCGCACGTCTGCCTGAACCTGCTCGAGAACGCTCATCCCGTCAAAGGGTAGTCGGCGGCGGGCGGCTCGATCCGCTCCACCTCGCCCAGGGGCATCTGCAGGAACCGCGTGCCCAGCTCGCGGAAGGAGTCGACGTCGCCCGTGCAGAGGAAGCGGTAGGCGCCCTCGCCGTCGGACTCGCGGGCAAGATCGCGCCGCTCCAGCGAGCGCTGCACGGCAGCGGCGACCGCGTGCCCGCCGCTGACCAGGCGCACGTCGCGGCCGAGGATCCGCTGCAGCATCGGCGCGACGAGCGGGTAGTGGGTGCAGCCGAGGATCAGCGTGTCGACCTCGGCGCGCTTCAGGGGCTCGCAGTAGGCGCGCGCCATCGCCATCACGTCGTCGTCGAAGGGGGAACCGTTCTGGATGAAGGGAGCGAGGTCGGGCGCCTCCACCTCGGTCACCTCGAGAGCGCGCCCCTGTCCCTCGAGCGCTCGCCGGTAGGCGCCGCTCTCCACCGTGTTCGGCGTCGCCAGCACGCCGACCCGGCCGCTGTCGGTGATCGCGGCGGCGATCTCAGCCTGCGGCTCGACCACCGGGACGACGTCGACTCCGCGCTGCGCCGCGACCTCGCGGACGACGTCCTCGCCGATCGAGGTCGCTGTGTTGCAGGCGATCACCAGAAGCTTCGCGCCACCGTCCAGCAGCAGCTCGGCGATGCCGTGAATCCGCTCGCGCAGCCGATCCGGGTCGCGCGTGCCGTAGGGAAACATCGCCGTGTCGCCGAGGTAGACGAAATCCTCCTCGGGCAGGGAGACGAGGCACTCGTGCAGCACCGTGAGCCCGCCGACCCCGGAGTCGAACATGGCGATGGGAGGAGAGGCGTCTATAGGAAGGGTTTGTAAGCCATGAAGAAGATCGTCACGACGACGATCAGGCCGGCGAGGGTGCCCATTTTGCTGATCCGCTGCGAGAGGGACATGAACTCATCGCTGAACGAGTCGCCGGACTGGAGGTCGCGCTCGGCCAGCGCCTTCGCCTCGGCGGTCCTAGGACGGAAGAAGCCGTGCTGGAGGCCGAAGAGGACGATGATCGCGAGGAAGCCGACGCTGATGAAGACGTCGCTGGTCTCCCAGGGCCCATCGGCCAGCATGTAGAGGGCGGTGAGGAGCAGGACGATCATGCCCGGGTTGACGAGGTAGCGATCGGTCTTTTCGATGCCGGAGAGGATCGCCGGCGTGGCCCGCGGGTACTGCGGCGTCACGGAGAAGAACAACGCGTAGCCGAAGGTCGGTCCGAACGCGAGCACAACCGCGAGGATGTGCAGGAACAACGCGATCTTGTAGCCGGGGTCGACGATCGTCGCCAGCATCGGCGAAAAAGATATATGCCCGATCGGAGGCATTGGCGAGTTCTTCGACTACATCCCGAATAGCTCCGCCACTCAGCCGAAGAACGAGTGGCGCACGCGAGAGAAGAAGCCCTCGCCCTCGCCTCGGGAGGAGCGCAGGTTCTCCGGCCCGATCGTCTCCCCCAGCTTCTCCGCCAGCTCGCGCTGCTCCTCGGAGAGGTTGGCGGGGACGATCACCCCGACGACTATCACCATGTCGCCGGGCGGGCCGCCGTTCGACCCGGGCAGGCCGTGCCCGCGAAGCGCGAACTGCATCCCGTGCTGGGTCCCGGCCGGAATCTCGATCTCCCGCTCGCCTTCGTGGCTGGGGATTTTCACCGCCTTGCCGAGCATCGCCTCGACGGCCGTCAGTTCGACCGCGTGCATCAGATCCTGCCCCCGCACCGGACCGCGCCGCGCGGTGAACCGGACTCCCTGGCCGCTGAAGAAAGCCTCGAAGATGTCCTCGATCGAGCCGAAGCCGGCGCCTCCAGACGGGAAGCCACCGCTTGTCCGCAAGCCCTCGTGGCCGAAGGTGTCGTAGGTGCGGCGACGGTCGGGGTCGGAGAGGACCTCATAGGCCTCCGCCGCCTGTTTGAATTTCTCCTCGGCCTCTGGGTCGTGGGCGTTGACGTCCGGGTGCAACTCGCGAGCGAGCCCCCGAAAAGCTTTCTTCACCTCGGCCTCCGAAGCGCCCCGCCCGACGCCGAGGACCTCGTAGTAGTCGCGCGGCATCGGCTAGGCGTCGTAGACGGTTTCGCAGTAGCGCGACAGCTCGCGCGCGGCCTCGCCCACCGCGGCAATCGCGACGGCGTAGTCCATGCGCAGCGGGCCCACGACCCCAACCGAGCCGAGGTTGCGGTGGCCGAGCCCATAGTTGGCGCCGACGACGCTGACCGTGCGCAGGCCAGGCTGTGGGTTCTCCTCGCCGATCCAGCAGAAGACCGAGCGCTCTTCCAGCGCGGAGTGCAGCATCCCCAGCACGTCGGCCCGATCCTCCAGCGCGGACACCAGCTCATCGACCCGGGGCAGATCGGAGAAGTGGGCCTCGGAGAGAAGCCGCGCGATGCCATGCATGTAGAGGGTCTCTCCGTGTGGGGGGGCGGTGGCCAGGGCCATCAGATCGGTCATCTGGGCAAGGGCGGTCGTCGCCTCTCGCATAGCGCCATCGACCTCGCGGCGGAGCCGCGACAACTCCAGCTCAACCCTCGCATCGGCATCCGGCGCTCCCGATGCGACCAAGGTGTCGACATAGCGCCGATAGCCCGCATCGGTCGGAATCCGGCCCGCCGAGGTATGCGGATGCGTCAGATACCCCGCAGCCTCGAGAGCCGCCAGCTCCGCCCGGACCGTAGAGGCTCCCCACTCGACCTCGGGCCTCTCGGCAATCTCCTTGGACGCGACAGGCCTCGCCGACCCGAGGTACGAATCGACGACCAGACGCAGAATCAACTCTTGTCGCGCAGAGAGCATCCGCCCTCCATTCTAGGAGTCGCTAAAGCTGGATCTCTGCTTCTGCGTTGCGAATCGTCTGATTCTCGCCCTGCGCGGCGACCGTGTCGATCGTGACTCGATCGCCCTCGACCGCCTTGACCGTGCCCGTGACGGCGATCTCCTGCTCCGGCGCGCCCATGCCGCGGAACTGGACCGACAGCCGCTTCAGCGCCTTCGGGTCGCCGCCGGCGACGTCGGTGGCCGCGCGGGCGACGAGGCCCATCATGTAGAGGCCGTGCAGGATGTTGCCCGGCAGGCCGACCGCGGTGGCGAACTCGGCGTCGATGTGAATCGGGTTGAAGTCGCCCGAAGCGCCCGCGTAACGGTGCGGCAGGTACTTGTCCGGGGTCACCCTCAGCCCCTCGATCGCGTCCCCAGCGTTCAACTCGGCCATCTCATACCCCCCTGACGATGTTGGTCCAGGTGCCGCGCACGACCCGCTTGCCGTCCTGGTTGACGGAGACGGTCTCGAAGACGTAGAAGCCCTTGCCGTCCTTCTCGTGGATGTCCAGGCACTTCGCCGTGGTGGTGATCTCGTCTCCCGAGCAAGCCGGCTCGTCCCACTCGAACTCCTGCCCCCCGTGCACCATCGCGGCGAAGTTCATCTCGACCTCGGGGTCGAAGATCGCCGGCGCCAGCGCCGGGGCGCTGTAGACGACGCAGAACATCGGCGGCGCGACGACGTCGCGGTAGCCCGCTGCCTTCGCGGCTTCGCGGTCGAGGTAGACCGGGTTGTCGAGCCCGATCACCGTCGCGTATTCGCGAATCTTTTCCTTGCCCACCTCGTAATTGGTGGCGGGCCATTCCTTGCCTATCGCTTCAGTCTTGATCGCCAAATTACAAATCCTCCCGCTTCGCTCGCGGCACGAAGAATCAGATATGGACGTTTGCTCGCTCCGCGCTCGGGGGGCACCCTATCTATTCGTCGATCTCCAGGACCGCGAGGAACGCCTCCTGCGGGACCTCGACCCGACCCACCTGCTTCATCCGTCTCTTGCCCGCTTTCTGCTTCTTCAGCAGCTTCTGCTTACGGGTGACGTCGCCGCCGTAGAGCTTCGCGGTGACGTCCTTGCGCAGGGCCTTGACGGTCTCGCGGGAGAGGACGCGGGAGCCGACCGCCGCCTGCACCGGGATGTCGAAGAGCTGGCGCGGGATCGTTCTTCTCAGCCGTTCGACCAGCGCCTTGCCCTGCTCGTAGGCGAAGTCGCGGTGAACGACGATCGAGAGCGCGTCGACCTTCTCGTTGGCGAGCAGGATGTCCAGCTTGACCAGGTCGCCGGGGCGGTTGCCGATCGGCTCGTAGTCGAGTGAGGCGTAGCCGCGAGTGGAGGACTTCAGGTAGTCGAAGAAGTCGAGGACGATCTCGGCGAGCGGCAGGTCGTAGCGAATCTGAACCCGTTGCGGGCTGAGGTAGTGCATGTCGACGTGGGTGCCACGGCGCGCCTGGCAGAGCTCCATCACCGCGCCTACGTACTCCGAGGGGGCGATCACCGTGGCACGGATGTAGGGCTCGTCGAGCGAGGCGATGATCCCGGGGTCCGGCATCTCCGTCGGGCTGCGAACCTCAACCTCGCTGCCGTCGGTGAGGTGGACTTCGTAGCGCACGTTCGGCGTCGTCGCCAGCAACTCGAGGTCGTACTCGCGCTCCAGCCGCTCGCGCACGATCTCCATGTGCAGCAGGCCGAGGAAGCCGCAGCGGAAGCCGAAGCCGAGCGCTTCGGAGGTCTCCGGCTCATAGGAGAGGGCGGCATCGTTGAGCGCCAGCTTCTCGAGCGCGTCGCGCAGGTCCTCGTAGCGGTCGGTGACGATCGGGAAGAGCCCGCAGAAGACCATCGGGCGCACCTCGCGGTACCCCTCCAGCGGCTCGGCGGCGGGCCGGTCGCGGGCGGTCAGCGTGTCTCCGACCCGCAGCTTGGCGACGTCCTTGATGCCGGTGATCAGGTAGCCCACCTCACCCGCATCCATTCCTTTGACCGGCGCCATCTGGGGCCGGAAGAAGCCGATGTCATCGATGTCGGCCTCGGTGCCGTTCTGCATCGCGGTGATCTGCTGGCCCTTCCTGAAAGCGCCGTCGAACATCCGCACGTAGGCGATCACTCCGCGGTACTGGTCGAACTCGGAGTCGAAGATGAGCGCGCGGGAGGGAGCGGCGGGCTTTCCTTTGGGCGGCGGGATGCGCGCGACGATCGCCTCCAGCACGTCGACCACCCCTTCCCCCGTCTTGGCCGAGATCCACAGCGCATCCTCGGGGTCGCTACCCAGCAGGTCGGCGATCTCGGCCGCAACGCGCTCCGGCTCGGCGCCAGGCAGGTCGACCTTGTTGATGACCGGAATCAGCTCCAGCCCGTTCTCGACCGCCAGGTATGTGTTGGCGACGGTCTGCGCCTCTACGCCCTGGGCGGCGTCGACGACGAGCAGGGCGCCCTCGCAGGCGGCGAGGCTGCGCGACACCTCATAGGAGAAGTCGACGTGGCCGGGGGTGTCGATCAAATGCAGGTGATAGGTCCGCCCGTCGGAGGCTCTGTAGTCGACGCGGACCGCCTGCGCCTTGATCGTGATCCCGCGCTCGCGCTCGAGATCCATCGAGTCGAGCAGCTGAGCCCGCATTCTCGTCGGGTCGACGGCGCCGGTGATCTCCAGGATGCGGTCGGCCAGCGTCGACTTGCCGTGGTCGATGTGGGCGATGATCGAAAAGTTTCGGATGCGGTCCATCGGGGTGCCGGAGTATGGCGGCTGCACGGGAGACGAAGGCGGTCACCGGCACACCGATAGATCCAAGGCCCCTTTTAGCTTGAAGACCTTGGTGGGAGGCTTGCTTAGGACCAAGGTGGCGTTTGGGTCTGAGGTCCATTCGGCGGACTGTGGGTATTGCTCCTTACCTGCTGATGTTCGATCGAGGGTGGCGATTACGTAGTCGTAGTCGCCTGCGTTGAGGAGCTGGCGCCAAGTGCGGCAGGTGGTTGGAGGGACAAAGCCGCCGTGGGATTGTTCGATGCCGACATAGTCGACTTGGTTGGAGAGGTCGGTGCCGAAGAGGGGGTACTGGCGAGTGCTGGTGGTGGCGATGCGGGCGTCGGAGATGTCCTGCGCCCAAGCGAAGGAAGCGTTCAAGCCGGGGGTCGTGAAGCTCGGGTCGGAGTAGCGACTCTCCAGGTAATGGCGCTGGACCGGGTAGCCGATCGCGATTGCGGCGATGAGGGTCAGCAGCAGGGCCGGGCGGGTGTGGGGCATCCCCAGCCCGGACAAGTGCCGCGCTAATGAGCGCGGCACTTTGAGTATCCGCCCGCCCGGGGGATGTCCCACACCCGCCTCCCGAAGACGGACAGACAGCGCCGCGGGGAGTAGAGCCATGCCGAGGACGAGAGTTGGAGAGAGGTAGCGCAGACCCGATTCGAAGCCGCGCGGCATTCCCTCCGGGCCGGAGGCGGAGGTTGGAGCGATCAGCCAGGCGACAACCACCGCGAGCCCAGTCGCCCCGGCAACCCCCAGCACCCCAAAACCAAGCTTCCGCTGCGACTTATCCCTGGCATGCAGGAATAAGTCGCAGCGGAGCGAGAGGAGGAGGCCGGCTAACGCCGCGATGAGGAGCAGGGGCCAGAAGAGGCCGAAGCCGGCGTGCAGGCCCGGCAGGAACCAGTCCGACCAGACCGAGCCGTCGGTGAGATAGCTCAGGACGCTGTGGGCGTCGCGGCCTCCCAGCGCTTGGTCGGGGGCGGGAAGCGAGATCGGCCCGATGCTGTCGATCCAGGGCAGCGGGTTGCCGGTGTGGACGAGGTTGCGCAGGTACCAGTAGCCACCGCCCGCCAGGGCGGGCAATCCGGCGGCGGCAAGCGAGCGCCACCGTTTTCCGGCCGGCGCGATGACGACGAGTCCGCCAACGAAAACAGCGGCGGGTAGGAGGAAGTTGAGCTTGGTCCCGGCTGCCAGGCCCACCGCCAGACCGGAAACGACCAAGGCTCCCATCGGCAGGCGCCGCTCGCTTTCGCTCCACGCGTTGAGGGCGATCGCAACAGCAGCGATTAGGAAAAAGAGGGCGACTATGTCGTTGCGCGCTTCGCCCGCTTGATCTGCAAAGGCAGCGCCGCTGAGCGCAATAGCCCCCAACGCAAGTGAGAACGGCGCCACATCAAACGGGCGCCCTATGCACCAAGCAGCGACAAGGCATCCACCGAACCAACCGAGGTTGAGCAGCGGCGAAACGATGTCGCGATCGAAGGCCGTCATCCCAATCGCGTGGAAGACCTCCGAGTTGGCTGGGTAGAACCAGGCCAGGAACTGCGGTGCGATGAAATGCAGGTCCCACGTGTCCCCGCTCTGAAAGAACCCCGCCGCGAATGGCCCGTGGTACCAGGTGGAATCGAACCCGGTCATGCCGGTGCCCAGCTTTGGCCTCACGTCTAAGCCGAAGTTCACGACGGCAACGGCAGCGACAGCCAACGCAATCAGGGTGGGAAGAGAAGGGAGGGGGGGTCCCTCCCGCGCAGCGGCGTCCTGTTTTTCGCCCTGATGGCGATCGCGGACAGCCACTGCCTCCTCAGGCGAAAAACCCAGCAAGCGGGAGGGACCCCCCCTCCCTTCTCCTACCCCCAGCCAAAGCCCCAGCCCGAGCGCCATCGCCATCACGACATATGGCACCAGCGTGAAAAGGCCGAACGTGCCGAGCAGCTCGGCTATCCAGACAAGCAAGACGAGGACAAGCACGGCACTCGCAAGATGCGCCGGCGCCCCGGAGAGCTGCGGCAATAACCGTTTCCGGATTTCACCACACCCCAGTGTGGTGAATGTCAGCAACGCCGCCAAATAGGCGACCCCGAGGAGATAGCTGCCCAGGCTGAGCATCTAGCGGCGGCGAACTAGGCGCATGATCTGTTCCAGCTCGGCTATGCGCAGCAGCTTCGCCGCCCCCATGTAGACCAAGCCGCCCGCTCCGAGGGCCGTGCCCAGGGAGACGATCTGGCCGGCGAGTCCACGGCCCAGGGCGTTGTCGAGGACGTCCCACATGCCAAAGCTGACGGCGGCGAGGGCCGCGGCGGCGAGGGTTATGCGGATGCCGGTGTCGAGCAGGCGCCCCAGTTCCAGCCCGCCCAGAAGCCGGCGCAGGATCACGCACTGGGCGACGACGCTGGCGCCGGTGGCGATCGCGGTCGCGGCGACGATCCCGCCCACTCCCAGGTGGTACAGGCCGAGGGCCGCCAGCGCGGTCACCGCCAGGTTGCCGGCGGCGATCGCGGTCGGTAGCCAGGGCCGCTGCAAGCTGAAGAAGGTGCGGGTGAGGAGCAGGAAGAGGCCGTTGGTCGGCAGCGAGAAGGCGAACCAGAAGAGGGCGGTAGCCACCAGCGTCGTCTGCTCCGGCGTGAACTCGCCACGCTGGTAGACGAGGCGGATCATCGGCTCGGAGAGGACGAGGACGGCGGCGGCTGCGGGCACGAGCACGAAGAGGATCTGCCTCATGCCGTTCGCCATCGTCGAGCGCAGGCTGTCGTGATCGCCGCGCGAGGCGAAGCGGGCGAGGGTCGGGAAGAGGACGGTGGCGATCGCGACCGAGAAGATGCCCTGCGGCAGCTGGTAGATGCGGAACGCCTTGTCGATCGCGGCCGGCGCCTGGTCGCTGACCAGGGTGCCGAAGAGGCTGTTGACGATCAGATTGAAGTTGATCAGCCCGAGGCTGATCGTCACCGGCAACATCAGCAGGAGGACGCGGCGCACGTCGCGGTTGCGCCAGTCGAAGCTCCAACCGAACTTGAACGGGGTGTTGCGCAGGTCGAAGACGGGGATCAGCAACTGCACCAGGGTGCCGGCGAGGATGCCGATCGCGTAGGCGTAGATCCGATCCCGGCCCTCGAACATCGGCGCCAGGACGACCAACAGCAGGATGATCGTCAGGTTCCAGAAGAGGGGCGCGATCGCAAAGGCGCCGAAGCGGTCGTAGCTGTTGAGGATGCCGACGACGACGCCGCTGATCCCGAGCAGGATCAGGATCGGGAAGAGGACCTGGGAGAGGGTGACCGTGAGGTCGAGCAGCGCGCCCTGAAAGCCGGGGGCGACAAGGGGAATGACCAGCGGCGCGACCAGGACGAAGAGCGCGGTGATCGCGCCGAGCACCAGGGTGACCAGCAGCAGCAGGGTCGAGGCAAGGCGGAAGGCCTCTCTGTAGTTCTTCTTCTCCAGCTGCTCGGTGAAGATCGGGACGAAGGCGGGCTGCAGCGCCGCGTCGGCGAAGAGGCTCCGCACGAGGTTGGGAACCTGGAAGGCGATCGTGAACGCGGACATCGGCCCGCTGACGCCGTAGTAGCCGGCGGCGACGATCTCGCGACCGAGCCCGGCGACGCGCGAGGCGGCGGTCGCAATCGAGAAGAACGCGGTCGAGCGGGCGATGCGACCGCTACGGGCGGGCGTCTCCGGCGCTTCGGGGGTCTCCAAGCTAGGTCTCACTCGGTATAGTCGGCCGCCCGAAACATGGCCAACATAGCCTCACAGAAGAAGCGGATACTGCGCAGCGAGCGCGAGCGCAGCGAGAACCGGCTGGTCACCAGCGCGGTGAAGACGCATTTCCGCCGCCTGGAGAGCGCTGTGGAGGGCGGAGACGCGAGCACCGCCGAAGCCGAGCATCGCTCACTCGTCTCTCGCATCGACAAGGCCATTCAGAAGGGCGCGCTGCACAAGAACACCGGCGCGCGCAAGAAGGCCAGGGCCGCGCGTCTGTTCGCCGGCGCCTCTAAGTAGCTCTCAGACCGCAGCCCCAGCGGCACGCCGGAGCGCGAGCGTCAGCGCCAGGTCGTCGCCATAGTCCGCCCCGCCGCGGCACCAGACCTCGAGGTCGGCCAGGGCGACCGTCGCTTCGCGCAGGTCGGCGCGATCGGAGCGGCGCAGGCGGGAAGCCAGTGCGTAGATCATCCCGGTGACGTTCTCGCCCTGGGCAATCAGCCGCTCGGCAATCGCCAGCGCGGCGGCGGGGTCTTGCGCCTGCAGCGCGTCGGCCAGCGACCAGACGATCGCCTCGGAGGTGTCGGCGACCATCGCGTCGAGGTCTTCAGCGGTCACCTCTCCCCCCTCCCCCGCCCACAGCGCCAGGCGGTCCAACTCGTGGCCGAGGCGGACCGGGCCGGCGCCCATGCGATCGACCAGCATCCGGGCGGCATCCGGATCCAGGCAGAAGCCTCGCTGCCCCGCCTCGCCGACCAGGGCTCGCGGCATCTGGCGCGCGCTGGGAGCCTCGAAGTGGTGCGCCTCGCCCTTCGCCGACTTCACTGTTTCGACCAGCTTCGCGGGCGCCTTGTCGCGGGCGATCAAAACCACGGTCAGGTCCGGCGGCAGGTCGGCGATTGCCGCCGCGACGGCGTCGAGCTGGCGATCGCGCCAGCGCTCCACTCCGTCGGCGAGCAGGTAGCGACGGGCCTGAGTTAGGGACATCGCGGGGATCGCGCTCAGCAGCGCCTCGTGATCGGGCGCTCCCTTCCCTTCGCTTGGCTCGAAGACCTCGAGGGCGGCGGCGCCACCGTCTCTTTCGGCACGGGCGCGCAGGCGGGCGCGCGTGGCGTCGATCTTCGCTTGATCGGTGCCGGCGATCAAGTAAAGCGATCTCATCTCCGCGGTCACCCGCCGAGTGTATTAGTGGCCCTTGCCTGACTTTCCGGGGTGCGTCTTGGGCTGGCCGGCGTCTTCATGGCCGGGCGCTTGGGCGACCGTGGGAACGACTCCCGCCGGCTCGCCGTTGGCTCTCCCCTGCTGTCCCGGCGCTCTGCTCAGGCCGGCGCCTCTGCCTCTCGAGGCTCTCGAGGAGGTGGCAGAAGGCGAAGCGGGGGGCGGAGACGAGCCAACCGGCGAAGCGGGCGGCGAGGGGGACGACGGCTGTGGCTGCGGAGCCGATCCCTGGCCATCGGTTGACGATGGCGGCTGTTCGATCTGAACCGGCTCGGGCGCGGGAGCCGCGGCGACCGTCTGCGAGTCGACGGACTTCACCTCTACAGGCGCCCGCGAGGGGGCGCTCCTGGGCTCACCACTCGGAGAAGACCCGGAGGCGCGGGCCCGGCCAGGTCGCGAAGCAGAGTGGGTCGGGACGGAAGCGACCTTCTCGTTCTGGGCCACGCCAAGCTCGGCAGGCGCAGCGGGGAACGGGAACTCGGCGATGCCGTGGAAGCTTTGATTGAGCGCGAGTGCGATCAGAGCGAGCGCTGCCGCCGTGCTCACGCCCAGCAACCCGAACCATGCGCTCCGCAGCCTCGTCGTCAAGCCGTCGCCCGCCACGCTCATCGTCGGGATGAGTCGTGACAGCGACTGGCGAGCCTTGAAAAGCACCTATACGACCATCGGCCGGCAGGCTGCGCGTAGTAGGGGAGGCGGCAATTAACCCAAGTTTTCACTCGGTGATCCGTTGAGGCCACGCCCAGCGGATCAATCCTCGGTGCTGACGTGGATCGCGGCCCCGCTCATATCGAGCTCGATGGAGCCATCGCGATCGGTGCGAAACGTCTCGACCCCCTGTCCGGACAGCGTCGCGAGCGTGCTCGGGGTCGGGTGGCCGTAATGGTTGCCATCTCCGACCGAGATCACGGCGAGCTTTGGCGCCGTGCGATCAAGCAGGGCGCCGAGCCCGGCGTCGTCGCTTCCGTGGTGGGCGACCTTCAGGACATCGATCGGTCCAGGATCGACCGGCGCGGCCTCCGTCTCCGCGTCGGCGCTCAGCAGCATCGAGAAGTCGCGCCAGCGGGCGAGGATGACCAGCGCCTGCGCGTTGGGATCGGCCCCACCGAGGGGCCCGGTCAGCGACTCGCGCGGCGGCGAGAGAACCTTGAGGCGCAGCGCGCCCGCCTGCAACACGTCCCCCGCCGCGACCCGCAGTGGCGCCGCGCCGGCGCCACTCGCCTCGGCGATGAAGGCCCGGTCTAGGCGGCCGTAGACGAGTCGGCCCACCGGCATCGCTTCGAGCAGTTCCTCGATTCCGCCGGCGTGGTCGGACTGGTCGTGGGTGACGATCGCGGCGCCCAGCGACCCCACCCCGGCGTCGCGCAGCTTCCCAACCAGGTCCTCTCCGGGCGGCCCGCCGTCGACAAGGACCGCCGGCGCCCGGGCGGGCTGCAGCAAGATCGCGTCTCCCTGACCGACGTCCAGCATCGTTACCCGCAACCCCACGACCGGTTCAGTCGCCGCGCTGTCTCCGGCCGAGGCCCAACCCAAGCCGACAGCAACGCATGTCGCCACGCACACCACCACGGCGGCACCGCGGTGGTGCAACGTTTTGTCCCCTGTATAGGGGGACAAAACGTTGCACCGTGGGCGGGTTTGGGGCGATGAGCGCTTCAGGGACGCGAGACGGTGGTGGCGGGCAAGGCGGAGGGCCCCGACGACCGTCGCGGCGATTGCGGCGTAGGCGACTGCCACTCCGCCGGGACCCAGATGTATGCCTTCCAAATAGGCCCAGCTCGGCCGGCCACACCAGGCGGCGATCTGGTCGATGTAGGCGAGGAGGAAGGCATTCAGGGAATTGAGGAGCTCGACCGGGAAGGCCGGAACCTGCCCCGCGGCCGCCACCAGCATTCCCAGCCACATCGCCGGGGCGACGGCGGGCAGCGCCAGCAGGTTGGCGGCGAGGGTAGTGGTCGATACAGCCTCGAAGTGGAAGGCGATCAGCGGTGCGGTTGCGAGGGTCGCGGCGATCGTCACCGCGGCGCCCTCGCCGAGGGCGCCGCGCCAGGTGCCCGAGCCGATCCGCTCCGCGATCGCTTCGCGCAGCGGCGCGGCCAGCAGGAGGATCCCGACCACGGCAGCGAAGCTGAGCTGCCAGCCGATGTCGGCGGCGATACCGGGGTCGATCGCCAAGGTGACCACGGCGGCGACGGCCAGCGCGTAGAAGCGGGAGGCGCGGCGGCCGGCAAGCGTCGCCAGGACCCCCAACGCGCCCATCACTCCCGCCCGCTGGATCGACGGCCCGGCGCCGGCAAGTGGCACATATATGGCGATCAGGCCGAGGATCCAGACCAGCCGGGTGCGAAGCGGGATGCCGAAAGCGGCCAGGATCGGGGAGGCGAGAAGCGCGAGCAGCATCACGTTCTGGCCGGACACGGCGAGCAAGTGCGCGAGGCCGGAGCGACGGAAGTCCTCGACCGTCCGGTCGTCGATCTCGTCGTCTTGGCCGAGGACGAAGCCGCGCGCCAGTTCCGCCTCGCGCGGCGGCATTCCCCTGCCGATCGCCTCCTCCGCCCGCTCGCGGACCTGGGCGGTATTGAGCAAGGCGACGACCACCAGCGCGGCGATGCCGAGGACGATCGGCAGGGACGGCCGCGGCTCGCGCATCGCGCGCTACGGCTGGAGGCGGGAGCGCAGGGCGTCCATCGTCGCCGGCCCGATCCCGCTGATCTGATCGAGCTGGTCGATCGAGGAAAGGCCGCCATGCTCGTCGCGGAAGTCGACGATGTTCTGCGCTGTCACCGGCCCGATCCCCTCGATCGTGTCGAGCTGCTCGACGGTGGCTGTGCCGAGGCTGATCGGCCCGTCCTCCGAGGCTACGCCGGCGATTCCCAAAGGCGCCCCGCCCGGCCCCTCCTCGGGAACGACCACCTGTTGCCCGTCGGCTACTCGGGCGGCGCGGTTGATCGCCTCCAGCAAAGCGTCCTCGCTGGGGCCGCCGGCGCGGGCGATCGCGTCCTTGACCCGCGCCCCCTCCGGAAGGCTGTAGACGCCGGGCCTGCGCACGGCGCCCGCGACGTCGACGACCAGGGATCCCCCGCTGCTGCTGAAGCTGATCTCCCCGCCGCCTTCCGCCGTCTCGGCGGCCTCGGCGGCCGGTGGCGCGGTGGCGCCGCTCTCCACGCGGATCGCCCGCGCGCCGACGAAGAGCAGGGCGACGGCGATCGCCCCGTAGACGAAGATCTGGGAGCGAGAGATCTCGGGCATCGCCCGAGGGTGACCGCCCGCCGCGCGCGCGTGGCGCGCACACTCAAACGATTTCGTTACAGATCTTCGTCGTCGCCGTAACCGGCTACTTCGGCCAACTGGTCGCTATAGAGCTCCG
>DATMBX010000142.1:0-14949 GCA_035558955.1 Solirubrobacterales bacterium | reverse complement strand
CCGACAGCGACGGGGATGGCGCCGCCGCTGAGCGCCAACACCACGAGCGCACCCGCCTGAACGAACATGCCGGCCACGATCGGCGGCTTGCGCCCGATGCTGTCCGACCAGTGGCCGGTGGCGATCTGCGCGACGCTCCAGACGCCCGGATAGACCCCGGCGACCAGTCCAACCTCCGCGACCCCGGCGCCGTGAGCGGCAAGGAACAGCGGCACCAGCCCCCAGGCGAGGCCGTCGTTCAGGTTGTTGACCAGGCCCGCCTGCGAGGAGGAGCGCAGCGCCGGCACGCGGTAACTCGCCTGCGCGAACGCCTCCCGCAGCGGGGGCGGGTTGCCGTCGGCGTCGGGGTGGTGCGTCTGCTCGAGGGCAACGTGGGCGCCCGTGTCGCGGACGAACAGCGCACTGAGCAGGAACCCGACCACCGCGATGACCCCCCCGGCGACGGCGAGCACGTCGCGTGCCGCAAACTCGGCCGCGAGCCATCCGCTCAACCCCGCCGCCAGGGCGACTCCGCCGTAGCCGGCGGCCTCGTTCAGCCCAAGCGCGAAGCCCCGCCTCTTGGGCCCGACGAGGTCGATCTTCATCACGACGGTCATCGACCACGCCAGGCCCTGGTTGACGCCGAGCAGGACGTTGGCGGCGACGATCCAGGCCCAGCTCGGCGCCGTGGCGATCAACAACGGCACGGGCAGCGCCACGACCCAGCCCGCGATCAGCAATCGCCGCCGCCCGACCCGCTGCGCCAGCGCCCCGGCGAAGAGGTTGGTCAGCGCCTTGACCAGGCCGAAGGCGACGATGAACGAGAGCACCGCGACGCTTGAGGCGAGGTCGAACTCGTCGCGCCCGACCAGCGGCAGCGCCGAGCGCTCCAAGCCGACCATCGCGCCGACGAACGCGTTGACGGCAACCAGCAGAGAGAACTGCGGCAGGTTCTCGCGCAGTCCGAGTTGCGGATGCCGAGCGGACATCGGGTTCGCTCTAGGTGTTGCTGACCAGCGGGCGGCCGGAGCGGTTGGCGGCGACGATCGCTGCCTGCTGCTCCGGGGCGGGCGGGATGTCCTTGGTCAGCGCGGCGACGAATTCATCCTCGGAGGAGAACCGCAGCGCCGTGTTGTGGCGGCGCTCGAAGCCGATCGTGGAGGCGGGATTGCCGGAGAGGCCTCGGCCGCAGACCGAGCCCGAGTAGTGGGCGGGGTAGAGGAGCAGGTGATCGGGAAGGGAGAGCAGCCTCTCGGTCAGCGACCGATAGAGCGTCCGCGCCATCTCCTCGGCGGTGCGATCCCCGTGGGCGTGCAGGTCCGGCCGCCCGGCGTCGCCGACCAGAAGCGCGTCGCCGCTCAGCACCATCCAGGGGTCGTCCACCCGCGCGTGATCGGTGACCAGGTATGCGTGATGGGCGGCGGCGTGCCCTGGCGTGGCGATCGCCTCGAGCTCGGTGTTGCCGACTCTCACCACCTCCCCGTCGGCGAGCGGCCGGTGGTCGAACTCGACTTCGGCGCCGGCCGGCATGTAGGCGGTTGCGCCGGTGCGCTCGACGAGCGTCGCCATCCCGGAGAGATGGTCGGCCTGCACGTGCGTCTCCAGCACCGCGGAGATCCGCGCGCCCTGAGCCTCGGCAAGGGCGACGTAGGTGTCGACCAGGTCGGCGTGGGGGTCGACCACCGCCATCTCACCCTTGCTCTTGCAGCCCAGCAGGTAGGACGCGCAAGAGGTCTCGTCGTTGAACAGTTGGCGGAAGAACATTGGGGCCTCCAATCGTCCGGGATCAGGTTGGCCTTGACAAGTTATCAATCATTCTATTGAATACCGAAATATGGAATCCAATAGCGCAACTCAGGCACGGTTCAGGATGGACCAGGAGATCGGCCCGGATCCCGAGGCGCAGATCGAGCAACGTTTGCTTGAGTTGCTCGGCGACGAGACCCGGCGCAACGGGGTCCCCAAAACAGGCGTGGCCACCGCCCCGGCGATCGCCGTCGAAAATCTGGCCAAGCGCTACCCGAATGGAACCCAGGCGGTGGATGGCCTCAGCTTCCGGGTGCAGACCGGTGAGATCTACGGCGTCCTGGGGCCGAACGGCGCCGGGAAGTCGACCACGATCGGCATCCTGGGGACGCTTGTGAGACGCAGCGGCGGTCGCGCGACGGTCGCCGGTCTCGACGTCGCGGCCGACGCCAAGGAGGTGCGGAGGAAGATTGGCTTCGCGATGCAGGAGGTTGGGGTCGACGAGCTCGCGACCGGCAGCGAGTTCCTGGTCCTCCAGGGCCGCCTGCAGGGGCTCTCTCGCGGAGAGGCGATCAGGCGCGCCGAGATTCTGCTCGGGTTGGTCGACCTCGAAACGGTGGCGAACCAGCGCATCGGCCAGTACTCCGGAGGAATGAAGCGTCGGGTGGATCTCGCCTCGGCGCTCATCCACCTGCCGCCGATCCTTTTCCTGGACGAGCCGACCGAGGGGCTCGATCCCCGCGCGCGGGGGGCCATCTGGGAAACGCTCCAGCGCCTGAACACGATGCTTGCGATGACTATCGTCCTGAGCACCCACTACATGGACGAGGCCGACCGGCTCTGCGATCGAATTGGCATCGTCGACCGCGGCCGGATCGTCGCGGAAGGCACTCCGGCGGAGCTTAAAGCCTCGGTGGGGGGCCAGACGCTCTCGCTCCACTACTCCCACGAGTCCGCCCCGGAGACCCTCATTCGGGTGCGTGCGGTTCTCCTCGCACGTCCAGACGTGCGCGACGTCGTCGTCACGGACGGAGACCTGTCCGTCGACGTCGAGGACGCGGCCACCATCGCGCCCGAGATCCTTCGCCTCTTGGAGCGCGAGGGCGCCGCCCCTCAGGCTCTCTCGATCAAGCAGCCCACTCTCGAGGACGTCTACCTCCGCTCGACCGGCAGGAGCTTCGAGGGGGCGGAAGCGACGACCGGGCAAACCGACGCGACCGAAACGGAGGCCGCATGAAGCTCTCCTCGCCCACCTGGCTCCTCACGCTCCGAACGCTGGTGCAGTTTCCCCGCGATCCGATGGTGCTGGGGTTCTCCCTCCCGCCGGTGCTGATGATGTTCCTCGTCTTCGGTGCGCTCTTCGCCTCCGTCACGCACCTTCCGGGCTTCCCCACCGACAACTACTTCGAGTACCTGGCGCCCGCCGCCGTCCTCCTGACGACGGTGCCCGGGATCGCCAACTCGGCTGTGGCTCTCGCCACCGACTTCCAGAACGGCTACTTCTACAAGCTGCTGACCACCCCGGCCTCGATCGGTTCGATCATGCTGGGGCGGCTGCTGGCGGACGGCGCCCGCCTGTTCGTCCAGGCCGGCGCGATCCTCCTGCTCGCGCTCGTGCTGGGCGCCG
The DNA here is from genome assembly GCA_035558955.1 of Solirubrobacterales bacterium. Taxonomy (GTDB): domain Bacteria; phylum Actinomycetota; class Thermoleophilia; order Solirubrobacterales; family 70-9; genus DASVDE01. Next base: position 11,597 of record DATMBX010000142.1, on the reverse strand, counting down.
AGGTCGAAACCGGCCTTCCGGGGGCGCTGCTGATGCTGCTGATCGGCACCCTCTTCGGAATTGTCACGTTCGGCATCCTGACTGCCAACCTCGCGCTCAAGACGAAGGATCCGGCGGTGGTCCAGGCCGTCTTCCCGATGGCCTTCCTGCTCGTCTTCCTGACCACCGCCTACCAGCCGATGGACCAGATCGAAAGCGGCGTGCTGCGGGCGATCATCGATGTCAACCCGACCGAGTACGCGCTCGTCGCGATGCGCGATCTGATGCTCAGCGGCTATGACTGGGGAGCCATTGGACTGGCTTTCCTCATGATCCTCGGGCTCGGAGCGATCGGAATCCCGCTGACCGTCCGCAACTACCGCTCCGTCTATCGGTGAGCCTCCGCTCGACCGCAAACCCACCAAACCAAAAGGAAATGGCTTCCCATAACGCCAAACAGGCACTGTTCGAGGCAATCGCGCTGATGGGCAAGGCGTTTGCCAGCCCCCGGCGGCTCGAGCTGCTCGACCTGCTGGCGCAGGCGCCGCGGGGGGTCGAGGAGCTGGCCCGCGCGAGCGGACAGTCCACCGCCAACGCCTCCCAGCACCTGCAGGCTCTCCGCGCGGCTGGAATCGTTACGCGCACCCGCGAAGGTACCCGCGTCGTCTACGCCTTCGCCGGTGAGGATGCGCTGCGACTTTGGCTCGCTTTGCGCGACGCCTCTGTGGCCCACCTGGGCGAGGTCGAGCGTGCCGCGCGCGAGTATCTCGGCGACGAGGTTGAGACGATCGGGCGCGAGGATCTGTTGGAGCGTTTGAGGGAGGGCGATGTCGTCCTGGTCGACGTGCGGCCCGAGGAGGAGTTCACCGCCGGCCACATCGAAGGAGCCCGTTCGATCCCGCTCGAGGAGCTGGAGCGCCGGCTGTCCGAGCTTCCTCCCGACCAGGAGGTCGTCGCCTACTGTCGCGGCCCGTTTTGCGCCTACGCACACGAGGCGGTCCGTCGTCTGAATGACGCCGGCCGCACCGCCCGCCGCCTCGAGGACGGCTGGCCCGAATGGCGCCTGGCTGAGACCTCAATCGAGAATTGAGATCAGGGCGTTGACGAGGATCGCCAGTGGGGTGACGGTGAGGGAGAGGTCGCGGAAGAAGCTCTGCCAGCCGCCGTGGTAGTCGACGCTCTCCTGCAGGGTGAGGCCGACCACGTGCGCCATGTTGACCAAAGCGACTCCCATCGCAAGCAGGATCTGGGCCGCGCCGGCGGGCGACTCGACTCCCGGCCCCGTCGCGGCGAGGACAATCGCGGCGATCGTTCCCACCACCGCGACGACGATGCCGAGCAGGTCCCCGCGCGTGAAGCGAGGGAGGTTGGGAGAGATCTCCACTTCCTTCCTGCCGACCGAAGGTCGGCGGCCGGGCCCGGCTTCCTCGACACCGGCCAGGTGCGGCTCGCCGTCCTTCCCGTCGCGTCTGACGGCGACCATGTGAAGTGCGGGGTAGAGGGTCTCCTGGGCGCGCTCGAAGAGGCCGTCCTCGAACCAGCGAGCCTGGTCCTCGGCGTGGGCGACGATCAGCACTTCGTCGGCCGGGTAGCGCTGCAGCGCGTCCGTCGCCGCCGTCAGCGGATCGCTGTCGCCCACCTCGCCCATCGCCGGGATCCCGGCGCCGCGCAACTCGGCGAGGGACGCGTCCAGGCGTCGCTTCGCCTCGATCGTGGCGCTGTCGATGTCGCCCAGCGCGTGGCGAAAGCGGGTCTCCTCCACCGCGGGGGTGATCACCATCACCTCGCTCTCACCCTCCTGAAGATGCCGGCGCAACTCGCCGATCACCTCGTCCCCCCTCAACTCGTCGGTCGCGATCACGAGGAAGCGGGCAGCCGAGCGCTGGGGGTCCGCGACTCTCTCCATGGAGTTGCGAATACCCGGGTGGCGAGGGGAGAAACGAGGACTGGTCAGCGCCCGGTCGGCTTCAGCCCGACCAGCTCGAAGTAACCGACCAGGTAGACGCGGTGGCCGTCGGAGACGACCGGCGTGTAGCCGGGGCTGTCGAACTGGAAGGTCCGCTTGCGGGTGTGGACGTCGATGCCGATCGCCTTGCCGGTCTTGAAGGAGGAGGTGTAGACGGTGTGGCCGATCACGGTTGCCGTTCCCGGGATCGGGCCGCCGACGTCGAAGCGCCACTCCTGCTTGCCGGTGAGCGCGTTGAGCGCGTAGAGGTGGCGGTCGTAGGAGCCGATGTAGACCGTCGGCGGCGTGCCCGGCACCTGAGCGACGGCGGGTGAGCCGTAGACGAAATTGTTGGTGGGGAAGGACCAGTCGACCTTGCCGGTGCGCTGGTCGAAGGCGAAGATCGTGCCGTCGTCGCGCCCGGCGTAGACGCGGCCGAAGGCGATCGCCGGCGAGGAGTAGAAGCCGCCCTCCCCGAAGGGCTTCACCTTCGTCGTGTTGGTCCGCCACAGGACATTGCCCGTCTCGGCGTCGAGACAGAACATCGCGCCCTCGTAATCGGCGACGTAGACGCGCCCGTCGTGGTGGTTGGGGCTGGCTTTGATCGCGTCCGGCGCGTTGTACTGCCAGCGGATTCTCTCGTCGGAGGCGCGCAGGGCGATCAGGTTGGTTCGGTCGGAGCCGATGTAGAGCGTGTCGCCGACCGCGACCGGCGAGGACTCGAGGTGGGAATGCAGGTCGCGCTTCCACTCCGGCTTCCCGCTCGCCGCGTCGAAGGCGACCAGCTCGCCATCCTGAAAGGCGACGAAGAGGCGCCCCTGGTGGAAGACGGGTGCGGTGACGTCGGTCGGCGAGCCGGCGTTCTTCGGGTCGCGGACCCTTCTCCAGAGAACCTCGTGGTCGTCCAGCCGGACGGCCGCCAGGTTGCCGAACTTGTTGACGACGTAGGCGACGCCGCCGGCGACCGCGGGCGGGAACTCGATCAGCCCATGGGTGTCCATCGACCAGGCCTCGCGCAGCGGCGGGTCGAGGGCACGGCGATCGGCGGGCAGGTAATGGACGCGCTCGGGCACGCGGCCGAAGACGGGCCAGTCGGTGAGCGGCGCCTCGTTCCCGTCGTCACCGCAGCCACTCAGAGCCATCGCGACCAGGCAGACGCAAACGAGATGTATTCGGTGTCCCCTGACCATCGCCGATCCCTTCATCGGCACCCGGCCCGGCAACCTGAGAAGCGGCGGACGGGAATCGAACCCGCATCATCGCCTTGGAAGGGCGAGGCTCTACCGTTGAGCTACCACCGCGCGCACGAATCCACCTCGACGGGCGGTTCGACGACGATGACAGTTTGCACAAACCACGTCGCACTTCGCCATCTCGTCGAGGACGCTCTGCCAGTTGCGATCCCTTAGGCCCTTCGCAATGCCGAATTCCTTGTCCCCGAGATGGTCGAACTCGAGGACCAGGGGATCTCCCTCCCCGCAATCCACGCAGGGGTGCTCTCGAAGGAACGCAACGAGAAAGGCCGTGCGCTCTTCGACCATGAGCTGCCTCCGCTGCTGCGCATTGTCGATGTAGCGCTGGCGGTTCGCGGCGTAGTGCTCCTGCTTATATGCCGCTCGGCACGGTCGGCAGTAGTTGTCGCGCTGCCCTTTTGATTTCCGCCGCCAAGCGAAATCCTCAAAAGGCTTGAATTCATTGCATTGCCCACAACGCCGCATCCAAACGAGTTATAGAGAGTCGAACAGACGTTCCCATTGCAGATGCGGCAGAATGAAGGCAGCCACGGGGAGTGGCGCAGTCTGGTAGCGCACTCGGCTGGGGGCCGAGCGGTCGCAGGTTCAAATCCTGTCTCCCCGATCCGGAGTCGCTCTTACTCTCACCAGGAGATGGCCGCGACGGCCAGCTCGTCGGCTTGGTTTGGTCAAAGCCCAGAAACGCGGTCCGACTAGCCTGTCGCGATGACAGCACGCCAAAGCGCCGGGATTTTGCTCTACCGGGTGACGGACGCGGGTATCGAGGTGCTGCTCGTCCATCCCGGTGGGCCGTTTTGGGCGAAGAGAGACCTTGGGGCTTGGTCGATCCCGAAGGGGGAGCACGACGAAGGCGAGAATCCCAGGATCTGCGCGTTGCGGGAGTTGGAGGAAGAGCTCGGGTCCCCTGCCAAGATCGACCCGGCCGCGCTGATCGATCTCGGCGAGGTGAGGCAGAAGGGCGGGAAGCTCGTTCAAGTCTGGGCGGCCGAGGCGGACTTCGATCCGGCGACGCTGCGCAGCAACACCTTCGCGATGGAGTGGCCGCCGCGCTCGGGGCGGGAGCGGGAGTTCCCCGAGGTCGACCGCGCGGAGTGGTTCGGGCCGGAGGAGGCGAAGAGGAAGATCAACCAAGCACAGGCGGCCTTCGTCGACCGCCTGTGCGAGGTCGTGCGCTCAGACGGTTGAGCGGACCCGGACCTCTGGGCCCTCGGCCAGCTTGTAGACGATGATGATCGCCAGGGCGAAGACCGCCAGCGAGTAGAACGGATAGGCGGGAATCGCAAGCAGCGCGCCGATCGCGTTGAGCGATGCGACGAGGATGCCGAACCAGCGGCCGAACTCGCCGCCGGCGAACAGCGAAAACGCCGCCACGAACTCGAGCACGCCGACAATCAGGTGTACCCAGCCCCAGGTGTTGAGGCTGCTGATGATGAAATCGACGTTCTGAGTAAAGAACGTTGAGTCGTCGATTGCGGCGATCCCGTAAACGATGTTCAGGACACCGGCGATCAACAGCAGCACGCCGGCGAAGACCCACCAGCCGCTGAGAATGCTCTCCTCGTTCATTCGTAACCTTTCGTCCGCGTTTGGGCAAGGGTGAGGCTACGGCTGAGGATTTCGAGGCGCATCCGTAGTTTCCTGCGGTTTCCGTTCGCGATCAGCTGGGGAGAAGAAGGGCGTGACCGACCTCCTGTTGGGCCCGTTGCTGCGCTACGTCTCCGACACCGAGGCGACGATCTGGGTGGAAACGAGCGCGCCCTGCGAGGTCGAAATCCTCGGTCGCCGGGAGCCGACCTTCCGGGTCGAGGGTCACCACTACGCGCTCGTCCGGGTGGAGGGCCTCGAGCCCGACGGTTTCTACGAGTACGAGGTCGCGCTCGACGGCGAGTCCCGCTGGCCGCCTCCCGGCAATGACCTACCGCCCAGCGCGATCCGCACGCTCGGGCGCGACGCCCCTCTCGACATCTGCTTCGGCTCCTGCAGGGCTGCCGCTCCCCACGCCGAGCCCTACGTGCTCAGCAGAGACCAGCACCCGGAGGGATACGAGCTCGACGCTCTGCACGTACTCGCCGATCAGATGACCCGCTCCGAACGCGACCAGTGGCCGGAGCTCCTCTTCATGCTTGGCGACCAGGTCTACGTCGACGAGGCCTCGCCCGCGGCGCGGAAGAGAATCCGCGAGCGCCGGGACTCCGAGCCCGCGCCCGGGGAGGAGGTCATCGACTACGAGGAGTACACCTGGCTCTACCGGGAGTCATGGGAGGACCCGCTGATCCGCTGGCTCTTCTCGACGGTCTCGCTGTCGATGGTCTGGGACGACCACGACATGAGCGACGACTGGAACATCTCCCGCGCCTGGCACGACGAGATGGACGCGAAGCCGTGGTGGCACGAGCGGGCAGTGGCGGGGATCATGAGCTACTGGGTCTACCAGCACCTTGGAAACCTCTCGCCCCGGGAGCTGGATGACAACGGCCTGTACCAGCAAGTGCGGGGCAGTCCGGATGCCACCGACGCGCTGCGCCGCTGGGCGAAGGAGATCGACTCTGCGGGGGAGGGGATGCGCTGGAGCTTCTGCCGCGATCTCGGCCGGACCCGGGCGATCTTCATGGACTCCCGCGCCGGTCGCGTCCTGACCGAGGACCGGCGCTCGATGTTCAACGACGAGGTGTGGGGCTGGATCGTCGACCACGCGAGCGGTGACTTCGACCACCTGCTGATCGCCACCACCGTTCCATACATCCTCTCTCCCGGATTTCACCATCTGGAGGCCTGGAACGAGCGGCTCTGCGATGGCGTCTGGGGTGAGCTCGTCGCTCGCGGCAGCGAGAGGCTCCGCCGCTTGGCCGACTTCGACCACTGGGCGGCATTCCAGTTCTCCTTCCAAAGGCTCCGCGGGCTGCTGGAAGAGATCGGCTCGGGGAGACGGGGGGAGCCGCCGGCCTCGATCGTCTTCCTCTCGGGAGATGTCCACCACGCCTATCTCTGCGATGTCGCGTTCAACTCAGGCAGAGGCGTGCGGAGCAGGGTGATCCAGGCGGTTTGCTCGCCCTACCGCAATCCCCTCGCCCGACACGAACGCAAGGCGATCCAGACCGGCTTCTCTCGTCCCTTTGCCGTCGCCGCGCGGGCCCTGGCCCAAGCGGCGGGCGCCCCTGATCCCGGCATTCGCTGGCGCTTGCTGGAGGGCCCGTATTTCGACAACCAGGTTGCGACTCTGCGGCTCGACGGTCGCCGCGCGTTGATGCGGCTCGACAAGACGGTCGCCGGCGAGGAGGATGAGCGATCGCTGGAGAAGACCTTCGAGCGCCGCCTGGTTTGATGGCGAAGTGGGGTGGGGCGCGACCCGGCAAAGGACGCCCCACCCCGTCGCCCCTTCAAGCGGCGCTTGCAACCTCGCCGCTGAAGCTCTTTTTCTGGCCCGGGCGCAGGTAGACGATCTGGCCCTCGCGCAGCTCCAGCTTCTGGAGCTGGGGCCGGGTCAGTTGCGCCCAGACCTCGGTGCCGTCGCCGAGCGTGAACTCAACCCGGATCTCGAAGCCGAGGGCGACGATGCGCTGCACCAACGCCTCCTCGGTCCGCTCGTCGGGGTCGAGTACGACATCCATGTCGTGGGGACGGACGAAGTGCTCGCCGAGGCGGTTGACCTCGCCGACGAAGCTCATCACGAACTCGTTGGCCGGGTGGTCGTAGAGGTCGTCGGCGCTGCCCGACTGCTCGACCCGGCCCTCGTTCATCACGACCAGCTGTTCGGCGACGTCCATCGCCTCCTCCTGGTCGTGGGTGACGAAGATCGTCGTCACGTGCATTTCGTCGTGGAGGCGGCGCAGCCAGGTGCGGAGGTCCTTGCGGACCTTGGCATCGAGCGCGCCGAAGGGCTCGTCGAGCAGCAGCACCTGCGGCTCGACCGCCAGCGCCCGGGCCAGGGCCATCCGCTGGCGCTGGCCGCCGGAGAGCTGATCGGGGTAGCGCTCGGCGAGCCCGTCGAGCTGGACCAGGCGCAGCAGCTCGTGCACGCGGTCGCTGATTCTGGCCTTGTCCCACTTGCGGATCTTCAGCCCGAAGGCGACGTTCCCGAATACGGTCATGTGCTTGAAGGCGGCGTAGTGCTGGAAGACGAAGCCGACCTCGCGCTTCTGCGCCGGGGTGCCAGTTGCATCCTGGCCGTTGATTACGACCTGGCCCGCGTCGAGCGTCTCCAATCCGGCGATTGCCCGCAGCAGCGTGGACTTGCCGCTGCCGCTCGGCCCCAGCAGGGCGGTGAGCGAGCCGTCGGGCACGTCTATCGAGACGTTGTCCAGAGCCTGAAAGTCACCGAAGCGCTTGCGCGCGCCCTCGACTGCGATTCCCATCAGGAACCCTCCTTCGTGGTGGACGTTGAGATTGCGGCATCACCCGTGATCGGGATCGGCCCACTGGCCTGAGCCTTCGTCTTGCGGCCGCCGACGCTCATCAGCAGCAGGGTTGTGAGGGCGAGCAGCGCGAGCACGATCGCACCCGCGTATGCCGCCTCCTCGTTGAACTGCTCGAAGGCCTTGGCGACGAAGAGCGGCAGCGTCTCGGTCTCTCCGGAGATCGAGCCGGAGACGATCGTCACCGCGCCGAACTCGCCCAGCACCCGGGCGGTGGTCAGCACGACTCCGTAGGCGACGCCCCAGCGGATCGCCGGCAGGGTGACCCGCCAGAAGGTCTGCCAGGCGTTGGCGCCCAGGGTCGAGGCGGCCTGCTCCTGCTCGGTGCCGATCTCCTGCAGCACGGGCACCGTCTCCCGCACGACGAAAGGCAGGGAGACGAAGACGCTGGCGAGGATCATGCCGGGAGTGGAGAAGAGGACCTGGATTCCCCACTCGGCAAGGGTCGGCCCGAACCAACCGTCGTTGCCGTAGAGCAGGAAAAGCGAGAGGCCGATCACCACCGGGGAGATCGCGAAGGGGAGATTGATGATGGCGTCGATCACCGCGTTGCCCTTCCACTTGTGGCGGACGAGCAGCAGCGCGCAGCCGACCCCGAAGACCGTGTTAAGCGGGACGGCGACGGCGACCATCAGCAGCGTCAGCCAGATCGCGTGCAAGGCGTCGGGCGAGGTCATCGCCTCGATCGGCGGCCCGAGGCCGTGCTCGAAGGTCTTGTAGAAGATCATCGCCACCGGGGCGAGCAGCAGCAGCCCCAGGTAGCCGAAGGCGAGGGTGCGAAGGCTCCACTTGGCGGGCGGGCCGGTGGTCATTCGGAGCCCTCTGAATGGGCGCGGCTGAGACGACCGAAGAAGCTGACGGCGACCAGCAGCAGCAGCGAGATCGCCAGCAGCACGACCGAAACCGCGGCGGCGCCGGAGACGTTGCCGGACTCGATCTGGCTGCGGATGAAGACCGAGGAAACTTCGGTTCTGAAAGGGATGTTCCCCGAGATCAAGACCAGCGAGCCGAACTCGCCCAGCGCCCGCGCGAAGGCGAGCATCACGCCGGCGAGGATGCCCGGCAGGAGGTTTGGGAAGATGATCCGCCGGAATACGGTGAAGCCGCCGGCGCCGAGCGAGGTCGCCGCCTCCTCCATCTCCCGGTCCATCTCCATCAGCAGCGGCTGCACCGCGCGGACGACGAAGGGGAGGGTGACGAAGCAGAGCGCGAGCACGACCGCGACCCGGGTGAAGGCGACGTCGAGGCCGATCGGGCTCTCGGCTCCGTACAGGGTCAGCAACGTCAGCCCGGCGACGATCGTCGGCAGCGCGAAGGGCAGGTCGATCAGCGCGTTGACGGCGGCCTTGCCCGGAAACTCGTCGCGGACGAGGACCCAGGCGATGATCGTGCCGAAGACCGCGTTGATCGCGACGACGATCAGCGAGCAGATCACGGTCAGCTTCAGCGCCGCCAGCGACTGGCTGCCGGTGACGGAATCCCAGAAGGCGCCGAGGCCGCCGCTGGTCGACTCGACGACCACCGCGGCCAGCGGCAGCATCACGATCAGGGACAGGTAGAGGGTGACGAGGCCCCTGCCGAGGCCGGCGCCCGCCCCGGGCAGGCGGATGCCTGCCCGGGGCGCTGGAATGGTTGCCGGGTGCCCTTCCATGTTCAGCCGCTGGTGGAGACCCCGAGTTCCTTCTCGATCGCGGCGACGGACCCGGTCGCCTCGTCGAAGAACTCGTCGTTGACTCTGTCCCAACCGCCGAACTTGTCGATCGTGAACAGGTCGACCGGGGTGGGGAACTGCTTCGCGTCGACCAGCTTGGGATTGGCCGGCCGGTAGCCGTTCTCGGCCCACAGCTGCTGGCCCGCGTCCGACCAGATGAAGTCGAGGAAGCCCTTCGCCGCCGCCGGAGCATCCTTCGTCACCGCGATCGGGGTCTGGATCAGGATCGTGCTCGGAGGGATGACGTAGTCGACCTCTTCGCCCTCGTCTTGGGCTTTGATCGCCTCGTTCTCATAGCCGAGGAGGACGTCGCCCTCTCCCTGGGTGAACGCGGCGAGCGCGTCACGGGCGCTGCCCGGCTGGACCAGCGTCTTCTCGAGCACCGTCTTGACGGCATTGAGCGCCTCCTGGGGGCTCTTGCCCTGGTTCAACTGGGAGCCATAGATCGCCATGATGTTCCAGCGGGCCGCGCCGGAGCTGAACGGATTGGGCGTGATGATCTCGACGTCCTTGGTGAGCAGGTCGTCGAGGGATTTGAGGCCCTCGGGGTTGCCCTTGCGGACCGTCATCACGACGACCGAGTTCTGGGCGATCCCGCCGAATCTCTGCTTGTCCCAGTTGGCGGCGACCTGTCCGGACTCGACCAGGCGGCTCATGTCCCCGCCCTGGGCGAAGTGGACGACCGAGGCGGGCTGGCCGGCCTCGACCGCACGGCTCTGGTCGCCGGAGGCGCCGAAGGAGTTGCTGAAGCTGACGTCCCCGCCCTTCGAGGTGTCCTGGTAGCCGGGCTCCAGGGCTTCTTCATAGACGGCCTCTGGGGTGGAGTAGCCGACGATGTCCAGCTTCCCGCCATCTGAGGAGCCGGAGCTGTCGCCGCCGCATCCCGCCACGACCACGGCGATCAGAAGCGCGAAGAGCCAAGCCCTGTTCATATATTTCCCCTTTTCTTGATGAAGTTAGTTCTAAAAGAGCGGGAGACCGTAGCACATTGTCAATCAGGAAAGTCGAGAATTATGAAATAGGCTCCCGCTGTGGATTTCGCGAGGACGCCGGAAGAGAATCTGCAGGGACTGCCGGACTTTCCGTTCGAGTCCCAATACCGCGAGATCGACGGGCTTCGGCTTGCGTACCTCGACGAGGGAGAGGGGAAGCCGGTGGTCTTCTTCCATGGCGAGCCGACCTGGTCGTTCCTCTGGCGCAAGGTGATTCCGCCGGTCCGCGACGCCGGCTACCGCTGCATCGCCCCCGACTACGCTGGCTTCGGCCGCTCCGACAAGCCAACCGACCTCGGTTGGTACACCTACGACCGCCACGTCGAGTTGATGGCGAAGCTCCTGGAAGAGCTGGACGTGCGCGACGCCACGGCCGTCGTCCACGATTGGGGCGGGCCGATCGGCCTACGGCTCGCCGTCGAGCACCCCGACCGCTTCTCCCGCATCGCGATCATGGAAACCGGACCCTTCACCGGGCACCAGCGGATGAGCGACGTCTGGCTCAAATTTCGCGAGTTCGTCCGCAACAACGAAGACGTGCCGGTCGGGTTCCTGGTCCGCGGCGGCTGTAAGAACGATCCGGGGGACGAGGTGATCGCCGCCTACGAGGCCCCATACCCGACGCCCGAGTCGAAGGCCGGCGCGCGCGCCTTCCCGCTGATCTTGCCGACCGAGCCCGATGCGCCGGGAGCGGCGGAGGGCAAACGGGTTGCCGATGCCCTGCGCGAGGACGATCGCCCGACGCTCGTGCTCTGGGCCGACTCGGACCCGGTCCTTCCCTTCTCGGTCGGCGAGCGGGTCTCCGAGGAGCTCAACTTTCCGGCGCCGCGGGCGATCGAAGGCGCTGGGCATTTCCTTCAAGAGGACGCGGGGGAGGAGATCGGCCGGGTCCTCGCCGAGTGGCTCGGCTAGCTGCTTGACCCCAAGTTGCGTCCCACCGTCGCCTTCAAGTCGTCCCGAGCGTGTCCGGTGAGGAGTTGGACGCGACGCGGCGGGCCCTCGTCCTCGACCCAGGTGACCGTTCCCGGCCAGTAGGGGCCCGGCGGCGTCCCGGGGTGGTGGAAGGCGGAGGCGAAGACCCAGCTGCCGGTGTTGTGGAGGCGCCCGCCGCCGGGCAGAGTCCACTCGGCTTCGTCCTCGCGCGGGCCGGAGCGGTGAGTATGGGCGGCGATCACATGGCCTTTGTCGACCCCCAGCCGTCGCGCCAGTTCGGTAGCGGCCTCGATGCCGCTGCGGGTGATTGCGCCCGAAGAGAGATCGGCGTCGAAGTCGGCTTTGAGCAGGCGGTTGAGGACCCAGACGCTC
>DATMBX010000141.1:0-13598 GCA_035558955.1 Solirubrobacterales bacterium | reverse complement strand
TTGGGACTCGGGTCGCGGTGCGCGCGACCGAGGACGCCGGCCTCTCCGAGACCGACCTGGAGCAGGTTCTCGACCGCCTGGCCGAGCCGCAGCGCCAGCCGTTCGGCAGCGCCTGAGCCGTACTCCATAGAATCGCGCCTCCCCGATGCGCGAACGCAACCCGGTCACCCACGAGGAGAAGCTCTCCTACCTGCGCGAGTTGCGCGAGGCCGCCATCCACTCCGCCTCCGAGGAGGCGGTGGAGAAGCAGCACGCGAAGGGCAAGATGACCGCCCGCGAGCGGGTCGAGAAGCTGCTCGACCTCGGCTCCTTCGAGGAGCTCGACACCTTCGTCCGCCATCGCACCTACGACTTCGAGATGCAGAAGCGCCGGCCCTGGGGCGACGCCGTCGTCACCGGCCACGGCACGATCGACGGCCGCACCGTCTTCGTCTTCTCCCAGGACTTCACCGTCTTCGGCGGCAGCCTCGGCGAGGTGATGGCGGAGAAGATGTGCAAGGTGATGGACCTGGCGGCCCAGGTCGGCGCGCCGGTGGTCGGCATCAACGACTCCGGCGGCGCCCGCATCCAGGAGGGCGTCGTCAGCCTCGGCGCCTACGGCGACGTCTTCGTCCGCAACGTCAGATGCAGCGGCGTCATCCCCCAGATCAGCCTGATCATGGGCCCCTGCGCCGGCGGCGCCGTCTACTCGCCGGCGATGACCGACTTCATCTTCATGGTCAAAGAGACCAGCCACATGTTCATCACCGGCCCCGAGGTGATCAAAACGGTCACCGGCGAGGAGGTCGAGTTCGAGGAGCTGGGCGGGGCGATGAGCCACAACTCGAAGTCCGGCGTCGCCCACTTCGCCTCCGAGGACGAGGAGAGCTGCCTCGAGGACGCGCGCTACCTGCTCAGCTTCCTGCCCTCCAACAACCTCGAGGCGCCGCCGCGCTTTGAGCCGACCGACGACCCCGAGCGCGAGGACGAAGAGCTCGACACCCTCGTCCCCGACGACCCCTCCAAGCCCTACGACATGCGCGACGTGATCTCCCGCATCGTCGACGACGAGGAGTTCTTCGAGGTCCACGAGCACTTCGCCAAGAACATCGTCTGCGGCTTCTCGCGCCTGGACGGCTACCCGATCGGCATCGTCGGCAACCAGCCCGCCTTCCTCGCCGGCGTGCTGGACATCGAGGCCTCCGAGAAGGCGGCGCGCTTCGTCCGCACCTGCGACGCCTACAACGTCCCGATCGTCACCTTCACCGACGTTCCCGGCTTCCTCCCCGGCACCGACCAGGAGTGGAACGGGATCATCCGCCACGGCGCGAAGCTGCTCTACGCCTTCACCGAGGCGACCGTGCCGAAGCTCACCGTCGTCACCCGCAAGGCCTACGGCGGCGCCTACGACGTGATGAACTCGAAGCACATGCTGGCCGACTACAACGTCGCCTGGCCGACCGCCGAGGTCGCGGTGATGGGGCCGGAGGGCGCGGTCAACATCATTTACCGCAAAGACATCGCTTCCTCGCCGACCCCCGACGAGCGCCGCCAGAAGCTGATCGACGATTACAAAGCCCACTTCGCCAACCCCTACTCGGCGGCCGAGCGCGGCTACATCGACGACGTCATCGAGCCCCGCCAAACCCGCCCGAAGCTGATCAAGGCCTTGCGCATGCTCCAGTCCAAGCGCGTGGACCAGCCAAAGCGCAAGCACGGCAACATCCCGCTCTAACTAAGCCTCCGCTGTCGACGCCTCGGTCAGCTCCGCCTCGCCCTCTTCGACACGCTCGGCGACGGGCTCGTCGAACAGGGCGAGGTACGGCTCATAGCGAAATATCCGTGAGCGCCTTCGACCAGTGATCTCCCGCAGGATCCCCAACTCCTCCAGCCCTCCCACAAGCCTGCTGGCAGTTGGGAACGTCGAGCCAAGCAGCTCGGCGACCAAGTTGATGTTGACCAGCGGTCGCTGAAACAGATTCGACAGCAGCATTAGCCCGTTCTGGCCCAAGTTGCTTTCGAGGATCAGACCGCGATCGGCTTCGCGTAGCTCGAAGATCCGCTCGGCGGTTTCAGTCGCCTTGCGGGCTGTATGGACGACTCCGCCGAGGAAGAAGCGCATCCAGCCCTCCCAGTCGCCCCGCAGACGTACGGCCATCAGGCGGTCGTAGTACTCGGTGCGGTGAAGTTTGAAGAAATAGCTGAGGTAGAGCAGGGGCTGCCGCAGAACGCCTCGATGAACCAGGAGAAAGGTGTTCAGCAGCCGCCCAACTCGGCCGTTTCCATCCAGAAAAGGGTGGATGGTTTCGAACTGAGCATGGGCCAGGCCCACCTCGATCAGGGCCGGAAGACCGGTGCCGCCGCGCAGGAACTTCTCAAAGTCATGCAGGGCCTCCTTCATCTCGTGTGCGGGTGGGGGCACGAAAGTGGCCTGCTTAAGGCCGGCTCCCTGCGGGCCGATCCAGTTCTGCGTTGTGCGAAATTCGCCGGGAGTCGCTTTTGAACCTCGTCCATCGCGCAGGAGCTCCTTGTGGATCTCGCGGATCAGGCGAAGCGATAAAGGCAGCGCCTCCAGTCGCTTGAGCCCATAGTTCATCGCCTGGACGTAATTCACGATGTCGAGCACGTCGGTGCCCTCCTGGCGCTGTGCAGGCTCCAGCTCTTGCTCGAGGAGATCCTCCAGAGTGCTCTGCGTGCCCTCGATCTGCGAGCTGAGCACTGCCTCCCGCCGCACATACATCCCGACAAAGAAGTCGGGATCGGGAATGACCTTGGCGACGCCATCCAGCCGGCCAAGCTCGGTGCCGGCGTCCGCGAGGAGCGCGACCATCTCCCCGTCGAAGTCAAGCGGGGGGTCCGGAGGAAGAGGACGCGGGATAAAAGCCGAATAGCCGCCCCGCTGAGCGATAAAGCGGCCGGCCCGGGCCTCTGGCGCATTCACAGCAGCTATTTTAGCAATAGCCGCTTTTCATTAATAAGGAGCCAAGTGAGGAGCGGCAGTGAAAGCGTCGCTTTAATAGCCGCTCTACGGGACAGCGGTTGCCTTGGCCTCCACGCCGCCGCCTTCAAAGCGGCCGCGGCCTTTGCCTGCCGCCGGGGCGCCTTCGGCTCGGGTTAGGCGGTGGGCGAAGTAGACGGGGATTATTGAGATGAGGATTACGAGGACCGCTACCACGTTGACTATCGGCAGCTGGTTGGGGCGGGAGAGGTTGGTGAAGATCCAGAGGGGGAGGGTCTGCGTGCCGGTGCCGGCGGTGAACGTGGTGACGATGATCTCGTCGAAGGAGAGGGCGAAGGCGAGCAGGGCGCCGGCGACGAGGGCGCTGCGCAGGTTCGGCAGGGTGACGAGGCGGAAGGTCTGCCAGGTGTGGGCGCCGAGGTCGGCCGAGGCCTCCTCGAAGGAGGTCGAGAGGCGCCGCAGCCGCGCCACCGCGTTGTTGTAGATGACGACGATGCAGAAGGTCGCGTGGCCGACGACGATCGTGAACAGGCTGAGGTCGATGCCGAGGATCTGGGTGAAGGTCGAGTTGAGCGCGATCCCGGTGACGATCCCCGGCAGCGCGATCGGCAGGATCACCAGGAAGGAAATCGTCTCCCGCCCGAAGAAGCGGTGCCGCGACACCGCCAGCGAGGCCAGCGTCCCCAGCACCAGCGCGATCGCGGTCGCCGCCGCCCCCGCCTTCAGCGAGTTGTAGAAGGCGTCGCGCGCGCCCGGGTTGTCGATCGCCTCGCCGAACCACTTCGTCGTGTAGCCCGGCGGCGGCCACTCCAGCGTTGTCGCCGTGCTGAAGGCGTCGACGCCGATCACGATCAGCGGCACGTAGAGAAAGGCCAGGGTCAACCCGGCCGCGCCGAGCAGCAGCCGTCTTGCTCCCCGCGAGAGCGTCATCGCCCCGCCCTCCGCGCCCTACACATGCTCGAACGCCCCCAGCCGCCGCGCCCCCAGCAGGTAGACGACCATCACCGCGATCGGCACCGTCGCGAAGGCCGCCGCCAGCGGCAGGTTCGTGGTGATCGTCGAGTAGACCACGGTGCCGATGAACTGGTCCCCCGAGCCGACCAGGCTGGGAGCAATGAAGTCCCCCAGGGTCAGAGAGAAGGTGAAGATCGAGCCCGCCACCACCGCCGGGAAGGCGAGCGGCAGGATCACCCGCCGGAAGGTGTAAGTGGGCCGCGCCCGCAGGTCCTCCGAGGCGTTCAGCAGCGAGTCGCTGATCCGGTCCAGCCCGGCGTAGATCGGGATCACCATGTAGGGAAGCCAGAGGTAGCTCATCACCAGCCAGACGGCGACCAGCCCATACCCCGGCCCGTCCAGCCCGAACGGTGCCAGCGCCCAGTTCAGCGGCCCGTCCGCGCTGAGGATCGTCCGCCAGGCGTACGCCTTCACCAGGTAGGCCGACCACAGCGGCACCATCACCGCGACGACGAGCAGCCCGCGCGACCGCGGCCCCGCCACCTTCGCCATGAAGAAGGCGAGCGGGAAGGCGAGCAGCGCGTCGGTGACGGTGACCGCCGCCGCGATCCCGATGGTGCGAAAGGCGACGTCTCTGTACACCGGCTCCTCGGCCAGCGTGCGGAAGTTGTCCAGCGTCGCCGTTCTCTGGATCTCCCCGCTCAGCTCGCCCAGGGACCAGAACGAGGTCACCAGCAGCACCGCCAGCGACCCCAGGTACCCGATCACCAGCCAGCCGACCGGGCCCGCCAGGAGCGCCCCCGCCTGGAAGCGGGGGCGCCCGTGGAACAGGTTGGCGAGCCTGCGGCTCAGCCTTTCACCTCGGTCCAGCCCTGGACCCAGGCGTTGTAGTCCTGGCAGACCTCACCGCGGTCGTCGCCGCAATCGGCCAGCGGCGTCTTCCAGTAGAAGAGGTCGTCCAGATATCTTCTCCCGGCCGCGTCGTACTCGTCGCAGTGGTCTCTGTTTTCGGTGAACTGGCACGCCTTCTCGTTGGCGGGCGCCTCACCGAACCACTCGGCGACCTGGGCGTTGACTCTCGGGTCGATGATGTGGTTCATCCACAGGTACATGCAGTTCGGGTTTCTGGCTTCCGAACTGAGCATCCATGTGTCCGACCACCCGGTTGCCCCCTCTTCTGAGGCGTAGACCGCGTTGACCGGTCTGCCCTCGGCTTTCAGCGTCAGGTACTGGTAGGGCCAGGTCGTGCCCACCACCGTGTCGCCGTTGGCGAAGGACTGGATCTGCTTCGTGTAGTCGGACCAGTATTCGCCGATGCTCTCGCGCTGCTGTTTGAGCAGGTCGATCGCCGCGTCGAACTGTCTCTGGTCCAGCTCGTAGGGATCCTCGATCCCCAGGTCGGGCTGATGCGTTTTCAGGTAGAGCGCCGCGTCGGCGATGTAGATCGGGCTGTCGTACGCGGTCACTTTGCCGCTGTACTGGCTTGCCTGTCTGGGATCGAAGACGACGCTCCAGGACTCCCCGGGCGCCGGTCTCACCACATCCATGTTGTACATCAGCAGGTTCGCCCCGCGACCGTGCGGGATCCCGTACATCTGCCCGTCGACGCTGTTGTAGGGTTGCTCCTTCAGGCCCGGGAACACGTCCTCGTAGTTGGACACCAGGTCCGTGTTGACCGGCTCGACGTCGTCGCCCTCGATCAACCGCAGCGTCGCGTCGCCCGACGCCGAGACGCCGTCGTACTGCCCGGTCCGCATCAGCTGCACCATCTCGTCGGAGGTGTTGCCGATCTTTACGTTGACCTGGCAGCCGGTCTGTCTCTCGAACCCGGTCACCCAGTCGACGCTGGGGTCGGTGGACCCGTCCTCGACGTAGCCGGCCCAGGCGATCAGGTTGAGCTGACCCTCGGGCTGGCCCACGTTCTGCAGCTCGGCCGCGGTGCCACCACCGCCGTCATCGTCGTCGCCGCAGCCGGCGAGCAAGATCATGAAGGCGAGCAGGCCGGCGACTACAAGCCAGGCCGTTCGCGCGGGGTGCGTTTGATCTCTCACGGTAATCCTCCTATGCGTTCGTTTGCCCTCGGACGGCGACCGCTTGCTCCGGGCGCCAGCCGACCAGGACCTCCCTCCCCCGCTCGGAGGTCGCGTCCAAGGACGTGTCCTCCACGTTTTGACGTACGAGTAGAAGCTCTCCCCCCGCGTCCAGCGCGACCCGGTAGCGGGTCACCATCCCCGCGTAGGAGATGTCGGCGATGCGGCCGCGCTCGGTGCGCAGGCCGTCGGCCGACGCCGCCGGGTCTAGCAGCTGGACCTTCTCGGGGCGGATGGTGAAGCGCTCGCCATCGCGCTCCAGCAGGTTGGAGACGCCGACGAAGCCGGCGACGAACTCGTTGCGCGGCCGCTCGTACAGCTCCACCGGCGAGCTCACCTGCTCGATCCGCCCGTCGTTGAAGACGGCGATCCGGTCGCTCATCGTCAGCGCCTCGTCCTGGTCGTGGGTGACGTAGACGAAGGTGATCCCGACCTCCCCCTGGATCGCCTTCAGCTCAACCTGCATCTGCTCGCGCAGCTTCAGGTCCAGCGCGCCCAGCGGCTCGTCCAGCAGCAGCACCTTGGGCCGGTTGACGATCGCCCGCGCCAGCGCCACCCGCTGGCGCTGCCCGCCGGACAGCTCGGCCGGCTTGCGCGCCGCGTAGCCGGGCAGCCGCACCATCTCCAGCGCCTCCTCGCGCCGCCGCGCCCGCTCCTCCTTACCGACGCCGGCCACCCGCAGCCCGTACTCGACGTTCGTCCCGACGCTCATGTGGGGGAAGAGCGCGTAGTCCTGGAAGACCGTGTTGACCGCCCGGTCGTAGGGCGGCACCCGGCTCACGTCCTCGCCCGCCAGTTCGACCAGCCCCGCGCTCGGCTGCTCGAACCCGGCGATCATCCGCAGCGTCGTCGTCTTGCCGGAGCCGCTCGGCCCCAGCAGCGTGAAGAACTCCCCCCGCTCGATCTCCAAGTCGATTCCCGCAACCGCCACCACCTCGCCGTAGCGCTTGGCGAGTCCCTCCAAGCGGATGTCGGTCGATGCGGCAGTTACATAAAGAAGGTATCTGAGCGGTCCAGGAAAGCAAGGTCAATCGCCCGCCGAGCGGAGCTTCTCCTACGGGAGTGTGGGCTCAGGCCGCCGAGCGGACGAGGTCGGCGACAACCTCTCCTGGCGGCTGGCCGCGCTCGCTGGCGATCTTGGCGAGGCGTCTGGCGTCCTCGCCCTCGATTAACACCTCGATCGAGATCGCAATCCCAGAGCCCGCCTCGACGAATTCCAGGTCCTCTTCGGAGATCGCCTCCAGCTCGGCGTCGAAGTCGCCGGGTTGTGGATCGGGGGCGTTGGTCGGACGCTTGCTCATCGCTCAGCCTTTCCTCGCGAGGATTTTACGCTCACGCCGCGTCGCGGTCCAACCAGTGACGATCAGCCAGCTCGTCGGCTCCATGGTTTCCTCAATCACCAGGGTCAGAACACGGCCACCGTCTGTACGTCCGATTAGCATCCGCCGCGCGCTGGGTTGCCGCCGTGGGGCGCGTCCCCGCAGGTTTCTGGCGATCACGTAGGCGTTGTTCAGCACCTGTTCGGCTTCTTCCTCGGAGATGCCGCGCGCCCCGAGCTTGCCAAGCGCCGCCTCGGTTGCCTGGATCTCGCCGATCGTTCTTGCCATTCACCTCCAAAGGCGCTGGCCACCCCCGATTCGCCCCCGCCTCTGCGGCGAGCTTCGAAGGCTTAAACGACCGCCAGGGTGAGGTGTTCGTTGGTCGCGGCCAGGGATTCAATGTCACCTGGGTCGGAGGTGCGATCGTGGCTCGGCGCTCCAGAGCGCAGCTGACCGTGCGGCCGTGGTGGCGAGGACGAGCGCTGTACCGCTGGGTTTCCTGGGCTTTCGCCTCTCCATGGGCTGGATTGCAGGGTGTTTCTCAGCCGTGGAGCACCTTTGCCTGTCTTATGAAAACTAGTCCTTGCATAAAAGAAGGCAATCGGCTACATTCCTCCCACGCCACCACCAGGCGTACAGGGACGAAGCCTCAGGCCCGTAGGGAACGAGCCGGGGCAGCACCACAGGGACGAGCCCCAGGGAAAGGCTCGGGAAACAAGGGAGAGGTATCCGCAGTGAAACGGGACGAATCGGCACCGCTTAGCGCGAGCAGCCACCCCATTTACGAAATCCACCTTCTTCACCCAGTCGGCGAACGCCTGCTCTCCCTGGCAGACGACGCCAAGGGCTCGTCCCGGGCGCCCGGGACGAGCCCTAGCCACTTCATTCGCACAGCAACGCACCAAGTCAAACCAAAGACAAGACGGGGGAGGGCGTAGCTGCGTGAGCACCCAACCCCTCCTATTCAAGTCAAGGCCGGCCGGTTGGGACCTGCCCGCCTCTACACAAGGAGAGAGCCTCTGATGTTTAACCGAATTCGCGACCGCTTCGGCACCGCCGGGCTGATCGTTTCCGTCGTGGCGCTCGTCGCCGCACTCGCCGGCACCGCATTTGCCGCGGCCGGCCTCAACAGCAAACAGAAAAGCCAGGTCAAAGCGATCGCCAAACAGTTCGCCGGTAAACCGGGCGCGACGGGTCCCGCAGGTCCGGCCGGGCCGGCAGGAGCCAACGGCAAAGACGGCGCCGCCGGTACCAATGGGACCAACGGCACGCCCGGGACAAACGGCACGAACGGGACCAACGGCAAATCCGTCACCGAGGACGTGACTCTGAACTGCCCGGCCGGTGGTGTGGCATACACCCTCGACGGCAACACGACCGACGTCTGCAACGGCGAAGACGGCGAAGACGGCGTCGACGGCGTCGACTCTCCGTTCGCCAGCTCAGGTGGCACATTGCCACCCAACACCACCGAGACCGGCGCCTGGGTCGCCACTGATTTCGTGGGGGCCGGCGTTGCCTTTGAGACGGTGTCCTTCCCAGTGCCGCTCTCGGCACCTCTCGACGCCGGCAATGTCCACACCTTCAAGGACGCCAACTTCGGCGATTTCGACGGCGCGGGCGCCGGGACCGTCGGTTGCACCGGATCGGACGCGAATCCAACCGCTCCCAGCGGCCACTTCTGCCTCTATGGCGTTGACCCGCCCAGCAGAGTGGACGCAATTGTCGTCGACAAACCCAATATTTCTGGGGGAGGCGCGGGTGTATCGGGCGCAAGGCTCCTGGTCGCCTTCAACGGTCTGGCATCCGTGACCGGCACCTTCGCCGTCACCGGCTGAGCACCTGATGACCGGAGCGAATCACACCCCCGGCGGCGCGCAAAGCGCGCCGCCGGGGGTGCCCGCTCCACCTGAGCAAACCAACCAACCCATGCACCCGACACCCGCCACCACCGAAGCCGAGGAGAGGATTCGAGTGACACGCCCGCCGCAGTCAGCAGCGCCTTTCCTTAGCCTCACCCGCAGCGCCATACTCACCTTCGCGACCCTGGCGCTCACCCTCTTCGCCTTCGCCCCCGCCGCCAGCGCCAAAGAGGCCGTCGACATCATCGCCGACGCCGGCGGGGCCGGCGTCGCCGTCAACGACAGTGGTGCCGGCCCCGCGAACGCCGGCGATGTCTACGTCATCGACGGGGGTAGCCCCAGTGCCAGCGGCAACCGCATTCAGCGCTTCGGCCGCGACGACAACGGCACCCCCGGCAACACCCCCGCCGCAACGGCGGATGACACTTACTTCTTCATCAGCGCCTGGGGCGCCGACGTCGATTCGACGACCAGCGGCGGCTCCGACTATGAGATTTGCACCGTCGCCGCCGCCTGTCAGGCCGCCGTTCCCTCCGGCGGCAACGGCACCGCGGCGGGCAACGGCGCCCTCAACCTCCAAGCTTTCGCCGCCGGAGCGATCGCTGTCGACCAGGACACCGGCAACGTCTTCGTCACCGACTCCGTCAACAACCGCGTCAACGTCTACGACGGAGCGGGAACCTTCCTGCGCTCCTTCGGCTTCGACATCGCCGCCTCGGGCCCCGGCGACACCGGCACCGGTTATGAGGTCTGCGTCGCCGCCGACGGCGACGTCTGCAAGGCGGGAACCTCCGGTTCCGCCGTCGGCCAGCTTGGCACCGCTACCGTCAGCGGGAGCGTCATCCGCGCCAGGGCCATCGCCGTCGGCGCCCCCGACGGAAACCCCACCACCGGTGCCGTCTACCTCGCCGACTCCGCCAACAACCGCGTCAACACCTACGGCCTCGATGGATTCTCACCGGGCTCGATCGGCTCTGCCGCTGATTTCGCCCCCGGCAGCCCAGATCTGGTCGCCGTCGACTCGCGCGGCATCCTCTACGCGACCGACCGAGTCGAAGTCTTTCTGTTCGGCGCGGACAGCCGCATTCTGCGCTATGACACTGCCAACGCCAATGGAGGCGGCATCGGCTTCCTGGCACCGTTTCGCAGCTCGATCAGTGAGGGCCAGCAGCTCAACCGCAACGCCACCGGCGGCCAGTTCAGGCTCAGCTTCGGCGTCGACACCACCGGCGACCTCAGCTTCAACGCCACGCCCGAACAGGTGAGAGCGGCGCTCGAGGCGCTGCCCTCGATGGGCGCCGGCAACATCAGGGTCGCCACTTGCTCCTGCGGGGAGGGCTTCTACATCGTGCGATTCACCGATGACCTCGCCAACGCCGACGTCCCCCAGCTCGTTGTTTCCAACGGCACCACGCCGCTCACTGGCACGATCAGCGTCACCACCGCCTTCGACGGCTTTGGCGGCGGCGGCGCCAACGAGGTCCAAGAGGTCACCATTGCCGCTACGGCAGGGACCTTTACGCTCAGCTTCGATTCCGATGGAGGCGGGCCGGGGCCGGCGGAGACAACCAGACCTCTCCCCTTCAACGCTCCGGCCCAGAACAACGGCATCCGCGACGCCCTGGAGGAGCTGCCCTCGATCGGCGAGGGGGACGTCGGCCAGCCAGACGGCAGAGGTGATGCCACCGGCTCAAACCCCTACCGGATCACCTTCTCGAACGTCCTCGGTGCCCGCGACGTCGCTCAGCTCAGCGTGGACGGCTCGGGCCTCTCCGGAGGCGCCGGCGCCTCGGTCGCCACCGTTATCCCCGGCCAGAGCGGCTTGATCCCGCTGTCGTTTGGGGACACAGATGGACTTGCGGTCGACCCCGACTCAGACGGCATCGGCCCCGACGCCGACGTCCTCTATGTCTCCCGCAACGACGTCATCCAACAGTTCGGCCCGCTCAACGCCCCCGGCCTCAGCGCCCCACCCGCCGATGAGGACGACCGCCACAACACCAACGGTGGCGCGAGCGTCGGCGGCCTCGCCGTCGAGCCCGCCACCGGCCGCCTCTACGCCACCGCCGCGGGCGGCGTCTACGTCATCGACGAAGCCGGCCCGCCGCCCACCGCAAGCCTCGACTCCGTCGACAATGTCACCGCGACCTGCGCCGACCTTCACGCGACGATCGACCCCAACGGCCCGCCGCTGGTCAGCTACCACTTCGAGTACTCAGACGACGGCGGCTCAAGTTGGGATTCCACCCCCGAGGTGGCCCTCGGCATCCAGACCGACCCCCAGGCGATCGATGAGACCTTCTGCCCGGAGCTGCTCGGCCTTCTGCCCAACACCGACTATCTGGTGCGGCTGGTCACGACGAAGAGATTCACGCCGCCGATCACCACCGCGGCGCTGCCCTTCAGAACCGATCCCGCCCCACCGATCGCGGAGACCGCCGGAGCGCCCGTGCGAAGCACCACGAGCGCGCAGATCAACGGCCGCGTCACCCCCCTCGGCAGCGCCACCACCTATCACTTCGAGTACGGGGACCAAGGGCCCTGCTCGGCAAACCCCTGCGCCTCCACCCCGACCAGCGCGGCCGGCTCGGGCTATACCGCCCAGCTCGTCGCCGAGGAGCTGGGCGGTATAGCCCCAGATACCACCTACCACTACCGCCTTCTCGCCTCAAACGGCGTCGGCTCGCCGCTCCCCGGCGAGGATATGAGCGTCACAACCCGCGCCTCCGACGTCCTCCCCGGCCAAAGTGACGCCTTCCCCGGCCCGCCGGGATCCGACCGCGCCTGGGAGATGGTCTCCCTCGCCGAGTCTTCCGGCAACCCGGTAGGGGCCTTCTTCGGCGACGCCTTCTCAGACGACGGCGACCGCGCCGTCTACGGCATCGCCGGCGGCACCCCGATCGCCCCCACCGGCAGTTTCCTCAGCCCCTACTTCGCCGAGCGCACGCCAAGCGGCTGGCAGACCAGACCGATCCTGCCCCCGCGCGATCAGCTGGTCGGCCAGGAGTGGGGGCCGATATACGCCTCCTCGGACCTCTCGACGATGGTCACGGCGAACGCGGGCACCGACTCGGGCAGAGAGGAAACCGAGTTCTGGCGCCTCACTCCCGGCTCGGGCACGACGCTGCTTTACCGCGGCGGCCCTGAGTCAGTGACCAACGCGGGCATCTCCGCCGACGGGACCCTCGCCGCCGCCGTCCTCGGGGACTCCGCGCCCGACCCCGCCTACCCCGGGGTAAGCGGCTTGAACGCCTATCTGCTCGGCGCCGGCGCGCCGCAGCTGGCCAGCCTGCTGCCGGGCGGTGGGCCCGGCCCCTGCGGCACGCAGGCGCCGCCGCTTGGCGCCGTCGCCGACAGCAACTGGGTCGCTCCCGAGGGGGTTTACTTCGAGACTCCCTCGGCGCCGCCCTGCGGCACCTCGCCCACCCAGCTCTACCTGCGCGACCCGCTCGCCGCCCAGAGCAGACTGGTCTCGGGCCCGCTGCTTTCAGGCCCCGACTGCGGCGGCTCGCTGATCAAAGCGACCCCCGGCGCCGCCTTCTTCGCCACCGCCAGCCGTCTCGACTCCGAGGACACTGAGGCCGCCGGTTGCGCGATCGGCAACGACATCTACCGCTACGACACCTCCGATGACTCGCTGGAGTGCCTCACCTGCATCGTCCCAGGCTCCCACACCCAGGTCAGCGGCAACGACGCCACGGCGATCGGGGTAGCCGAAGACGGCTCGCGCGTCTACTTCGGGGCCAAGCGCCTCACGCCAGACAGCCAGGGAGGGGCCTACCGCCTCGACGTCGCAAGCGGCGAGATCGCCTACGTCGGACCGGTCGCTGTCGGCAGCGCTCAACCCTCCGTCGCGCTCTCGAGCGACGGCTCGGTGCTCGTCTTCGCCTCCGACGATGCCTCCCTCAACCCGCTCGGTGGGACGAGCGACAACGGCAGCGGCACCCAGTACTACCGCTATGACGACACCGACCGCTCGCTGATCTGCGTCTCCTGCCCCCAGGACGGCTCGCCGCCTCTCGAAGAGCTGGACGGAGGGTTGCACAAAGTGATCGCCGGCTTAAACAACAACCGGGCGCTCTCCGCCGATGGCGGCACCCTCGCCTTCGTCACCACCACGCCGCTCGCCGGCGCCGATCAGAACACGCCCGCCGCCGGCGACCTCCTGCCGGGCACCGACGTCTATGAGTGGCGCGATGGGCGCCAGATCCTCGTCACCGACGGCCTCACCAACTGGGCGGTGGCGCCGATCGTCGAGGGCGTCAGCCCCGACGGCGCCGATGTCTTCTTCGACGCCACCGCCGCCTACACGCCCGACGCCCCCGACGCCCTGATCCGCCTCTACACCGCCCGCGTCGGCGGCGGCATCGAGTTCCCGCCCGAAGGGCTGCCGCCCTGCGACCTCAATGCCGGCGCCTGTGAGGGGCCACCGAGC
>DATMBX010000140.1:0-5956 GCA_035558955.1 Solirubrobacterales bacterium | reverse complement strand
CGGGCACGAGCCGCGGCGACGGCCTCCGCTGCTCCGCCCGGGCCGGGCGCGGGCCGAGCTGCCGGCGCGGGCGCCTCGTAGCTGCCGTCGCGAACCGATTCGGCGACCTGCTCGTGCGCAGCGCGGAAGGGAACGCCCTCGCGGACGAGCGCCTCGGCCGCGTCGGTGGCGAGCAGCAGCGGGTCGGCCGCCGCGGCCGCGAGCCGGTCGCGGTCGAGCTCGAGGCCGGCGGGCAGGCCCTCGACGATCGCGACCAGCCCGGGGCCGTGCGACTCTCCTGCCGTGGTGAATCGGAAACCAGCCATGGGTCGCAAGGCTATAGGCGGGCGGCGGTGCGCATCACGTCAAGTGGCGGCTCGCATCCCGTCCAGATCTCAAGCGACAGCGCGCCTTGCTGGACGAGAACTTCGATTCCGTCGACAACTGCGGCGCCGGCTGACTCTGCCGCGGTTAAGAGCTTGGCTCGCTTGTCGCCGTAGACCATGTCGACGACCACCTGGCCGGGAACGAAGCCCTGAGCGGAGAGCGGCAGCTCCTCGAAGACGTCCTCTCCACCCAGCCCAACCGCCGTGGAGTTGACGATCAGCTCGTAGTCCGCCTGTGCGGGAGCATCGACCGGTCTTCCCCCCAACTCCTCGCAGAGGTGACGAGTGCGCAGCTGGGTTCGATTCCAGACCTCGACCTCGGCGCCTTCGCGGACGAGCGCCCAGACCACCGCCCTCGCCGCGCCGCCGGCGCCGAGGACCAGCGCCCGGCGACCTTCGGGCGAGTCGGGCAGGGCGTTCAGCAGGCCCTCGGCGTCGGTGTTGTCGGCGCGGACTTCACCGTCGGTGAAAGTCAGCGTGTTGGCGGCGCCAACCTCACGCGCCGTCGCGGAAAGCTCGTCGGCGACGGAGAGCGCCGCTCCCTTGTGGGGAACGGTGACGTTGGCCCCTGCGAATCCCCCTCCCGGCATCCCCAGCACCCGCTGTTCGAAAGCGTCGGGCGCAACCTCGATCGCCTCGTAGCTCCAACCCTCCATCCCAAGCGCCGCCAGCGCCGCGTTGTGCATCGCGGGTGAGCGCGAGTGTGCGACCGGGTACCCGAGGACGGCCAGCCGTGGCATCAGCCACAGGTGTCCGGAGACTGGCCGCCGGCTGCGTCGCGAGCGGCGTTGTAGGCGGCGACGTCGGCCTGGAACTCTGCGTCCGTCGAGGAGAAGGAATGCTCGCCGCAGGTCCCCGGCTCGACCACGTAGTAGAGGTAGTCGACCTGGGCGGGGTGCGCGGCCGCCTCGATCGAAGCGAGCCCCGGGTTGCCGATCGGCCCCGGTGGCAGGCCGGCGTTGAGGCGCGTGTTGTAGGGGGAGTCGGCTTCCAACTCCGACGTCGTCAGCGGTTGCTCGTAGTTGCCGACCGCGAAGCGGATCGTCGCGTCGATCCCCAGGGGAATTCCCTGGCGCAGCCGGTTGTAGATGACCGCGGCGATCAGCTTGCGCTCGCTGTCGAGCTGGGCCTCGCGCTCGACCATCGAGGCGATCGTGAGCACGTCGTACACGGTCAGGTTTTTCGACTTCGCGTAGCTCATGTCCACGCCTCCGATCCGCCCCTTGAAATCGTCGAGCTGGAGCTGGACGAGGTCGGCGACGGGGGCGTTCTTGAGCAGCTCGAAGGTGTCCGGGAAGAGGAACCCTTCGAGGCTCTGCGCGTTGGCGCCGCCGTACTTGGCGGGATTCAGGTAGCGGGATCTGACGCTCGCCGCGACGAAGTCGCCGCGCAGTCCCTCCCGCTTGGCCAGCTCGGCGATCTGGGAGCGGTCGTAGCCCTCGGGAACCGTCAGCGTGATCGTTCTCAACACGACCGGCGGCGGCGGCGTGTCTCTATGGAAGTGCCGGTAGGCAAGGGCCGCGGCGGCGAGGACGCCCAGACCGACGATGGCTATCGCGACGACGGCGAGGCGACGGCGCCTGATTCGCTCTTTGCGCTCGGCTCGCCTCCGCGCGAGCCGATCTTCACTCATCCTCGCCGTCCTCGATCGCGGCCTGTCCCGCGAGGTAGGCCTGCAGCAGATGCGCCGCGGCGAGCGAGTCGGGGGCGGCGGTGGCGCCCTCGCGGCGGCTGGCTTCCGCCATTCGCGTCGTCAGGCGCTCGTCGTATGTCTCGACCGGAATGTCGAGGACTTTCTCCAGCTCGGCGCAAAAGGTACGGGCGAGCGCGGCCTGGCTGCCCTCCTCGCCGCTGAGGTGAAGCGGCAGGCCGACCACGACGCGCTCGACTTCGTACTGGGCGACCAGCTCCACCACCGCGCGCGGCTCCGGAGGCTCGATCACGGGGAGCGGTGTCGCCAGCGTGCCGCTGGGATCGGAGAGCGCGCAACCGATCCGCGCGGTCCCGTGGTCGAGGGCCAGAACACGCACGGCTAGCTCAACGCTTTCTCGATCGCTCTCCGTGCCGTCGCCAGCGCCTCGTCGAGCTTGGAAGCGTCCTTGCCGCCCGCCTGCGCCATCTCCTCGCGTCCACCCCCACCGCCGCCGATCACAGGCGCTGCAACGCGTATGACATGCATTGCCTGCACTTTGCGTTGCACCACGGCTTTGGAGACGAGGACTACGAGGCCGACCTTGTCTCCCTCGGCACCGCCGAGGACGATGGCCGAGTCGCTGCCGAGCTTCGACTGGACGCGGTTGGCGAGATCGAGGAGTTGCTTCTGGTCGGCGATTGGGGCTTTCGAGGCGACGATCTTCACTCCATCGACGTCGGTCGCCTCCTCGACGAGGCGATTCGCCTCGTCTTTGAGCAGTTGCTTCGCCGCCTGCTCTGCCCCCTTGCCGGCTTCGCGCAGGCGTTCGGCCGCTCGCCTTGCGCCCCCCAGGGGGTCCTGCGGGGAGCCCAACAGCTCGCCGGCTTCGCGCAGCTGGTCCTCGCGCTCGCGGAACCAGTCGATCGCCGCCGGGCCGGTCAGCGCCTCGATCCGGCGCACATTGGCCGCGCTCGATCCTTCGGAGGCGAGCTTGAAGATGCCGACCTCGGCGGTGTTGGCGACGTGGGTTCCGCCGCACAGCTCGCGGGAGACGCCGTCGACCTCGACGACCCGCACCCACTCGCCGTATTTCTCGCCGAACAGCGCCATAGCCCCCAGCCGCTCGGCCTCGGCGCGCTCCATGTTGAGCCAGCGAACGGGCCTGCTCGCCTTAACCCACTCGTTGACGCGATCCTCGACGTCGCGCAACTCCCCGGCGCTGAGCGCCGCGCCGTGGGTGAAATCGAAGCGCAGCTTGTCGGGGCGCACGGCCGAGCCCGCCTGGCGCACGTGAGTCCCCAGCCGCTCGCGGAGCGCCGCGTGCAGGAGGTGGGTGGCGGTGTGGTTGCGCATCGTCGCGTGGCGGGCCTCATGATCAACCTCGGCTTCGACCGGAACGCCCAAAACCAACGCCGCCTCCTCTGCTCCCGCACGGGCGCGCTCATCGTCACCGGAAGTCTCGCGCCCGTGCTCCCGCGTCCGGGGGCGGCGGGGGGCTACCTCAAGCACTTGGTCCTCCCCAACCCTGTACACGTCAACAATCTCTACTTCCCCTCCCTTCCAGCGCAGCACGCCGGAGTCGGCGACCTGGCCGCCGCCCTCGGCGTAGAAGGGGCTCTCTTCCAGCTTCACCAATGCACGCCCGTCCTCGGCCTCGACCGCCGCCAGGCCGGTCGTCGCCCGCAGCGTCTCGTAGCCGACGAAGCGGGTCGGCGGCGCCTCGCCGGCGAAGGCGAGCACCTTTGCGTGGCGATCCTCGGAGCCGTGCGCGGTGGCGGCGCCGGTCCGCGCCCGCTGGCGCTGCTCCTCCATCAGCTCCTCGAAGCCGCCGTCGTCGACCGAGAGCCCCTGCTCGGCGAGCAGCTCCTTGGTCAGGTCGTAGGGGAAGCCGTAGGTGTCGTGCAGCTTGAAGGCGTCGGCCGCATCGATCCAGGAGGTGCCGGACTCCTTCGCTTCGGCGACCAACCGCTCAAGTAGCTCGGTCCCGCGCTCCAGGGTGCGGCCGAAGCTCTCCTCCTCGTCGCCGACCCAGCGGGCGATCGTCTCCCGCTCGGCGACGAGCTCGGGGTATGCCTCGCCCATGATCTCGATCGTGCGCTCGGCGAAGCGGCCCAGCCACGGCGCCTCCAGCCCCAGCGTGCGCCCCTGCTGGATCGCCCGCCGCATGATCCGGCGCAGGATGTAGCCGCGGTCCTCGTTGGAGGGAACGACTCCGTCGGCGATCAGGAAGGCGGCGCCCCGGGAGTGATCGGCGACGATCCGCATCGCCCGCGTCACCGCGCCGCCCGCCTCGTAGGAGCGGCCGGACATCTCCTCGGCGAGATCGACCAGCGGCCGGATCAGGTCTGTTTCGAAGACCGAGGGGACGTCTTGGAGGATCGCGGCCATCCGGTCCAGCCCCATACCGGTGTCGATGTTGCGCATCGGCAGCGGCGTCAGGGTGCCGTCCTCGGCCAGGTCGTAGGTCATGAAGACGTGGTTCCAGAACTCGAGGAAGCGGTCGGTGTCCTCGCCGGGCCGCTCACCGGCGGCTCCGAAGTCCTCGCCGCGGTCCAGGTACAGCTCCGAGCAGGGCCCGCAGGGCCCGCTCGGCCCCGCCTGCCAGAAGTTGTCCTTGCGGCCGAGGCGAACGATCCGCTCGTCGGGCACTCCGATCCCGCTCCAGAGGGCGATCGCCTCCTCGTCGGGGCCCAACCCCAGCTCCTCGTCGCCGCCGAAGACCGTCACCCAGATCCGCTCGGGGTCCATCCCGAACCCCTGCGTCGACAGCTCCCAACCCCAGGGGATCGACTCTTCCTTGAAGTAGTCGCCGAAGCTCCAGTTGCCGAGCATCTCGAAGAAGGTGAGATGGCGGGCGGTGTTTCCGACCTCCTCGATATCGGTGGTGCGGAAGCACTTCTGCACGTCGGCGAGGCGCGGCGCCGGTGGCTCCTCCCGTCCCAGGAAGTAGGGCTTGAAAGGCTGCATCCCGGCGGTGGTGAGCAGCACCGAGGGGTCGTGGACGGAGGGAACGAGCGACGCCGAGGGCACGATCTTGTGCCCCCGCTCCTCGAAGAAGGAGAGGTAGGCCCGGCGGATCTCGGTCGCCTTCATAGAAACGGGAGCCTAAGCGGCGGGCGGCTCCGGCGCAGGCCCAGGCGGCGAGCCGAGCCTGCACTGACATATGTCTGCGAAAACCGTTGAAGAAGAGTGAGCATTCGCGTCATACCCTTGTCGGGTGTCCTTCGAGGCGATCTACCGGCGTCATCACCAGGCCCTCTACCGCTACTGCCTGGCGATGCTTGGCAACCGCGAGGATGCCCAGGACGCGCTGCAGAACACGATGATCAAGGCGATGCGCGCCCTTCCGGGCGAGAAGCGGCAGATCAAGTTGAAGCCGTGGCTGTATCGGATCGCCCACAACGAGTCGGTCGACATGCTGCGCAGACGCCGCCCGACCGAGGAGGTCGACGCGGATCTGGCGGCGGTCGGATCGGGCGCCGCGGAGATCGCGGAGACGCGCGAGCGATTGCGACGTTTGATCGCCGACCTCAGCGAGCTCCCCGATCGCCAGCGCGGCGCGCTGGTCATGCGAGAGCTTTCCGGCCTCAGCTTCGAGCAGATCGCCGCCGCCTTCGCCACCTCGGCGGCTGTTGCCCGGCAGACCGTCTACGAGGCCCGGCTCAGCCTGCGCGAGATGGAGGAGGGACGTGAGATGAGCTGCGAGCACGTGATGCACACCCTCTCCAACGCCGATGGGCGAATTGTGCGACGGCGCGACATCCGAGCGCACCTACGCGCCTGCCCCAGCTGCCGCAGGTTCCGCGACGACATCGCCGAGCGGCGGCAGGAGCTCGCCGCGCTGGCCCCGTTGCCCGCCGTTGCCGCGGCCGGGCTGCTGCAGGGCGTTCTCGGAGCCGGCTCGGCCGGCTCGGGCGCCGGCCTGGCCGGGTCTGTAGGGGCCGGCGCGGGCAAGGCC
>DATMBX010000139.1:0-7385 GCA_035558955.1 Solirubrobacterales bacterium | reverse complement strand
TTCCGGGCTGGACGGCTCCGGTGCCGAATCGGCTCGCCAAGGTGCTGGGTAAGGTTGGCACCGAACACTTCAGGAAGGGCGCTTCAAGCCTTCGCGTGGGTCGCGGAATTGGCGCCGTCGCCTACTTCCGTCGCATTGTCGAGGATCATGTTGATGATCTCCTGTGCGTGCTCGAAGAAGCAGCCCTAGCCGAAGAAAACGTGGCCCGCGTCGAGCGGATCAGAGCGGCGAAGGACTCCCTCCATGCGACTGAGCGCCTGAAGATCGCGGCCGAGAATGCGCCCGCGATCCTCCGACAAGGCAACCACAACCCGCTTGGCGTGCTCTACGATCTCCTGAGTGACGGGCTGCACAACCTGTCGGATGAAGAGAACGCCCTGGTCGCAAGTCGTGCACAGAAGGCGCTCGCGTTCTTTTTCGATACTTGGGGAGCAATCAAGGAGAGTAGGCAGGAATTCGCGACTGACATCGCCAAGCAGGCAACCGGGACCGCAGCACGCCCTGCCGCTACCGGGCAACCTCAAGCCGAGACTTCCTCGCCTCCGCAAGCGCCTCCACGGGCTGCGCCAGGATGTTGATCCAGGTGAACTGCTCCCCCGTCTCGGCAGCGAATCTGCCGTATCGTTTTACGGTCAGATTGATATCGGAATGACCGAGCCCCTGGCTCACGACCGCCATCGGGACGCCGTGCTGGAGGAACCGGACGGCGAACAGATGCCGCAGATCATGCCAGCGGACGTTGTGGCCCATCGCCTCCTTCAGCACGCGCCACGCCGAGGTGCCGCTCCCTTTCCCTGCCGACTGGAGCCGCACGTAGGGGCAGCCCTCGGTATTCGGGATGATCAGCGCCGCGGGCGAGGTGTCCTCCCGCCTCCGGAGGTCGGCGAGGACCTCTCTCGCCCCGCGGACGTAAGCGTCCGGCCGAGGGCGCCTTGAGAGCAGCTGATGCGGCTGGGGGAATGGGGCCATGCGACGACCGGCCCCCGAGGAGAGAGTCCAGCCCACGAGGAAGGGGAAGAAGGCCTCCGCGAGGAAGCGGAGGACGACCGTCCGACTCGTGCCGACGAGCCTTCCGCTGGTGGATCTCGGACTGGGCGCGGATGTGACCATCCGGTTCCCCGTGACCGGGCCGGTGGTGGAGATCATGAGGGTGAGCGAGGTGCCCGGAGATTGGGCAGGCCACCTGGTTGCCGCGGTGATGGCGGCGAAGTCGTCGAGGTGATGCTGCTGCCGTAGGTGGGCGATCGCCGCCGCGGCGGCGATCGCCGCGACTACCTCAGGCAGCGGTGGAGGACGCCTGGTCGGGCGGCCCGTGCCAGAGGTGCGGGAGCAGCTCGTCGATGCGCGAGCTGGGGTGCTGGTGGACGCGGATGATGACGTCGGCCAGGTAGGCGAGCGGGTTGACGCCGTTGGCCTCGCAGGTGGCCACCAGCGAGTAGAGGCCGGCCAGGTTCTCGCCGGCGTTGTCGTTCCCGACGAAGAGGAAGTTCTTCCGGTTATGCGGTGCTCTGCATAACCGGAATTATGCCGAGCGCCCGATTATGCGGAGTGTTCGGCCGCGCATCCTCCGAGTGCGAGCGCAGGCGCAACGCATAATCACAGGCGTCGGAGGAACTCGACCAAGGACTGGGTACGCTTGGCCTGCCGGGGTGGGCGGACCTTCGGCGAGGCCAGGTGGGCGAGCGCGCGCTTCTTCGATTCGAGATCGGCGTCGAGGTACTGGTGCGTGGTCTCGATGCTTTCGTGGCCGAGCCACATGGCGATCAAGGACAGGTCCACGCCGGACTGCAGCAGATGCATCGCGGTCGTGTGTCGGATCGTGTGCGGCGAGACTTGGAAGGGACCCAGGGCTGGATCAGCCACCGCCGCGCGCCTGGCGGCGAGCCTGAGGCGGTGCTCGATCCCGGACCGGCTCAAGTGCCCACCTTGGCCGTTGGGCAGAAGGGGCGCATCTGAGGGAGCGCCAATCTCATCGAGCCAGCTGCGTACGAGGCGCAGGGACTCGCGCCACAGCGGGACCGCACGCTGTTTCCGGCCCTTGCCACGGAGGTGCACGGAGCCCGAGCCTCCGTTCTCCAACCGGAGATCGCCGACTTTAAGAGCGGCGAGCTCGGAGACGCGCGCCCCGGTGTTGTACATCAAGGTCAGGAGCACCCGGTCGCGGAGCCCGGTCCAAGTGGATCCATCGGGCGCGTCGAGCAATGCCTGGACCTGCCGCGGGGCGAGGTGCCGCACCACCCCGCGCTCGAACCTCTTGCTCGGAATCGCCAGCACGCGCTGGGCGATCGGGAGGAGGAGAGGATTCGAGGCGGCGGCGAACCGGACGAACGAACGGATCGCTGCCAGCCGCGCGTTGCGACTCCGAGCGCAGTTGCGCCGCGTGCGCTCGAGATCATCGAGGAAGGCCAGCACGCGATCCGCGTCGAGGTCCCGCAGTCGCAGACCCTCCGGTTTGATGCCCTGCCTCTGCTCGAGGAATCCCAGCAGCAGCCTGAACGTGTCCCTGTACGCGGCAATCGTACGGGGGCTGAGCTGCCGCTGGTTGATCAGGTACCCGCAGAAGTAACGCTGCAGCGGCGGACCGAGCATCTCGTCGCCCTGATCGCCCGCTTTCATGACGCGCTCCCGGTCGCCACGAAGCGCTCGAATCGGTCCCCGGCGATCGCAAGCAGCTCGCTGGTGCCCGTGAGGTACCAATACGTGTCGGTGACCTTGCCGTGCCCGAGGTAGGTCGAGAGGGCGACGATGCCCCGCTCGACGTCCACATCCTCGCGGTACCACGCGAGGAGCCGACGACAGGCGAAGGTGTGGCGCAGGTCGTGGATCCGTGGGACGGGTAGAGCGCCATTGCTCCGCCAGCCCAGCCGCGTGCGCAGGCGCAGAAAGGCGCCTCGCACGGAGGTGTACGGCAACGGCCGGCCGTGGCGACCGGCGAAGAACCAGGCCGACTCTCGGCAACCAGGGTCCTGGTCGCGGCGACCCCGGTAACGGCCCATCGCTCGAGTCACGGAGGGATGCATCGGCACGAGGCGTGACTTCCGGAACTTCGTCCGCCGTACATGCAGAACGCCGCGCTCGAGATCGACGTCGGTGAGCTCCAGCCCGAGGGCCTCGGACACGCGCAGGCCCGTGCTGGCCAGCAGCCCGAACACGGTGGCGTAGGTGTGCCGGCGGAGAGGATCGATGGCCGCCGCCTTCGCGGTGTCGCTGACCAGTTGGCCGAGCTGCTCGTCGGTGTAGACGTGCGGCTGGCTGCGGCCGAACCGACCGGCGAGCAAGCGCTGATCCGGAATCTCCGTCTTCGCGTCCCTCGCCGCGAGGTAGCGCGCGAACCCTCGGGCGATCGAGAGTCGCTCCGAATGGTACCGCAGGGAGTGCTCGCTGCTCTGCGTCGCCCAGCGAAGCACCAGCGCTGAGGTCAATGGTCCGCGATGCCCGGCCCTGTCTGCGAACCTCGCGAAGTCCAACAGGACCAACGCGCTCGTTTCCAAATCGAATCCAAGGCTCCGACGGTAGGCGAGGTACTCCTTGGCGCGGCTCACCATGGCCACCGGCTTCTTCGCGGTCACTGGAACACCTCCCGCGAGCCAGGCCACGGCAGAGCCACACCCGCTAGCGAGCGCAGGTCGACCTTCGCGTAGATCGCCGTGGTGTCGATGCTCCTGTGCCCCAACAGGTCGGCGATCTCCTTGATTGATGCTCCCGCGTTGATCAGCGAGCTGGCGACCGAGTGACGGATCACGTGGGTACCTCGGATCAGCTTCCCCAGGCCGGCGCGGGCAGCCGAGCGCGTGACGATGCCGCGAATCCCGATCGGCTTGAGCGCTTTGCCCACGGGAGCGCGGTGGATCACGAACAGCGCGCGCGCCGCGCACGGAGGCCTTCCGCGACGCAAGTAGCGGGAGAGGGCAGTCGCCAGACGATTGGTCATCGGCAACTCCGCCACTCGCCTCTCCTTTGGGTGCTTGATGCGAAGGACTCCGGCGATCGGGTCGACCGCGTCGGTGGTGATCGCAGCGACGTCCGCCGCGCGTAGACCCAGGTCGGTGATGCACAGGACGACGCCCTGGTCACGCATCCCCACTGGAGAGGAGGAATCGATCGCGGCAAGCAGCTTCTCGAGGTCGCTTCGCTCAACAACAGCGGGCAGAGCCGAGAGGCGCCAGTTGGCGAACGAAGGGACGGCGGCCGCCAGATCCTGCGGGAGGAGCCCTTGCAGGAGCAGGAACCTGAGGAATGCTCTGATCGATGAGGCGAGGACTTGCCCACTGGACGGCTTTCTCCGTCGACCGGCGGCCGCGACGTGCTCGGCGATCTTGGTGGGAACCCAGGCTTTCAGCTGGCTGGCGCGATGGACCTTGAGCTGCTGGAGAAGGTCGCGCGCATAGCGCAACCGGTAGCCGATCGTCGAAGGCGCCAGGCCGCAATCACCGCGGAGGTGATCTTCGTACCGTTGCAGTAGAACCTCGACAGCGGGTGGCACCAGCGGCGCGGGCCTGCAGACTCCGCGCATTTCGAGTAGCCGATTGAGCGCCGCCCGGACGGAGTTGGGGTGACGGGGCGCCGGCTTCTCGCAGCGACAGCTCGGGAGATGGCGCTCGATGAACCGCTCGACCGCGACATGGTCGAGCGGCTTCTCTCCGAGCCATCGGCCAAAGTGCTCGACCGCGAAGATGTACTGATGGAGCACGCTGCCTCGATGGCCGCGAGCCAAAAGGTAGTCGAGATACTGCTGAAGAATGGGACCGAGCGGGTTACCGAGGATTCGAGCCCGGACCGCGGCACGTCGAAACACTTGCTCCATGAAACGCCTTCCCTTCTGCCCCAAGGGGCGGAGAAGGCTTGAGGATTATGCGGAGCGGCCTCTGCTTCTTAGGCGGCGAGCGCGTCCCTCGGCCCGAGATAAGCCGCCAAGAGCCGCGAACACGCGACATCGCAGCTCCGCATAATCGGGCGCTCGGCATAATTCCGGCCGAGGGCGACGCGCCGGAGGGCGGCCTCGGCGGGGTTGTTGTCGAGCGGGATGCGGGCGTCGTCGAGGAAGCGGCCGAGGTGGTCCCAGTGGTTGAGCGTGTAGCGGATGGCCACGCCCAGCGGGCTCTTCGGAGGGTGCTGGCCCTGGGTCTTGTCGAGCCAGGACTTCAGCTCGGCTCGGACAGGGGCGCTGCTCTCCTTCCGGAGGGCGAGGTGCTTGAGGGAGCCGACGATGCGCGCCTCGAAGGCCGCGTGCTCTACCCGGTACAGCTCCCGGATGAGGTTGAGCGCCTGCTGCGCCTCGGGCGCCGTGGGCAGGGCGTCGAAGAAGTACCGGCGGACGTGCGCGTGGCAGGCGACCCGCTGGCGGCCGTTGACGTCGGTGATGGCGTTGTAGCCCGTGTACCCATCCACCACGAGGGCGCCCGTGGTGCCGCCGAGAATCTGCTTCGGCGTCTCACCACTCCGGGACGGCGAGAAGCGGTAGGCGATGAGCGGCCGGGGCTGGGTGGTGCGGAAGTTCCAGATGAAGCCGGTGCGGCACTTGTCCTCGTCCTGCACCTTGAGCGACGTCTCGTCCGCGTGCACCACCGGCGCCTCGCGCACCAGCGCCAGGAGGCGCTCGGAGAGCGGCCGGAGCAGCTCGGCCGCGGCGTGAAACATGTCCGTCATGGTGCTTCTGGCCATGGGCACGCCCATCCGCTGGAATCCCTTCTCCAGCCGGTAGAGGGGAAGGGAGTCAGCGCACTTGGCGGTGAGGACGTGGGCCACGAAGGCCGGCGAGTACCGGCTCCTCTCCTGCCAGTGGATGGGCCCCTCCGCGGTGACAATTCCCTCCCCGCACCGGCAGGACAGCGTCTCCCGCACCTCCTCGCGCGCCACGAAGCGGGGCGGCCGGTAGTCGTAGAGCGTCGTCACCTTCCCGTCGCCCAGCGGCCGGAGCTGGGTGCTCCCGCACTTCGGGCACCGCCGCTTCTCCTCCGGCACCGGGTAGTGCACCGTCTCCTTGGCCAGCTCGGCCTTCGCCTTCTGCCGCTCCCGCCTCTTCCTCAGCACCGCCTCGAAGTCGAGCGGCGCGTCCTGGCGGAGCTCCTTGGTGACGGGCGGCAGCTTCTCCGACTTCGGCCCCAGCAGCCGCCTCGCCATCGTCTCCATGTCGTGCTGCATCTTGCTGACGACATCCGTCAGCGTGGCCACCTGCGTCTCGAGCGCTTCCGCCCTCGTCCGCCACTCGCATCGATGCTCTTCACTCGGCGGGCCGGCTGCCATCGCCCGGGGTAGATCAGACTTTCCGGAGCCTGTCGAATTCCCTCTGTCACCTCGGGCGACCACTTCTTCGGGCGGCGGACGTGGGAGAGGTCGATGCCGTCGAGGAGCATGGTGAGCTGGGTGGCGTCGAGCTGGGCGCCCAGGGCGTCGTCATGGAACTGGGGCAGGCGGAAGCGGCCCTGCTCGAGCCGCTTGTAGAAGACGATGAAACCGCCGCTGTCCCAGGTGAGGACCTTCACCCGGTCCCTCCGGCGCGAGATGAAGACGAAGAGGTGGCCGGCGAAGACGTTCTCCTTCCAGCCGCTCCGGACGAGCGCCACCAGGCCGTCTATGGACTTGCGCAGGTCGACCGGCTCGGCGGCGAGGAGGATGCGGACCGCGTGCGGGAGGAGGAGCACGGCCCTACCCGAGCGCCGCGAGCAGCTCGGCGAGGTACCGGGTGTCCGTCCCCGTCGAGAACCGCACCACTGCGCCACTCCGGAGGGCCACTTCGATGAGCGTCCCTGCCCGCGCCTGCGGCGCGGGCGACGCTACAACCTCCACGGGCAGAAAAGCCGGCCTCGACTTGGACTCCGAACCGGAGCTCCGTTTGGACTTCCGGTACAGCCAGAACTGGAACGTGCCGAGCGACAGGTCGTGCTTGGAGCAGAACTCCTTCTGCTGCAAGCCCGACGCTCGGAACTCCTCGATCAGCTGCTTCCACTCCTCGGGACCTGGTCGTCGCATGGCCCCGAGGATCCCGCCCCGCCGGTCGCCCTCAAGACACCGTTGGTCGGACGGTTACGGTCGCGTTGCGACGGTCGCCTGGCTGGTTAGCCTGCGTAACCGTCCAAGGGATCGGGCGTCCGATCACGCCGCCGACCTTGAGGGACGGCTGTGAACACCCAAACTCAGGGGAGGCCGATGCTCTCGCCAGGGGAGTTCAAATTCAAAGTCGTCCGACAACTCGGCCAAGGCGGCCTGGGGACGGTTGACGAGATCGAAGTTATCGAGACGAACCGCTCGTACGCCGTGGGCACCCGGCTCGCGCGCAAGCGACTCAATTCAGCATGGGCGGCCGAGCCCAGGGCTATCGAACGGTTCGAGCGCGAGATCACCACGATCAAGATCATGTCGCACCCCAACATCTTGCCCTACAGGGG
>DATMBX010000138.1:0-4047 GCA_035558955.1 Solirubrobacterales bacterium | reverse complement strand
CACGAAGCGAGTTCCTCGAGAACGCCCACATCAACACCGTCTGCACCCGCGCTGACTTCGCGGCATCCAACTGCCCGGCGGGAGCGATCTACGGCAGAGCAACCGCCTACACCCCGATCCTCGACGAGCCGTTGCAGGCAAACGTCTACCTGCGCTCCTCGAGCAACCTCCTGCCGGACGTAGTCCCCGACTTCCGCGGGCCTCCAACTCTGCCTTTGAGAATCGAATCGGCGGGCCGAGTGGACTCGATCAACGGCGGAATCCGCAACACCTTCGACCTGATCCCAGACGCCCCGGTCACCAGAGTGATCTTCAGCCTCCAGGGCGGCAAAAAGGGCCTCCTGGTCAATTCCCGAGACATCTGCGCCCGCAACTACCGCGCCAAAGTCGTCTACACCGCCCACAACGGCGCTCGCTATGTCGAGCGTCCGAAGATGGTGGCGGATTGCGGGAGAGGTAGGAGAGGGAAGAAGGGTAAGAAGCGCCGCAGTAATGGGCGCACCGCAAGGCTTCTGCACCAGCGCGCTGTCACCCCACAGCGCTAACAACACACCACAGTCAACAGGTACCGAGCAAACACCCAGACGGGGTGTTTTGCGCTGCCAAAACAACACCATTACTTAATTAACCACACTTTAAGTGGAGTAACAACCACTTGACACACTCCCATCTGGCCAGGGAATGTGCCGCCACTACATAAAGAGGCGCCGGGGCCACAACAAGGCACGCTGTAGAACCCCGACGCCATGAGCCGATGGGCTGACACCCATCGGCACTGGGGAGGTTACTCGAACAATGCCCAGTATTCAACACCGGCACACTGCCCGTGCGCAAGCACTCCTGCTCACATTCGTACTCTTCACCCTCACACTGGCGCTGCTCCCGGCAACCTCCCCCGCGCACCAAGGCCACTCCCACGGCCTCTCCAGCTTCGACGGGCGCATTCCAGGCCAGCCCGACTTCGAGAGAATCCGAGGGGTAACGACGCGTTTCGACCCCAGAACTCGTGAATACTCCGTTGAGCGGCCCGGAAAGCCGACGATGAGCGCTCACATTGAGGCAGACGAGTCCTCGGACCCCCAAGGCGCC
The DNA here is from genome assembly GCA_035558955.1 of Solirubrobacterales bacterium. Classification (GTDB taxonomy): domain Bacteria; phylum Actinomycetota; class Thermoleophilia; order Solirubrobacterales; family 70-9; genus DASVDE01. The sequence goes on along the minus strand of DATMBX010000138.1, from coordinate 2,958 downwards.
GCCGCCGTTGGAGGCTTCTACTCGCTGCCCACAGAGGAGAACGCGCCGGTCTGCGCGACCACGGGCCACCGCATCAAGGTCGTACGCACCTACATGGAGGGAAGCGGCTACAGAGCAGACGAAGAGGACGCTTACATCTCTTCGATCGTCCGTCGCATGAACTGGAAGTTCCTGCAGCAATCCCAACTCTCAAGCGACGGTAATCGCTCACTGGAGATGAAGGTCGACTGCAAAACGGACGGCTCGATCGACGTCCATGACATCGAGATCCCGCTCAACTACAACGCCAACGGCGTAGACACGACCGATGGCAGCGCCGATGTGATCGAGACGATCGTCTACGTGGGAATCGTGATGGGCGTTCCTTCCGCAGACCAGGCGATCAAGCACTTGATTTTCGACACCAGGGAGATCAGAGGCTTTGTTGGGATCGGCTTCAAGTTCCGCGATCCCGACAAGACCGCCTCAGACGTGCCTCCGGAGTGGTCACCCCCGGAAGATCCAACGGTGAACAACAACCGAGTGTTCACGACCGATGCCTTTATTGCCCGTAACCCCAATCACACCCTGGATGGGAGAAGCTCGTGGGAATCGGTGATCCCGATCCATGAGCTGCTGCACGTAATGGGCGCTTCCTTCACCGCTGGCGAAGGTGACCCCCAAACCTGGGCCAGCGCCCCATACGCGGATACGGGAAGTCACTGCATAGACGGGATCGACATCCTCTGCTACGCAAGCGGAACATCGAGAGAGGGCAGCTATAGCGAAACACGCTGCCCCGAGTCCGCCGGCTACGGCTCGCCGCTCGGCGTGGCGCTCGATTGCCAGTTCGATACCTACTTCGATGCGAAATCCGAGTCGGGGGAATGGCTCGACAGATTCTGGAATATCGGCGGTTCGGAGAACCCGTTTCTTGTTGAGGAAGGCCCTGGGGAAGGTATGGAGGATGATGTAGACGGCGACGGCCGCTCCGACCTGATCACCGTCGACCTGGACGGCACCGCCCACGTCTTCCGCGGCACCGCAAATGGAATCGAGGCAACCGCCTCCGCCGACTCGCTCACAGAGCAAGTCGACCCCGCCCTCCATGACGGAGTGGGTCATTACCTAATCGACACCGCCGATGTCACCGGAGAAGGACGGGCTGACCTGATCACGATGGGCTCCGCGGGCGGCGTTTACGTCCATAAGGGCATGGTCACTGGCGGCTTTGGCACCGCCGGGGCAGTTCAGCTCACCTCGCTGAAACCGATCATGAACGGAAGAGGGACCTTTGAGCCAACCGCAGTCGCCGATGTGAACGGAGATGGCTACGGCGATCTGGTCGGCTTGGATGGCTCAACTCTCACCGTGTTCAAAGGCCAAAGAGATGGAACGTTCAGCGCAGCGATCAACGCTCAGTACACCATAGATCCAGCTCTGATTGACGGCGTTGGCAGCTATCCGTTTGACGTGGTCGACGTCAGCGGGGACGGTCGAGCCGACTTCGTCTACATGTCGCTCGGCAGCGTTGTCATTCTCGATGGTAATGCGGATGCGACTTTTGGCAATCCTCGCTCCACTCCGACCAACTCCTCAGTGGACGATGGAAGAGGCGAAGAGCCGATCGGCCTCGGCGACGTCAACGCAGACGGTCATGCCGACTTGGTCACGCTCGACGGAACGACGCTGAAATTGCGCACCGCCAACACCAGCGGCGGTGAGGTCTTCAACTCACCCACCACCGCCTACGCAGGCTCGATCGATTCCAGCCTGCTCGACGGCAGAGGCGAGGAGCTTGTCGGCCTCTTCGACTACGACCGCGATAGACGAGCCGACCTGGTTTCGGTCAATGACGACGGCAGAGTCCTCACCTACGCCGCTCAGTCGGGTGGGACCTTTGCCTCTCCCGTAAACCAAGGGGGGTCGATCCAGCCGGCTTGACCGCGGCGGGCAGGAAATGGCCTCCGAGAAGCCGTTCCTGCGACGGGCGGAGTGCTCGGCGAGTGGCTGCAGATGGCCACCCGCCAAAGCCGCCCCCGAGGACGTAAACGGCGACGGCCGCTCCGACCTCGTCACAGTCGACTCAGACGGCACCGCCCACGTCTTCCGCGGCACCGCAAACGGAATCGAGGCAACCGCCTCCGCCGACTCGCTCACAGAGCAAGTAGACCCCGCCCTCTATGACGGCGGCGGCCACTACCTGATCGACACCGCCGACGTCAGCGGCGACGGGCGGGCTGACCTGATCACCATCAAGGGCAGCGGCGGCGTCTACGTGCATCGAGGTAGGGCCAACCGCACCTTCGCTCCTGCGATCGAGGCGATCGACGCCTCGCTGAAACCGGTCATGAACGGCACCGGCAGCTTCGAGCCGGTGGGGGTCATCGATCTCAATGACGACGGGCGCGGGGATCTGGTCGGCCTCGACCACGCCAGCTCCCATCTGAGCGCCTTCTTCGGGCAGGCGAACGGCACCTTCTTGGCTTCGGGGGCGAGACCGGACCTCACCGTCGACAGCGCCCTGCTCGACGGCAGAGGCGATTATCTGATCGACCTCGTCGATTCCAACAGATTCAACGGCGCCCTGCTGGTAACCATGTCCAACCAGGGCACTCCGGCGGGGCCCCGCCCCTATGCCGTCTACGCGGACGGGGAATCTTCCGGTACCTACGGCACTTTTTTCCCGGCTTCCCAGGCGGCGGTAAACCCAATCTTCGACGACGGCTCGGGTGAGGAGCCGGTCGGCCTCGCCGATCTGAACGCCGACGGGAACGCCGACCTGCTCACCCTCGACGGCACCACCCTGAAGCTGCGCACCGGCGATGGGCTTGGTCTTTTCGCCAGAAGCGCCACCACCGCCTACGCAGGCTCGATCGATTCCAGCCTGCTCGACGGCAGAGGCGAGGAGCTTGTCGGCCTCTTCGACTACGACCGCGATAGACGAGCCGACCTGGTTTCGGTCAATGACGACGGCAG
>DATMBX010000137.1:0-10693 GCA_035558955.1 Solirubrobacterales bacterium | reverse complement strand
TCTGCGTGCGGTAGACGTCCCAGCCCGAGAAGTCCGCGTACTTGGTGCGCCCGCCGGTGTTGTGGATCGCTCCGTCCATCCCGACGTAGTCGCCGTCGGCATCGTTGAAGGTCCGCGGGGCCAGCAGCGCGTGGTAGAGAGCGGTGTAGAAGGTGCTGACGTTGCGGGCGCTGGGATCGCGAACGCGGATCCGGCCGAGGGCGCGATTCCAGGCTCGCTCCGCGGCGGCGGCGACACCGCGGAAGCGGCCGCCGGGATTCTCCGCGGCCAGGTTCGCCCGCGCCCCGTCGACGCTGACGAAGGAGATGCCGACGCGGACGGTGACGACGCGGTTGCGCCGCGTGTCGAAGGTGGCGTAAGCGCCCGCCTGCGCGGTGTTGGACGGGACGGTCGAGGGGCGCCTGCTGTCGGTGGAAGCGGTTGAACGGGGCGCCAGTTTCTGCCGCGCCCAGGTGCCGTAAGCGTCGAAGCGGCGGTCGAAGACGGCGGCGAAGTAGACCCTGTAGCGGGGGCGCTGCGCACAGAAGTAGCCGCTCGAGGCCGAGCCGGAAATCTCCCCGCGAGCGGGGTCGATCCGCACCTCGGCCAAGTCATTCGCTTTGGCGCTGCCGCCTGCGTCGATCAGAACGCTCGCGTGCGGGTTGCGCGGGAAGACGAAGCGGGCCATCCCGGTGCGGGTGGTCGCGGTCAGCGCGGCGTCGATTGCGGCCCCGCGGACCGGGTTGAGGCGAACCGAGTAGCGACCGGGGCTCGCAGCCTCGCTTGCGTGGGAGAAGCCGGGCTCGAACCGCCCCGCCAAGCCGGCCTCGCCGGGGGACGCCGGCGAGGCCTTCAGCGGCTCTGTCGTCGGCAGGAAAGGAAAGTCCCCGTACAAAGAGCAGCCGGCGCCACTCAGGTGGGTGAGGCTGAAGCCGGTGAGGTGCCGATCGCGGTGGTCATAGCCGCCGGCGTGGCGATCCGACGGCGTCGTGTCGGGGCTCCATTGCACCATCCCAAAGGGCAGCGCCGCGCCGGGAAAGTTGTGGCCGCCGCCGAATGTTCCCGGGCCGGGCCGGGTGCCGGCGAAGACGCTGACGTGGTCGGCCGGGCCGGCCGCTGACGCCGCGGGGGCCGCCAAGACAAGGACCAGCGACGCCACGAAGGTGAGGATTCCCGCTCTACGCACGAGATGTACACGTTACGGGTCGGGTTTGCTCCTGCCGTTTGTGCCTAACGCAATGTCCCTGACGTAATGTCTCCGCTCTATGCGGGGCAGAATCGCCATCCTCGCGGCCGTCGCCGTCGCAGCCGTCGCGCTCGTCCTTGTGCTGGTGCTGAGCGGCGGGTCGGACAGAGGCCCCCAGATGGCGACGGTGCCGGGAGAGCCGACCGTCGACATCATCTCCCCGCGAAACGGGGCCCGCCAGGCCAGCCACGCCGTCGTGGTCAAGGTCGAGATCCAGAACTTCAAGCTCGCGCCGCGCCACTTCGGCGGCGAGCCGCAGCTCGGCGAGGGTCACATTCGCTTCGGCCTCAATCGGGTCCCCAACTGCGTCGACCCGGCGAAACTGCAGAGAGCGATCGAGAGCCCCTTCGGCAAAGGCCGCCTTGTCGGGCCCTCTTTCGACTTCCCCGAATACTCCGGCCCCAACGGGGTGCTGGCAGAGCAAATCGGCGCCAAGGGCAGCTACTCGCCGGCGACCAGGCCGGAGATCTACTACCGCAACCTCCCCCCCGGCTTCTACCGGCTGGTCGTCAACCTGGCGCAGAACAGCGGTGCGACGACACCCTTCCACGCCGTCACCAACTTCGAGATCCTGCCCCCTCCGGGACATGGCCCCGGGCCGTGTAAAGACGGCAAAGTCTCCAGCGCCAAAGCTGCTTCGGCATTCCACTGAAGAACCAATTAGCGAGCGTCACGATCTGATTCTTCGCGAGCGGCGCTGATATGGCGGAGTGCCATTTATTTCGGCAATACTTCACTTTGTATAGTCAGGTGAATGCGGACCTACCGCCGCCTGATGGGGTTCCTGCGCCCCTACCGCCGCCAGCTCTGGGGCTCGCTGGCGTTTGCCTGGGCGGCGATGGGGATGACGGTTCTAATCCCGTGGCTGATCGGCCGTGCCGTAAACGCGATCCAGAGCGGTGAGCAGCCCGACCTCCTGCCCCTGGCGCTGGCGATCGTCGGCGCGGGGATCCTCCGGCTCGGGCTGACCATGGTTCGCCGGGTGGTCGCCGGCAGAGTGTCGCTCGCGGTCGAGTTCGACCTGCGCGAGCGCTTCTACGCTCACCTGCAGCGCCTCGAACTGGGCTTCTTCGACTCCCAGCAGACGGGACAGCTGATGTCGCGGGCGACCGTGGACCTGCAGTCGATTCGCTTCTTCCTCGGTTACGGGTTGATCTTCATCACCCAGAACCTGCTGACGATCGTCCTCGCCACCGCGGTGATGATCGCGATCGAGCCGTGGCTTGCGCTGCTCGCGCTGGCCCCGGCGCCATTCGTCGTCTACACCGCCTCCCGCTACAACCGTGTCTCGCGCCCTGCCCTGCAGGAGGTGCAGCAACGGCTGGCGGAGCTGACCGCCGAGGCCGAAGAGAACGTCTCCGGCATCCGCATCGTCAAGGCCTTCGCCCGCGAGGAGCATCAGCTGCACCGCTTCCGCCGCGCCGTCTCCCGCGTCTTCGACCAGAGCATCTACTCGACCAAGCTGCAGGCCTTCTTCTCGCCGCTGATCGGGCTGCTGCCGCAGCTCGGCATCGCGCTCGTGCTGTTGATCGGCGGGCGCCAAGTGATTGCCGGCAACCTCAGCCTCGGCAGCTTCACCGCCTTCTACACCTACATGGTGATGCTGGCCGCGCCGATGCGGATGCTGGGGATCGCGATGGGGATGGCGCAGCGGGCGATCGCCTCAGGCAACCGGCTGTTCGAGATCCTCGACCGCGAGCCGCGGATCGAGAGCCCTCCCGGGGCGCCGCCGCTGCCCGCCGGCGGCGGATACGTGCGAATGGAGGGCGTCGCGCTGCGCTACGACGGGTCCGCGCCCGCGCTGAACGGGGTGGATCTGGAGGTCGAGGCCGGGCGCACGGTCGCCCTGGTCGGCCCGTCGGGGTCGGGCAAGACCAGCCTCGTCGCGCTGATCGCGCGGCTGTACGACCCCAGCGAGGGACGGGTGCTGGTCGACGGCGCCGACGTGCGCTCGGTTGACGTCGGCTCCCTGCGCTCGGAGGTCGCCTTCGTCGCCGACGACAGCTTCCTCTTCAGCGCCACCGTCGCCGACAACATCGCCTACGCGCGGCCGGGCGCGAGCCGCGAGGAGATCGAGGTGGCGGCGCGACGGGCCCAGGCCGCCGAGTTCATCGACGACCTGCCCGGCGGCTACGACACGATGGTCGGCGAGCGCGGGCTCACCCTCTCGGGCGGCCAGCGCCAGCGCATCGCGATCGCCCGGGCGCTGCTCGCCGATCCCCGCATCCTGATCCTCGACGACGCAACCTCCTCGGTCGACGCGACGACCGAGGCGGCGATCAAGGAGGGCCTGCGCGAGGCGATGGCAGGGCGCACCACTTTCATCATCGCCCACCGCCTCTCGACGGTCTCACTTGCCGACGAGGTGGTGGTGATGGACGGCGGGACGATCGTCGATCGCGGCACCCACGAGGAGCTTCTCGAAGGCTGTGGCTTCTACCGCGAGATCGCCGAGCACGGGCTCGCCGACACCGTTTTCCTCCAGCGCGACCTCGAGGAGCGCGAGGAGATGGCGAAGCTATGAGGGACGCGGCTCGCCTCTTCGGGTCCGTGTGGCGGCTGCTCCGCGGCGAGGATCAGCGCGGCCGCAAGGTGCGCTGGATGATCGGCCTGCTGCGGCCCTACCGCGGCAAGGTGGCGCTGATGTTCGCCGCTCTGCTGCTCGCCACCGCCGCCGGCCTCGCCCCTCCTTACCTCGCTGGCCTCGCCGTCGACGAGGGGATCGTCGCCGGGGACATCGGCGCGCTGGATCGGATCGTCGTCGCCTTCGTCGGCGTCGCCGTCGTCTACGCGGCCGCCACCTACCTGCAGACCTACCTGGTCGGCTGGGTCGGAACGCGCGCCCTGCAGGACCTGCGCGAGCGCGTCTTCGCCCACCTGCAGAGAATGTCGATTGGCTTCTTCACCCGGCGCAGCCCGGGCGTGCTGATCAGCCGCATGACCAACGACATCGAGGCGCTGAATCAGCTCGTCACCGGCGGCGTGGTGACGATGTTCTCCAGCACCCTGACCCTGATCGGCGTCGTCGTCATCCTGCTCCTGCTCGACGTCAAGCTGGCGCTGGTCACCTTCCTCACCTTCCCGCTACTGGCCGCCGCCAGCGTGATCTTCCGGATCGCCTCCCACGGCGCCTACAAGGCGACTCGGGAGCGGATCGCCGCGGTCACCGCCTACCTGCAGGAGACGCTGAGCGGAGTGCGGGTGGTGCGCAGCTTCGGGCAGGAGCCGCGCCACGCGACGGCGATGACCGAGCTGAACGAGGCAAACCGCGAGGCCAACATGAAGACCGTCTACCTCAACGCCTCCTACTTCCCGGCGGTCGAGCTGCTCTCGGCCGTCGGCACCGCGGCGATCATCCTCTACGGCGGCGCCCTGGTGATCGACGACGCGATCCAGATCGGCGTGATCGTCGCCTTCATCGGCTACCTGGCCACCTTCTTCGATCCGATTCAGCAGCTCTCCCAGCTCTACACGACCTACCAGCAGGGGATGGCCGCGCTGGACAAGATCTTCGACCTGCTCGACACCGAGCCCGACATGGTCGACGCGCCCGGCGCAGTCGATCCGGGGACGCTGCGTGGCGAGATCGAGATGGAGGGGGTCTCGTTCGCCTACTCAGATGAGGACTGGGCCTTACAAGATCTCGATCTCCACGTCCCACCCGGCCAAACCTTGGCGCTGGTGGGAGCGACCGGCGCGGGCAAGTCGACCTTCGCCAAGCTGGTCGCCCGCTTCTACGACCCGCAGAAGGGGACGGTCTACATCGACGGGCGCGACCTGCGCGGGGTGCGGCAACGGGCGCTGCGCCGCCAGCTCGGGATCGTGCCGCAGGAAGGGTTCCTCTTCTCCGGCAGCGTGCGGGAGAACATCGCCTTCGGCCGGCCCGAGGCGACTCTGGAGGAGATCGAAGCCGCTGCCGCCGCGGTCGGCGCGACCGAGTTCATCGCGGCGCTGCCGGACGGGATCGAGACCGAGGTGGGCGAGCGCGGTGTCCAGCTCTCGGCCGGCCAGCGGCAGCTGGTCGCGTTCGCGCGGGCGCTGCTCGCCGAGCCGCGCATCCTGATCCTCGACGAGGCGACCTCGAACGTCGACGTGCGGACCGAGAAGACGATCGAAAAGGGATTGGAGCGCCTGCTGGCGGGACGTACCGCGATCGTCATCGCTCACCGCCTCTCGACGATCCGCCGCGCGGGCAAGATCGTCGTGCTGGACAGAGGCCGAATCGCCGAAGCGGGCACCCACGAAGAGTTGATCGACGCGGGCGGGCCCTACTCCCGTCTATACGGGGCCTGGGCCGATTCTTCGGCTGCTTAACCCGGACCGATGCCGCCGGACGAGCCGCCGGTCGTGCCGCCGCCGGTGCTGCCCGCCGTGCCGCCGCCGGTCGAGCCGCCGCCCGTGCCCGCCGTACCGCCGGCGCCACCGGTACTGGGGGCGGGCGTCGGAGTGGCCGGAGTCGTGCTGGGAGCGGTCGGCGTCGTAGTGGTCGGCGTGGTTGCCGCCGCCGACGGATCGGTGGTCGTCGACGGAACCGCGGCACCCGGGCTTTCGCTGCAATCGGTGAACCCGTAGGACCCCGCCGCCGCCTGGAAGGCGACGACCGCCGATGTGGCCTCGGTCTGGGCGGTGCTGAGGGCGGCGCTGTCGCCGCGCTCGTCGGCGAGCTTGGCGTCGCTCTCGGCCTGGGCGAGGTCGTCGGCCGCCGACATCACCTCGTCATAGCCGGCGTCGTCGTCGGGGGTGCCCAGCCCCTGCAGGCTGTCGACCATCCCGATGTAGAGGTCGGCGACCTGACTGACCTGACTCTCGGAGCTGGTGGTGTTGGAGCTGACCGAGGCAAGGGCGGCGTTCACCTCGGCGCAGATCGCATCTCCTTGAGAGATCAACTCCTCCTTGCTCAGCGAAGGCGCCGCGGTAATCGTCGCCACAACTGGCGTCGAAGCGGCCTCATCGCCTCCGTCGTCCCCACCGCAACCGGCAAGGGCCAGGGCGGCAAGCGATGCCACGATCAGGAAGCTACGAGCGCGCATGAAGACGGCGAACCTACCAAAGCCCGTAGACGCACCAGAGCAGGTCTTCAAGGCGACAGCCGTGAGCGGCGCCAGCCGTCTTCCACGCGCTCATAGAGCAGGCGATCGTGGAGGCGGTCTGGTGCCTCGCTCCATAACTCGATCGAGTCCGGGTGGACCCGTATTGCACCCCAGTCTTGCGGGCACGCCGGCACGGTCTCCTGCACATCGGTCAAATGCCTGAGCTTGTCTCGCAGAGGATCGAGATCGTCGATCCTCTCGCCCTGGCGAGAAACGATGGTCTGGAAGCGGTGGGCGAGGTCACGCTCCGCGAACAACTCTTCGGCAAGGGCGCGCTCCGCCGGCACCGCCCTGCCGGTGATGTGGGCCTGTCGCCCAAAGGTGGGCCAGTGGAAGAGCAGCGCAATTTGCGGGTTGGACTCGATCTCCCGTGCCTTCCGGGTCCACAGCGCGGTGGTGAACACCAGCGCATCGCTCTCCAAGCGCTTGAGCGAAACGGTTCGAGCCGAAGGCCGCCCATCGACCGTCGCCGTCACCAGAGTCATCGCAGTGGGCGCCGGAAGGCTCGCGTCGCGAGCTTCTTGAAGCCAGCTGCCCAGAATCTCAAGCGGGTCTCTCACGCTGCCTTAACGGGTAGGAACTGCGCCCCAGGGACTCGAACCCCGAAATCCAGCTCCAGAGGCTGGCGTGTTGCCAATTACACCAGGGCGCAACGAACGACTTGAGGATATCCAGCGGCGCGAGCAAGCGTGGCGGAAGGCTTTCGCGCTACGCAATCTTGCTCAGATCGCCGCCCGGATCGGCAATCTGGTCGCGGGTAGCGGATATGTCGACTCCATCCACCAGCAGGCGGCGGGCTTCGGCCAGGTCTTCGGGGCAGTCGACGCTTAGGCATCCCGCCACCTTTGCGTCCTTCAGGTACCAGACGGAGAAATTGCCGCTGTCGCGATCGCCTCGCCAGATCTCCTCGTCCCACTCGTAAGCGGGGCCGACGTATTCGAGGCTTGCCCAGTCGGCGAGGTCGCTGAAGAAATAGGGGACGACGTCGTAGTCGCGGTCGTCGCCGAGCATGTTGCCCGCCGCGTGCATGCCCTGCTGCATCGCCACGTCCCAGTGCTCGACGCGGAGCCGGCGGCCGTGGACGACGCTTTCGTAGGAGCAGCAGTCGCCGGCGGCGTAGATGCCTTCGGCGGAGGTCTGCAGCTTGGAGTCGCATATCACCCCGTTGTCCACCTCCAGCCCGGCACGCTCGGCCAGCATCGCGTCGGCTCTGACGCCGACGCCGACCACGACCGTGTCGCACTCGATCGCCCGACCGCTCTTGGTCAGCACCGCTTTCACCCGGCCGTCGCCCTCGAAGGCCTCCAGCTCTTCGCCTCCCAAGACCTCGATTCCCTTCGACTCGAGCACCTCTTGGAACCAGCGCCCGGCGTCCTCGCCGAAGGTTCGCGACAGCGCCACGTCCTCCATCATCACGATCGTGCACTTCGCCCCCTTCGCGGTCAGTGAGGCGGCGACCTCGGTGCCGATGTAGCTGCCGCCAATCAGCACCACGTGCTCGGCCGCCTCGGCGTCGGCGCGGATCGCGTCGGAGTTGCCGAAAGCGCGCAGGTAATGGATGCCCTCGTTCTCGGCGCCCTCGACCCGCAGGATGTTGACCATCGCCCCGGTGCCGAGCAGCGCCTTGCCGAAGGCCACCTCCTCCCCGCCCTGCAGCTTCGCCGTCCGCGCCCCCGGGTCGAGCGACATCACGTTGCGACCAGCCGCCAGCTCGACCTCGTTCTCCTCATACCAGGAGGGAGGGTTGACGTAGGCGTCCACACGCTCGGACTCGCCGCGCATGTACTCCTTGGAGAGCGGCGGGCGCTCGTAGGGCGGCTCGGACTCGCGACCGACGAGCAGAATCGACCCCTCCGCGCCCCGCTTGCGCAACTCCGTCGCGCAATGAGCGGAGGCCATGCCGCCGCCGATCAGAAGGAAGTCGACCTCCCGGTCAGCCATCCCCGGCGACGCCGTTGGCGCCGTTGCTCGCGGGCCCGAAGAGCGCCTTCAGGTCGTCCTCCTTGCCCGGGTCGAGCACTGCTAGCACCTCGTCGCCCGGCTCCAGCACCGTGTCGGCGCTGGGGACGAAGCCCTTGCCGTCCCGCAGCACGGAGATCAGCAGGCTGCCGTCGGGCATCTGCAGGTCGCCGACCCGCCTCCCGTTGACCGCGCAGTCCTGACCCAGCAGCATCTCGATGATCTCCAGCTGCTCTTCCTGCAAGTCGAGCAGATGGACCAGGCCGTATTCCGGCACCTCGTGCTCGATCAGGCGCAGGATCAGGTCGGTGGCGGAGACGGTCGGCCGCACTCCCAGCAGTTCGAAGTGCTCCTTGTTGCGGGGGTTGTTGACCCGCGCAATCACCTGGCTGACGTCGTACTTCTCGCGCGCCACCTGGCAGATCAGCATGTTGTCCTCGTCGTCGCCGGTCACCGCGATCACCATGTCCGCACGCTGGATCCCGGCCCGCTCCAACACCCACAGCTCGGAGGCGTCGCCGTAGGAGACGTTGTGCTCCAGCTCCTGCTCGACGGTCAAGTAGCGGCGGCGGTTGCTCTCGATCACCGTCACCTCGTGGTTCTTCTCGAGCAGCTCGCGCGCCAGGTTCCAGCCCACCTTGCCCGCTCCGACAACGATGATGTACATAGCTCAGGCGGCCTCTCGGGGCGCGCCCTCGCGCACCGCGCTCTCCAGCATGTCGATGGCGACCCGGGTCGGGCAGATCGTGTGCACTCCCTGGCGCTGGTACCACTCGGCCCGCAGCGGGTCGAGGATCCGCGCGATCACAGTCGGCACCTCGTAGCGCCGCTGCGCTATCTGGGCGATCACGATGTTGGTGTTGTCTCCGTCGGTAGAGGCGATGAAGGCATCCGCTCGCTCGATCCCGGCGGCCACCAGGGCGTCGGTCTCCAGCCCGGCCCCGACCGTGAATTGGCCGCCGAGGTCCTCCCAGCTCTTCTCGAGGCCGACCTCGAGGCGCGCATGGGACTCGGGGTCCTCGTCGAGGCAGGAGACCTGGTGGCCCTCCCGCAACATCGTCCGCGCCACAGACGATCCGACTCGGCCGCAGCCGACGATCACGATGAACATGCCCTGATACTAGTGGCCGGCCGGCGCCTCGGCGGGCGCATCTTCGGGCGTCTCCGGAGGCGCCGTGAGCAACACCCGGCACGGTGCTTTCTTCAGCACGTACTCGGTCACGGCGCCGACCTCGGCGGGCCGCGCCGCGCCGATCCCTCCCAGCACCGCGCCGCCGCGGATCTTGGTCGGCGGCTCGGCCCCCAGCACGATCACTTCGGAGCCGTGGCGCCGGGCGGCCTCGACGATCCCGGCGCCGACCTCACGTGAGCGCACGACCTCGGAGCCGACCTCGACGTCCTCGTATTCCTCACCCACGTCCTTCGCCCGCCGCAGCGCCCGCTCCGCCTCCGCCTCGATCTCGGGTGGCAACTTCGCCTCGAGCGGCAGCGTCAGCGGGACCGGGATCACATAGACGAGCGCTACGGAAGTGTCCTCGGCCGCGCCGTCGGCCTCCTCCTGCTCGGCCGCCGCCAGCCGCCCCGCGGTCGCGACGATGTCGTCGTCGAGCTTGCTCCCGAAGATCGGCACGAGGATCTTGCGGAAGGCGACCTCGGGAACCTGCTTGGTCAGTGCCTTCTCGGTCACCGAGACGCGTCTGGTCAGCGTCGTCCCCTCGAAGACCTTGCGGTAGACGATGTAAAAGACGAGCCCGAAGGCCATCCAGCCGCCGCCGACCCAGCGCGCGGTGTCGTGGTAGGCGAGCACGCTGAGGAAGGCGAGGCCGCTGACGAGCGCCGCGAAGATCGCGGGAGCCGGTAGCTCGGCGCCACGCCACGAAATATTCCACGGGACGCGGAACGGCCGCGCGCGCTCGGGCGCGCGCACCCGCAGTCGCACGATCGCGAGATGGGCGATGGTGATCGCCAGCGTCGCGCCGAAGGCGTAGATGCCGGCCAGCAGCTTCACGTTCGTCGGCGCGACCAGGCCGATGGCGATCAGCCCGGAAAGCACGATCGCCACATAGGGCGTGGCGTGGCGCTTGCCGAGCTTTCCCAGCCAGCTGGGGATCTGGCGGTTGATCGCCAGCGTGTAGATGTGGCGGGAGACGCCGAGCATCGACGTGTTCGCCGCCCAGAAGAGAACCGGGGCGGCGACCAGGGCCACCATCCACCGCATCGTGTCCGCGACCCAGGGAGGGTCGTAGGCGGATACGACCCCGAGAATCGGGTCCTCGACGAACGTGCTGCCCAGCGCAGTTTCCGGCCCTTGCGGGCCGGCGACCACCGGCACCGCCATCAGCGCGATCGCCGCCATCCCGGCATAGACGAGCGGCACGGCGATCGCCCCCAATGAGACGACCCGCTTCAGATCCCGTGG
>DATMBX010000136.1:0-12531 GCA_035558955.1 Solirubrobacterales bacterium | reverse complement strand
CCCGCAGACCGCGTTGAGCGACACAGACATCCAGTACATGCGCGCCGGGCGGATCGGCAGCGTGCGGATGCCGGTCCCGTGGAATGCAGTCCAGCCGACCCCGAACGGCGGCTATAACTGGGCTGGGCTGGACCAAGAGGTGGCGGCCGCCGCTCGCGGAGGGCTGACGGTTCTCCCCTTCCTCTATGGGACGCCGCGCTGGCTGGCGCGCAAGCCGACCGCACTGCCGATCGACAGCGGCCGCGCGCGCAGTGCCTGGGTGGCGTTCGTGCGGGCGGCGGTCGAGCGCTACGGCCCCGGCGGCGATTTCTGGACCGAGCGCTCGCCCGGCGTCGTCAAGTACGAGCCGGCGATCCCCACCCCGCTGCCGATCCGCACTTGGCAGATCTGGAACGAGGCCAACTTCTTCTACTTCACCTTTCCGGTCTCCCCGATCCGCTACGCGAGGTTGCTGAAGCTCACCTATGGGGCGATCAAGGGCGCCGACCCCAGCGCGAGAATCCTTCTCTCCGGCCTCTTCGGCCAGCCCGATCCGCAGGGGCCCCGGGGAATGGACGCGGACGTATTCCTGGACAAGCTGTACGTGGTGCCGGGGATCAAGTCGAAGTTCGACGCCGTCGCGCTGCACCCCTACGCGGTCGATGCCGCCGAGCTGGAGGGGATGACCGAGACGATGCGCGCCGTCGTCCGCGAGAACCGCGATCCCGGCGCCGGCCTCTACATCACCGAGATGGGCTGGGGATCGCAGAACAACTTCAATCAGGTCGCCTTCGAGCAGGGCCAAAGCGGCCAGGTTCGTCAGCTCCGCGGCTCCTACCGCTACTTGATCGCCAACCGCCGCCGCCTCAACCTCAAGGGCACCTACTGGTTCTCCTGGAAGGACATCACGGGTTCGTGCAGCTTTTGCGACTCGGTCGGCTTCTTCCGCCAGGGCCCCCGCTTCAAGCCCAAGCCCGCCTGGCACGCCTTCGTCGGCCTGACCGGCGGCCGCGCAAGGCCGTAGTTCATCACAAATTCGTTATAATCACCCTGGTGACCCCTGGGGAATTGATCCGCGCCACACGCGTCCGCCATGGAATCAGCCAGGAGCGGCTGGCTCGGCGGGTGGGCACGCAGCAGTCGGCGATCAGCCGGCTGGAAGCGGATGAGATCTCCCCCAGCGCCGAAACCCTCAATCAGTTGCTTCTGGCAATGGGGGAGCAGCTTCAACTTGGAGCCGAGCCGCTTGAGCGGGACTACGACCCACTTCACCGACGGGCCACCGCGGCACGCACCCCCGAAGAGCGCCTCGCCCTGGGCATCTCCTGGAACCGAATGGCCGGCCGCCTTGCCGCCGCGGGGAGGGAGGCGCGTGGTCGAGCCTGAGGCGCCGCTGGACGCCGAGCGCATCCTCCGTGCGCTGGCCGAGCACGGCGTTGACTACGTCCTGATTGGCGGCCTGGCCGTGCAGACGCACGGTCATGTTCGCACCACCAACGACGCCGACCTCATCCCCGCCCCGGACCCGGCAAATCTCGAGCGCCTCGCCGCCACCCTGCGCTCGCTTGACGCCCGGGTGCTCAACCAGGGCGAGGAGGACACCGAAATTGACGCGAAGATGCTCCCCAGGGCGACGATCTGGCAGTTCGTCACTCGCGACGGCGGCATCGACGTCATACATGAGGTTCCCGGCGGGCGCCCGTACTCCGACCTCAGCAAGCGGGCCCTGCGCGTGCGCCTCGGCGATGTAGAAGTGCCGGTGGTCGACCTCGACGACCTGATCCAGATGAAGTTGGCCCGCGGCCGCCCGGTCGACTTGGCCGATGTCGCGGCGCTGACGGACGACAGCGCCTAATCCCAGGCTGCGAGTGGGAGGTTGTCTCGGATCGTCTTGTCGGCAGTCAAGAGTGGGGCGTCGGCGACGATCGCGTGGGCGGCGATCAGCCGGTCGAAGGGGTCGCGTGTCCAGGAGAGGCCCTGGGCTGCGTGGGCCAGTTCAGCGAGGGAGACGTCTTCTATCTGCAGCCCGATGCTCTGGCGCAGTCCGGCCAGCATCGTCGGCACGGGATCGCGTGCCCGGCCGACCTCGTGCAGATACTCCAGCTCCAAGGCGACGAGCGGCGAGACCCGAGGATCGTGCTGATCGATCAGTGCGCGGCTGGCTTGAGGGAGCCTCTCCCACATGCCTGCGTACAGCCAGAGGGCTATATGGGTGTCAATTAGGATCAGGGTTCCACTCCGAGGACCAGTCGATGTGGATCAGCTCGTCGGGATCCCCGACGATTGCTCCCTCGCGCCGCGGCAGCCTGTCCCAGATCGACTGCTCCTCCTTTGGAGCGATGACGAGGATCTTCCCTCTCCGCTCGATCTCCAGTGGCTGCCCGGTTTCGAGGATCTCGTCGAGCAGCCGATAGACATTGGCGCGCAGCTTCGAAGCGGTGGTGGCCATAGGAGCCTTCCTATACGTACGTTCGAGATAAACTTTACTCGTACGTATCATAGCGGGTGCTTCCCGAGTAGTCATGGATAGCCACGCTACCCCGATGCCGATGACCAGATGCGCGCACAGGCAAACAATTCTGCGGCGGCTTTGTAGCGATCCTCAGTCGTCCAGCCTGAACAGCCGCAGCGAGAGGGGCTCGTCCCCGGCGATAGCCAAGGCGGCGGCGTATTCGGAGCCTGCGTCGAGCGTGGTGACGGCCACCGGCCCCGGGGGGGGCGGCGCCAGCAGGCCCGTGCCCGCGCACTTGACGATCGCCTCGCGCCGGGTCCAGGCCTTGTAGAAGGCGAGGTCGCGGCGGGGCTTGATCTTCTGGATGTCGACGCCGACCTCCCGCCCTTGCGTCACCGCCACCAGCGCGAGGTCGCCGGAATGGCTGAGGTTGAAGCGAAGCGGGGAGGAGAGGTCGGCAAGGGCCGGCTTGCCGTGTGTTCCCTCCCGCAGTTCGATCTCGGATGGATCCTCATCCAGATAGCGAGCGAGCACCTTCCGAAGCGCCCGGTGCTGCCGGTCGGGCTCGACGCTCCAAACGTGGATCTGGTTTGCCGGAGCCGGAGGCCGGTGGATCCCCGGTTCCCAACCTGCGCCGAGTTGCCTCACCCTTACCGCCGCCGGCGATGATCGATCTTGATCGTGAGACGGCGCGACTCCGCGGTCAGCGGATCGCTCTCACTGGGCACGAGTTGCGCCGTGAACATCGTGCGATGACGGACTCGCGGGTGAGAGCGGACGGTGCAGGCCCGACTGAGAAATTTCGAGCCGTTGGGGCGACCGCCGCGCAGGAGGCGAACAGCTTTGCCTCTTTGCCCTTCGCAGGGTGAAATCCAGGCGACGATCAGCGCCGGTTTGCCGCGCCGGACCCTGCGCCGCTCGGCCTTGATGCCGACGTGGAGGCGCTGTCCCGCTGGGCCGGTTGCTTGCGGCAGCGGACAGCCGGGGGTAGGGAGGCCCGTGAGGCGGAAGATGCCGCCTCCGAGCAGGAGCACATAGAGCCGCCCGCAGGAGTCCTCTCCAAAGGAAACGGGTCCGGACACTTTGAGGCCCTCGGACCGGTCATTGCCGGCGGCGCCGCCGGCCGTGGCCGGGAGTTGCAGCGAGCGGATGTCGCCCGCGCAGAAGTCTGTGTAGACATAGCGGCCATAGAGGGAGCCGAGGCCGGAATCGCGGACAACGTAGCCGCCGATAACCGAGCAACCGAAAGCCGCCCCGCTGCCGGGATCGCTGTGGGGGTAGTCGAAGACCGGGTCGGTGAAGTCGGCAGCGGTTCTTCCAATGCAGGCAGGGTCGTCACCCAGGCCCGCGAGTAAGCCCTCCCGGCAGCTCCAGCCGTAGTTTGCCCCCCCGCCGCCAACCACGCCGGGCGCAGTGCTGGGCGCCCAGTCGATTTCCTCCCGGGCATTCTGGCCAACATCTCCGATCGCCATCCCCCCGCTGAAGCGATCGAAGGAGAAGCGGAAGGGGTTGCGCAGCCCCAGGTTCCAGATCGTGTCGTCATCCGCCGGCCCCCCGGCAAACGGGTTGTCCGGAGGCACCGTGTAGTTCGACAGCCCACTTGGCCTGGGATCGATCCGAAGTATCTTGCCGAGCTGTCTGTCTGGATCTTGAGCATTGTGGAACGGGTCGTTGACGCCGCCGCCATCGCCGGTCGAGACGTAGAGGTAACCGTCGGGGCCGAACTGGAGTTGACCCCCGTAGTGATTATCCGAGCCGGGGTGGGGGATGTCCAGCACCGACCGCCGGCTGAGCGGATCGGCGAGGTCGCCGGTCGCGGTCAACTCATCGACGCGGATGTTGCCAGCGTTGTCGGTGTAGTTGACGTAAAACCGGCCGGTGGTCGCGAAATCAGGAGCCGGTGCCATCGATATCAGGCCCTGTTCGCCAGTGCAGCAATTCACGACAGGGCTGAGATCGATGAACGTGCCGACCCCACCATCCTCGGCGAGCTTGATCGCTCCTCTCCGCTCAACCACGAAGAGCCGATCGGGATTCGCCGGATCCGAAGTCACGAAAGTCGGCTGGTCGAAGACTCCGAGCGGCTGCAGGCTGATTGCCTGGGCACTAGCTACTCCCAGCGCCCAGAGCATCGCTGAAATCGCGGCAAGTCGTCGGAGATGGTGCACAGAGTCCTCTCAGTGCCGCCGGTTATCGATCTTGATCGTTAGCAACCGCGACTCCGCGAAGAGGAAACGTTCCTCCTCAGGGACCAACTCGGTTCTGAACACGGTGCGACGGCGCACCCGCGGATGGAAGCGCACTGTGCAGGCGCGGCTCACGTACTTCGAGCCGCTCGGTCGGCCGTCGCGCAGGAGCCGTACAAGCTGCCCGTCTGCTCCCCTGCAGGGCGAGATCCAAGCAACTATCAGCGCCGGGTCTCCCCGCTCGACCCGTCGCCGCTCCGCCTTGATGCCGACGATCGGGGGCGCCGGAGGCGGCTCGTATGGCATGTAGCTGGCACCTCCGTTGGAGGGGTTGGGCAGACTCAGAGCCAGCGCATTGGTGACCCCCAGAATCAAGAGCGTGAAGACCATGGCGACGATGCAACGAAGCCCTCGCAAGAACTCTCCTCAGTCATGCTTGCTGCAGAAGTCCAAATGCTACGGGACTGCGAGAGGTGCTTCATGAGAAGGCCAATTGAGTCGGCGCATAAGGCAAGATGCCGGGCATGAAAAGCGACAGCGATCTTCCACTCCGCGTGGACAAGCCATGGGGCCACGAGCTTTGGTTTGCGCATACGGAGCACTACGCGGGCAAGCTCTTGCATGTGAAGGCGGGCTATCGACTCTCCGTCCAGTACCACGACGAAAAGGACGAGACCTCCTATCTGCTCTCCGGTCGCTTGCTGCTGCGCCAAGGGCAGGCCGTCGATCAACTGAACGTACGGGAGCTTGGCCCGGGAGAGGTCTGGCGAAACGAGCCCCGCGTGATTCATGTCATCGAGGCGCTCGAGGACTCAGTTGTGGTGGAGGTGTCAACACCGGAACTGGACGATGTAGTCCGACTCGCCGATCGTTACGGGCGAGTTCCGGCTCCGTAGGCCACAGGGCGTGCGTCTGCGCGCGCACCCGCCACCGCAGTTAGATCGGCATAGATCGGTAACCTCAGGCACCGTGAAGACGCTTGACAAATATCTCCGCGAGGTGCGCATCGCCAAGGCGAAAGGTTTCGTGCGGCAGGGAGACGTAGTTGTCGATGTGGGCTGCGCCGACGGCATTATGTTCGACCGGTGGAAGGGTCTGATCGAATACGGCTACGGAATCGATCCCATTCTTGAAAAGGGGCAAGAGACTCCGGGGTATGCCCTCTATTCCGGTTCCTTCCCGGAGGGTCTTCCCCAGGTCAAGTGCAATGTGATCACGATGCTTGCTGTTCTTGAGCACATACCGCCCGAGGAACAGGCCAAGCTGCCGCAGGCATGTCATCAGATGCTTGAGCCCGGTGGCCGAGTGGTCGTGACTGTACCGTCAGCGAAAGTAGACAGCATTTTGCGTCTGCTCGACACGCTTCGCCTCGTTGACGGCATGAGTATGGACGAGCACTATGGCTTCGATCCAACTCATACTCTCCGCATCTTCATGCAACCCCTCTTCCGCCTAGTGCATCGGCGGAGATTTCAGTTGGGCCTCAACAACCTCTTTGTGTTTGAGAAGGTGTGAGTCCGAGGATCGACAAGAAGAAGCTGGCAAGAATGGTCTGTACCCCAAGGATAAGCATGGTGCCGGCAGGTATGACAATCCTTAGGGTTTCGCGGTAGTCGAGTTGGCTGAAGCCTGTTCCTCCCCAGATTAGAAGAGCAATGATCGAGAGGAGGAGGCCGGCGAGTATGAGCAGGGCTCCCGCGAGCACCCCCACTTCAAGGGTTACTCTTTCCAAGAGTTCGTTCAGCCACGGTTTTGCTGGAAGGAACCCGACCGTTATGGCGTAAGTTCGCGCAAAGACGGCGAACAGTATCGCTTGATATCCGACTACCGTTAGGGCACTCGCGTAGACCATCGTGTGAACGTCAAAGCTTGTTCCGAGGATGTCGAGCTGCCCCGGCAAGAGGGCCACCGTGGTTCCTAGGCCAAGCAGCATCAGCGCGACACCCGGGTAGAAGAAGAGCCAGCGGGGGCTGAAGAGGAGTAGGAAGCGCAGGTGCCGCCAGCCGTCGCGCCATGGTCGTAGATGCGGCTTCCGCGTCCGGAGTGCCGGGGAAAGCGTGGTTGGCACCTCCGAAATAGCGAGGTCATTGAGAGTCGCCTTGACGACCATCTCGCTCGCGAACTCCATGCCCTCGCTTTGCAGATTTAGCTTCGGAAGCATATCCCGGCGAAACGCCCGCAGTCCACAGTGGAAGTCGCCAATCTTGCTCGAGAAGAACAACCGACCGATGAAGCTGAGGACCGGGTTCCCCAGATACCTATTGAGAAAGGGCATCGCGCTCGGTTTGATACCCCCCTTGAACCTGTTGCCCATTACGAGGTCGTCTCCCGCTCGGAGCCGCTCAATGAACGGCGTCAGGGAGCTGAAGTCGTAGCTCGCGTCGGCATCCCCCATGATGATGTACGTACCACGCGCTGCCTCGAATCCCCCCATGAGAGCAGAGCCGTAGCCTTTTCTGGAGACATCGATGACGCGAGCGTCGAGAGAGCGTGCGATGTCTTGCGATCCGTCGGTACTGCCATTGTCAGCTATGACTATCTCGCCTTGCGCATGGGCCCTGCCGAGGCCTTTTTTGGCCTGTCGAATGCACTCGCCAATGGATTCCGACTCGTCTAGGCACGGCATGACGACCGAAACTTCAACCATCACAACCTGACTCCAACTTCACGCATGTGGCTCTCGGCTACCCCTAGACAGACTTCGCCCCGTGGAAACGAGATAGAGGCCCAGCCCACTCGCCAACGAGACCAAAAACATCAGAAGCGCTGCTGCATGGGCCTTGGTTGAGTTATAAGGCCCGTGCCACCAGAAGTCGCCGGCAATCCTAATTCCGGGAGCGGACATATTCACTGTGCGCGTTCGACCTTCAAGAGGATGATAGGTAACCTCGAGGCCCGAACCGCCAAGCCTCTCGACAATCTGTGAGGAGATCAGTCCTTCGGCCTGCACTAGCAGCGGCGAGACCTCGGGAATCCATCGCGGTGGATCGTCTCCGTATGGCAGTTTCTCGATATTTACTCCGAACCGCTCTCCGTAGACCTCCACGCCAGTCATTGCACGAACCACGGCTACGTATTGTGAATACGGCGCGGAAATGGCAATCATCTGAACCAGCACACCGAGCGATGCCACCCCCAACAGCACTCGGCGCCGAAGTTTGGTGTCCGCCCACCAGGCGATCGGCACCAATAGCGTCCATGCGGCTGGAACAATGTAGCGCGGTCCCCACACCTCATCGCCCCAGTAAGCCGAGGCGCCGGACGCGCACGTCAAGGTGATCAACAGCGTGAGCAGCGCGGCAGCGAGGAAACGATCCTGGCGCCAGAGTCGAGTTAAGCCCAGCGCTCCGAGGATCACCAGTGGGCTATAGAAGATCAAGCCCTTCCCGGGGCTGAACAGCAGACCGACGATGTTGATAGGCATGCTCACCGTCAGCGCGAAGTCGGAGTAACCGAAATCCGTGGGAGAGCCGAAGCGAGCCCAGTTGTACCAAGCGATTGCCACTCCCCACACGAGTATTGGCAGGGCGAACGCGGTTGCCTGTCGGATACGCGTGCGCTGATCGAGCTTCACAAAGGTAGGCCAGAGGAGCACCGCGATTGCCAGCAGTGAAAAGACTGCATAGCCCTTAGTAGCAGCAGCCGCGCCTGCTGCGAACCCGGCCAAGGACCAGCTTAGGAGAGTGGGCTTCTGCCGCGCCCAGGCGGCGAGTGCGAAGGCAGCGATGATGGCGAACATGAACGTCGTTTCCATCCCGATCTTCGCGTACGGCCAGGCGATGCTTGCGAGCACGAACAGCGCCGCGATCACGGCTGCCCAGCCGATCGATCGGCGTGTTAGGTAGATCAGCGCGAAGAGGGCCACGGCCGCCAGTGCGGCGACGAATGGATTGAAGAACCATAGAATGGTCTGGCCCCACTGAAACGATCCTTCGGCTGCGAAGTTGGAGTCGATGAAGCGTCCCACGGCGTAAAATGGGGCCTCAATCAGGGGCTGGAGAAGGCCGGTCCGCGCGTAGAGGTGCCCCCCCTTCCCGAGTACTCCCTGGGATTTGAGGGGCGAGTCATCGAGTTGATAGAAATGACCTCCGACTACCAGTCCTTCGGTGACCGCCGCAGTCTCGTCCTCGTAGCCGGTCAACGACGATGTCGTTGCCCCGAACAGGCCAAAAGCCATCAGGAAGACGAGAGCGCCCGCGAGGATCGCGGGCGGCATTGTTGCCTGGAGGCGGCGCATCCCGCGCCATACTTCCATATCGGTGTTCAAGGTCACCGCCACCGGATGGGTCGGGCCTATAGATGGGGGAGAAAGCCCTGCTACTGGCCGCAAGCGGAATGCTCGACGTAACTACCTGGTCCTGCTGGCGCGCAGCCGTAGGCGATCGGCGATTGACATCTCGACGAGCCCGTCGGATGGGGATGTCCGCTCGGGCAGGCCTCGGGCTGCGTGCCAACCGCGGATACGACCGAGAGCGCCTCGCCCGGTTCGACTCATCGCAACCTGTCCTGCGCATATGGCCAATTCACAGAACATGGCGCGCATCGCTCGACCCGGGCTTCGAAGGATTCCATAGCGCCGCAACATGTAGCCACGGCTCCACCCGGTCATCTCGAACTTTGCGCCACTGCGGCTGCCTAGCGTCGCTGAGAATGCATGCCGTGCCCTAGCGTTCGGAGCAAGCACGCAGGAATGTCCGGCACTGCGCATCCGCAGTGCCAGGTCCACATCCTCGTAGTAGACGAAGATCTGCTCGTCAAAGCCTCCAAGGTCGACGAAGGCATCGCGGCGGAATAGGGCCGCTCCGCCGGTCGGCCCAAGCGGCGCCGGTGCAGAGGCGAGCCGTTCGACGGGCTCGCCATGCAGGTAGTCGAATGTCATCAGCGCATCTCCTTCCACGATCACACCGGCCGAGTCGATCAACTGCGGCCGGTCGCGCTGTACCAGTACCCCGGCGACCGCCGCCGTTTCATCGTCCAGGGCGCCGAGCATCTCCACGACGAAGCCCTCCTCGCACTCGACGTCATTGTTGAGGAAGATCAACGGGTCGCCGGGGATTCTTTCAACCGCCAGGTTCAGCGCTCGGCCGAAGCCGATGTTCTCCTGGAGAGCGATTACCTCCACCTCGGGGTAGCGGTTTCTCAGCATTTGGATCGAGTTGTCGGTCGAGCCGTTGTCCACGACGACGACCGCCGTGTCGCCCAGTGGCTTCAGGCTGTCCAGCGCCCTCGCCAGCTGCTCGCCTCCATTGAGGTTCGGGATGTAGACGGTGGGTTTCACGACACCGGCGTCGGTTGGGTAGGTTTCGGCGCTCGCAGATCACGGTCGCGCAGCCAGTGGATCGCGGGAAACGCGGTAATGGCGGATATCACGCCTGTGATGACGAGCAGAGGCACGCTGGTGGGATCTATCGCTAGGATCGAAATCGCGATGGCAACCGGCGCGTTGACCCGGACAATCTCCATGAGGCGACGTGTCCCGAGCGTGTGAGAGAGAAGCCACACGGCACCGACCGCTGCCTGGGCCGTTGTCGCAATGGCCGGCCCGATAAGGCCAACGGTCGGGATCAGGATCAGGTCCACTGCCACGTTCACAGAGACGCAGACGATGCTAACCCGGGCGATCAGGGTGCTTTTGTCAGCCGCGATCAGCACTGAAATGACAGCAAGATATGCCGCCAGAAACGATGCTCCGACAAGCAGGATCATCAAGGGTTGGGCACTATCGGCGAAGCTTTCGCCGAACACGACCGTAAGCGTCACTGCCGCAATCACGGCGCCTACTCCTACGAGGCTCGCCCAGAGGCGCACACCCATCCGCACCTCCTCTTGTGGCAGCTGTTCTGCAGGTGCGACGCCAGCGTGAAACGAGCGGGCATGGCGGGGCAGAGTGGCAACGATCCACAGCGAGGCCAGCTGGAGCGCAAAGCTGTAGATCTGGTAGGAGAGCGAGTAGATGCCAACATCGCTTCCTGGTTTGAAGGCAGCAAGGAGGTAGATGTCGACCCACGCCACGCCGTAGCTCCCGGCGTTAACGATCCCCATGGCCCCGATGGTCTTGAGGACGAGACGCCAATCAAGCGCCTCTTTAGCACCCTTGCCGAGCAGGTCCGTCCGTCTGGTCAGGGTCAGGTAAGCGATTGCGCATGTAGAAAGCGCGGCCAGCGCAATGGCGCCTTCCGCGGAGCGCACCGTTAAACCGGAAACGACGACGATCGCCACCAGAATCGCGAGCGTCAGTGATCGCTCACCAGTTTGGACAGCCGCGATTCCGCGCATTCGTCCCTCGGCCTGAAAGACGCCATATAGGCCCTGCAGGCCGACAAGGGTCACTGAATAGATCGCCAGGAAAGCGACGGTTACGCCATCAGGGGCGAGGATCTTCCAGGAAAGCGGGAGGGCCACGGCAAGACAGGCGAAGGTGGCAAGGAGCGCAAGGCGGGCGGCCGGGCGGAAGACTTGGGCGACCGTGCGGCCACGATGGACCAAGACGGGAATCGCCAGGAACGGCCAGGACCCGGCAAGGGCCGCAACGCCGAGCCCGAGCGCCATGAAGAGCGACAGCTCCCCAAATCCCGCCGGGCCCAGGGACCGAGTCAGCACTACGGTGACACCGAGATAAGCAAGCGAACGCCCGGCATAGCCAGCCCACAGCCAGGAGACATCCGCCACTAAGCGCCGTTTCACGTGGTCTAGCGGCCGTTCTCGTCGACTGCAGGCGAAGTCACATCCCATGGCATCGTCCCATTGTGAAGGTCGTGGCGGCTACCGGTTGCCAGCCCTGCGAGGATGCGGCCAACCAGCCACGTCGCTACGGTGCTGGTCGATGTCGTCGCCGAAGCTGGATCAGGATCAGGCCTACGAGGAGGCCGTGTTGGCGGCTCGTGCCGATCCGACCCTTTCGCGAACGATCCGTGAGTCGTTTCTGGACGAAGACGACGTGGTCGCCCTGCGCCGCTTCCAAGCCAGTGAGCATTGGGCGAGGATCGAGCGTTTGCTTGCAAGCCGACGCATTGAGCCCGGCGCGAAGGTGTTGGACCTCGGCGGCGGACGGGGGCTGGTTTCCGCGGCGCTGGCCGTTGCCGGCTACCGCACCGTGCTTTGCGAGCCAAACCACTCGGGTGTCTGTGGGAGGGGTGCCGCGGAGCGCCTTCGCTCGGCAGCTGCACTTAAGTTCGAGGTCGTCGGGGGGGATGTCGCCGAGCTGGCCGGTGGCGAGTTCGACGCGGTGGTCTGTCGTGCCGTCCTCCATCACATCGAGCCACTCGTGCCTGTGCTCCGCTCGGTTCGTGCCGCCTTGCGCCCGGGCGGATCGCTGATCTGCAGCGACGAGCCGACTGTGCGCGAGGTGAGTGAGCTTGGCCGGCTCCGCGAATCACACCCTTTTGTTCAGTTCGGCGTTGACGAGAATGCCCTAACCGAAGCTCAGTACAGACAGGCCCTCGAGGAGGCAGGCTTCGTCGAGGTCACGCTGGGGTTCCCAGTCTCATGGGGCGATTACCGGCGGCTGCTGCGTCCAAACATCCTGTTGCCGGTGGCGCTGGTCCTCTACTGGCGCTATCGCTTCCGCTCCACCCTGAGGCCCGTTCCCGGCGAGGTCCGAACCATCGTCGCGACGGCGCCCGAGCCTGAGTATCAGCAAAGTCTTTCGTAGATGGCACGCGTTCCCTCGACAAATCGCTCCAGAGAGAAGTGGGCAGCTTGCTCGCGTCCAATCGCGACCTGCCGTGCGCGCTCGGCTGGATCGAGTCGAACCAGCCAATCCAAGGCATCGGCGATTTGCTCGGTCTCGTAGGGGGAAAAGCTGCACCCCACACCGGCAGTGATCTCCTGCAGGCTGCCCGCGTCGGATGCGGCTACTGGGCAGCTTGCCGACATCGCCTCCAGCACCGGCAGCCCGAATCCCTCGAACAGAGA
>DATMBX010000135.1:0-17840 GCA_035558955.1 Solirubrobacterales bacterium | reverse complement strand
CAAGCGCGTACTGGAAGCCCGAGCAGCCGCCGCCGCGCACCGCGACGCGCAGCGCCTGATCCTGGGAATCGCCCTGGCCGCCGAGAAGCTCGCCGATTTTCTCGGCCGCCTTGTCGGTCAGGGTGATCGCCGCCTGCGGAGTCTCGGTCTCGGTCACTTCACAAAGTGTAGCCCCAGCTGCCCCCAACCCGCCCGCAACAGAACCAGATATGGATTGCGGGCGGGTTGGGGGCGAATAAATTGCGCATGTCCTCCGCTTCGCGTCCGGGCATGCGCTCTGACAAACTGGCCGTGTGAGTCCTCCCACCGCCGTCGTCTGCGACACGACTGCATATTTGCCCACCGAACTGATGGCGGAGCGTGGGATCGAGGTGGTCAGCCTCTACGTCGCGATCGACGGCGACCAACGGCCCGAAGCGGAGATCGGCGACTACGGCGAGTTCTTCGAACGGCTGCGCGCCTCCGAGAGCGGCTTCACCACCTCCCAGCCCTCGATCGGTGACTTCGTCGCCGTCTACGAGCCGCTGCTCGACGCCGGTCGCGAGATCGTTTCGATCCACATCTCGGCCGGCATCTCCGGCACCTTCGAAGCCGCCGGGCAAGCGCGCGAACGCCTCATCGCCGAGGGCAAGGGCGGCGAGCGCATCCATGTCTTCGACTCGCGCTCGGCCGCCGGCGGGATGGGCCTCTGCGTGCTGGCCGCCGCGGGGGCGGCGGATGCGGGCGAGAGCGGCGACGCCGTTCTCGCCAGGGCGGCGAGAGCTCGCGAGGAGTTGAAGATGTGGTTCGCCGTCGACACGCTGGAGTACCTGCGACGAGGCGGCCGGATCGGCGGCGCCCGGGCATGGATCGGCTCGGCGCTGAAGATCAAACCGATCCTCACCTTGGAGGAGGAGATCACCCCGGTCGAGCGGGTTCGAACCCGCGCCCGAGCGCTGGAGCGGCTGCACGGCTACGCCCGCCAGCGCCAGGAGTCCGGCGCCGACGGCTGGGTTGTTCAGCACATCCAGGACTCCGAAACCGCCGCGGCCCTGGTCGACGATTGCCGCGAGATCTTCGGCTGCGAGCCGGTCTTCGTCTCGGAGATCGGCGCCGTGCTCGGCGCCCATGTCGGCCCCGGCCTACTGGGAGTCGGCAGCGTCACGAAGTCCGTTCTCGAGTAGCGCTAGCCGCGGCGGCGGAGCATCATCAAGCCGCCGACCGCAAAGCCCAACACCGTTGCACCGACCATCAACTGGGAACGGTGCTCGCGGGCCTGGCGCTTCCAGTCGGTCAGCTCGACGACCCGCCCGCGCAGCGCCTCGACCGTTCGGCCGAGGTCCTGGCGCTGGGCGACGATGTCGCGACGGATCTCCGCCGCGGAGCGGCCGGGCAGGCCGGTGGTGGAAGGACGGACGGGCTCCGGGTGCGCACTCATCTCCCGTCCCCTTCCAGCATCTCCTTGGTCCGCTTCGCCTCTTCGATCGCCTGCGTGGGCACCGGCGGCGCGCCGGCCTGGAGAGAGCGGTAGGCAAAGAGGCCGGCGCCGGCGGCGATCAGCAGGAAGATCGCCGCTTCGACGAAGAAGCCCGGCCACGCCTTGCCGTCGAAGACCTCCTCGTTGAGGAGCCAGGCAAAGCCCTCCATGATCAGGATCAGCGCCAGGAAGGCGAAGACGCCGGCGGCCGCGCCAACGGCGGAGCCTCGCAGGATCTTGCCGACTTTCTCGGTGACCTCGGTCTTGGCGAGCTCGATCTCCTCGCGGATCAGCGAAGAAGCCTTCTCGGATACGTCGAAGACCAGTTCGGCGATCGACTTGTCATCGCCGGGCTCGGGCGGTGGCGGTGGGGCTTGCCCAGGGGGGGTTGCCATCTCTACTCCGGGGGCTCCTCGTCGAAGAGGCGGCGCCAGAGGACGGCGGAAACCCGGGCGGCGAAGATGGTGGCGAGGGCGCTGGATGCGGTGAGCAACCCGCTCCACATCAGGCGTCTGACGATGTCGTTCTCCATCGGCGCCCGACCTTACCTATCGAGGCTCGAGACCGTCGCAGATCGTCGTCACGACAAGCTCCTTTGCGCGCTCGAAGTCGGCGTCGGCGGAGGGGATGACGTCGAAGATCCAGCCGGAGAGCAACTGCTCGATGGCGCCGTAGAAGGACATCGAGGCGAAGATCGGGTCGATGTCCCGGCGGAAGGCGCCCGCCTCCTGCCCGTCGGCGACGATCTTTGCGATCAGCTCATATGCCTGGCGAATCTCCGGCAGGTGGGTGCGGCCGAAGGAGTTGGCGGCGCGGGTGACCTCGACGATGATCACCTGCATCAACTCCGGGTCGTGGCGGTAGGACTCGACGATGAAGACGGCGACCGCCGCCAGCTTGTCGCGCGGGGTCGCGTCGCTGCCGTCGGTCTCCTCGATCGCGGCCAGGAGAAGGGACCAACGTTGGCTGAACAGCTCGTTGAGCACCTCGTCCTTGGACTTGAAGTAGTGATAGACGAGGCCGTAGGCGACCCCCGCCTCGTCGGCTATGTCGGCGACGCGGGTGGCGTGGAAGCCTTGGCGGGCAAAGACGCGGATCGCCGCGTCGAGAATCTGGCGGCGCTTGTCCACGGGGGGAGCTTTGGCCATCAGGCGTGCATCTCCTGGAGCTGGGGCCAGACGTATGCCGCCGGGCGCCGGTTGGCGAGGGAGGGAAGCGCCTGGCGGATCCGCTCCTGCGCGGACAGATCGAGGTCGGCGGCGACGAAACACTCCTCGTCGGGAGCGGTGGCAAGCATCACTCCCCATGGGTCGACGATCGCCGAGCGCCCATAGGAGCTGAAACGCGGCGGCGCCTCGCCGATCTGATTGGGGGCGATGAGGAAGGCTTGGTTCTCGATCGCCCGTGCCCGCAGCAGCACCTCCCAGTGGTCGCGGCCGGTCGCCAGGGTGAAGGCGGAGGGGACGGTGAGCAGGCGGGCCCCTCGCACGGCGAGGATCCGGTACAGCTCGGGGAAGCGGAGGTCGTAGCAAACGCTGAGGCCGACGATCAGATCGCCGAGCGGCGCGGTGACGATCTCGGCGCCGGGCTCCTCGTGCTCGGACTCCCGGTAGGAAACGCCGCCGGCCTCGACGTCGAACATGTGGATCTTGCGGTAGACGGCGAGATCTTCGCCGTCGCGGCCGATCAGGACCGAGGTGTTGAAGGCTTTCTCGCCGCCGCGCTCGGAGATGCTGCCGGCGAGCAGGTCGATGCCCAGCTCGCGCGCCCAGCCCCGCGCGGCGCTCAGCGTCGCGCCGTCCAGTGGCTCGGCCCCGCCCAGCAGCTCCTCTCCTCCGCCAAGCAGGTTCCACTTCTCCGGCAGGGCGACCAGCTCGGCGCCGTCGGCCGCGGCCGCGCGCACCAGCCGTTCCGCCACCTCCAGGTTGCGGGCCTTGTCATTGGTCGAATTGAGCTGAACGGCGGCTGCGCGCAAGAGTTCTTTAGATCCTCCAGGTCGCCGAAAGTGACTGACTGACCAGTCAATCGGCTTCGGGCCAGTATAGGAGCAGGGTCGGAAATCGACGGGGCGTACGATTGCGTTTGCCCGTGAGTCACGCGCAGCCAACCGAATTCGACGGTGAGCGCAAGCAGGTGACCGTGCTCTTCGCCGATGTTCAGGGCTCGATGGACATGGCCGAGCGGCAGGACCCCGAGCAGTGGCGCCGGATCATGCAGCGTTTCTTCTCGATCCTCGCCGACGGGGTGCACCGTTTCGACGGCACGGTCGACAAGTTCACCGGCGACGGGATCATGGCCGTCTTCGGCGCGCCGGTCGCCCATGAGGACCACGCGCGCCGCGCCTGCTACGCCGCACTGCGGATGCGGGACGACATCTCCGAGTACGCGGCCGAGCTGCGACGCAAACACGGGCTCAACTTCTCCACCCGGATCGGGATCAACTCCGGCGAGGTGGTTGCAGGCGCGATCGGCGAAGCCGAGGACGGCGAGTACACGGCAATCGGCCACACGGTCGGCCTGGCGCAGCGGATGGAGGCGCTGGCCGAGCCCGGCAAGGCCTACCTGGCCGAGGCGGCGGCCGACCTCGCGCATGGGTTCCTCGAGCTGGAGGATCTGGGCGAGTTCGAGATCAAAGGAGCGAGCCGGCCGATCCGCGTGTTCGAGTTGGCGGGGGTCGGCTCGGCCCGCTCGCGACTCGACCTCTCACGCGAGCGCGGCTTCTCCCGCTTCGTCGGCCGCGCCGAGGAGATGACGGTGTTGAACGAGGCGCTGGAGCGAACCGTTGCCGGCGAAGGGGCGGCGATCGGCATCGTCGCCGAGCCCGGTGTCGGCAAGAGCCGCCTCTGCTACGAGTTCGGCGAGCGCTGCCGCGAGCGCGGAATCGAGGTTTTCGAGTGCCAAGGCCAGGCGCACGGGCGCGAGATCCCCTTCATGCCGGTCCTGCAGATGCTGCGCTCCTATTTCGGGATCGCCGACTCCGACAGCGAGCGGGTCGTGCGCGAGAAGATCGCCGGGCGGACGCTCCTGCTCGACCCCGCCTTCGCCGACGACCTGCCCGTCCTCTTCGACTTCCTCGGCGTGCCCGACCCCGAACGGCCGCTGCCCCAACTCAGCGCCGAGGCGCGCCACCGGGCGCTGCGCGGCGTCGTCTGCCGGCTGGTGCGGGCGCCCAACCGCCGCGACCCGATCGTCACCGTGATCGAGGACCTGCACTGGATGGACGACGCGAGCGCGGTGCTGCTCGGCGAGTTGCTCGGCTCGGTCGAGGGGACCCAGACGCTGGCGATCGTCAACTATCGGCCGGAATACATCCCCAACCGAACCGGGCCTCCCGGCTATCGCCAGATCTCCCTGGAACCGTTGGAGCAGGCGGACACGCTGGAGCTGCTCCACGACCTCGCCGGCGCGGACTCCTCGCTGGACGGGCTCGGAGAGCTGATCCATCAGCGCACCGCCGGCAACCCGTTCTTCATCGAAGAGATCGTCAGGTCGCTGGTCGAGGCCGGGAACCTCGAGGGGGAGCGGGGCGCCTACAGGTTGGCGCGGCCGGTCGAGGACACGGGCGTGCCCGCCAGCGTCCAGACCGTGCTCGCGGCGAGGATCGACCGCCTCGATCCGGCCGCGAAGCGCCTCCTCCAGGCGACTTCCGTGGCCGGCAGGGAGATCGGCGAGCGCACCCTGGCCCTGATCTCCGACTTCGTCGACGACGAGGAGCGCGAGCGCGCTCTGAGCGAGCTGATCGAGGCCGGCTTTCTATATGAACTCGAGCTATACCCCGAGCGAGTGCTCGCCTTCCGCCACCCGCTCACCCGCGAGGTCGCCTATGGAACGCAGCTCGCCGAGCAGCGCGCCGCCACCCACGCGGCCACGGCACGGGCATTGATCGAGCTCAACCCCGATCGCCAGGACGAGCTGGCGGCCTTGGTCGCCCATCACATGGAGGCCGGCGGGGAAACGCTGGAGGCCGCGCGCTGGTCGGCGCAGGCCGCCCACTGGGCCGGGCACAGCCGACCCCACGACGCCTTGCGCCTGTGGCGAGCGGTGACCGACCTGGTCGCGGAGCTCGACGAGAGCGAAGAGACCGCCGCGCTTGCCGTCTCCTCCCGCCTGCTTCAACTCGACTACGCCTGGCGCCTGGGAATGGACCGGGAGGAGGCGGCCCGGCTGGAGGCGGAGGCGGAGGAGATCGCGACGCGGATGGGTGATCTGCGATCGCTGGCGCTGCTGCGAATGCTGCTCTCGGCGCGCCCCGGGCTGGAGCAGGGAACGGCGGAGTGGATCGCTGGCGTCGCTGAGGCGACCAGGCTGGCCGACGAGTCGGGAGACCACCACCTCCGCGTCGCGATCCGGGCGGCGGGGACCTACGCCTTCCTCTGCGCCGCCGACTTCGAGCGGCTCGACGAAACCGCCGACGAAGTCCTCGAGCTCGCCGGAGACGACCACGGCGTCGGGGCGGGGATCATCATCGGCTGTCCGGTGGCCTGGGCGCTGACGGCGAAAGCGATCGTCTCCCGCGAGCGCGGCGAGTTCGAGGAATGCGAGCGGCTGCTCGACAGAGGGCTAAGGATCGCCGAGGAGCAGGGCGATCCAGAGACCGCGAGCTGGAACCGCAGCACGAAGGCGCTGCTGCTGGCGATGCGAGGGGAGACCGACGCCGGAGTGGCGGTGGGCCGGCGCAACTGCGAGCTGACCGAACGCCTCGGCGACGTCTTCTCGCGCAGCCTCGCGCTGGGGAACCTCGGCGCCGCGCAGCTCGCGGCGAAGGACTATTCAGGAGCATTGGACTCTCTCGAGGAAGCGGAGCGCCTCTACCGCGAGGCGATGGACAGCGGTGGCGAGCAGGAGGCGTGGCGTGGCGCCATGCGCGCCGAGGCCCTGACCGGCGTGGGACGGGCGGATGAGGCGGTCGAACTCGCTGCCTGGGCGGCGCAGACCGCCCGCGAGCGCGACCTGCTCTGGTCACTCCCCCTGGCGCTGCTGGCCCTCGGCCGCGCCCGCGCCGCCGCCGGAGCGCCCGAAGCCCGCGAGGCCCTCGACGAAGCGGCCGTCGTCGCCGAGAAAACTGGGGCGCGAACGATGGTCGACGCGATCGAGGCCGAGCGCGACATCCTCACGACGACCGCCGGCTAGCGCTGTCGACTTTGGCCCACCGGGCTGGGGCAAAAGTCGACAGCGGTGAACTACATGCCCGTGGCGCGGGCGATGAGCCGGTCGACGAGGCGATCCGGAAGCAAGCGGATCGCCAGAGCCTGGCCGCGGGCATCGGCGCCGACCAGGTAGCGAGTGCGGGGGCGGCGGGCGCTGAGAGCATGCTCGATCTTGATCGCGACCTTCTCGGGTGGAATCCCACGAGCCGCAGTTCTCATCGCCACCTCGCGGTAGGCGGCGATCGACTTGCCGTAGAGATCGGCGTGACCGTCTCCCGCGCGCGCCTCTACTGCATCGGCCTCGTCCATCCCCCGCTCCCAGATCGGCGTCGCGATCGAACCCGGCTCGACGACCGAGACCTTGATGCCCCACGGCCGCAACTCCTGGCGGAAGACGTCTCCCACCGCCTCGAGGCCGAACTTTGCGGCGTGGTAGGCGCCGAACATCGGAAAAGCCATCAGGCCGCCGATCGAAGTGATGAAGACGATGCGGCCACGCGCTCTACGGATCGACGGCAGCATCGCCTGGGTCACCGCGACCTGGGCAGTCAGGTTGACGTCGACCTGACGGCGGAAATCGTCGATCGGCAACGTCTCCAGCGGACCGGGCACGGCGATCCCGGCGTTATTGACCAACCCGTCGAGCCCAGTCTTCCCCACCTGCTCCTCGACCGTCCGTGCCGCGGCGGCAATCTGCCCGGCATCCGTGACGTCGAGCATCAGCGGCACCAACCGCTCCGAGCCTGCCTCGCGCAGCGAGTCGGCATCGGCCTCCTTGCGAGCCCCGGCGAAGACCCGCCAGCCCTTGGCGTCCAGACGCAGCGCAGTCGCTCGCCCGATCCCGGTGGACGCCCCGGTGATGACGACCGACTTCACGCGGGCAGGCTATATCGAAGACTGCGGCGCATGAGATTTCGGAGAGCGCTGGGCGGGCCGAGCTGCGTACCTACGCCTAGTGGGCGAAGGCGAAGAACGATCCGCGATCGGACTTGCGGCGAGCGAGCACACGCCCCCCGCTGTCGCGCGCGGTTAGCAGCTGTGGCTCGAGATCCGAGGGAAAGAACCAGTAGAAGACGCGCAGGCGGCCAAGCCAAGGGAAACGCTGCCGCAGCGGGCGGGGAGCGAGAAGCGGGCGAAAGGTCATCGGCGGACCATCGTTCATTTTCACGGTCAGCGTTGCCACTCGGCGGCTCGTGAGTCCACTGAGCTCCCTCTCCGGATAGGGGTCGAGATCGCTACCGGAGCCGATGCTGAACAGGAACCCCTCCGGGATCGGAAACCCCATCCCCTTGAAGTAGCCAACCCCGAAGAAAGCCGGCGGGAGCATGTCGAAATGGAACTCAACCCACCGACGCTCAAGGCTGTCTGTTCGCGGCGGGCTCGCCTTGATCAGCCAGGGAACGCCGTAGAGGCTCTCGCCTCGAGCCACGACAAACCCCTGTGGCTCGCCGCACGCGCAGGCCGGCGCCGCTCCCGGCAGGACGCCGATGCCCAGCACCAGCAGGGCTATCGGTAGGACGGCGGCGAGGCGGCTCATGACCAGCGACAGACTAGCCGCGGCTGGCGCGGTGACGCTCCAGTTCGGCGACCATCAGCTTGGTGTGCAGAGCGGCGATCAGGTCCTGGAGGGGCTGGGCGCCGGCTTCGAGCATTTCGACCACGCGCTCCGGCGAGACCTCCCCGGCGAGGCGGTTCATCACCAAGTCGACCTCTTCGCGGACCAGCGCTTCGATAGCGCTCTTGTAGCGAAGGGTGTCGTAGACGGTGAAGCCGATCTCCTCGTCGTAGCCGCCGGCGCGGAAGCGGCTGATCGCCTCGATGATCTTCACGTCGGAGGGCGAGTAGCCGCGGCTGTTGGGGCTGAGGATTTCCAACTCCTCAAGGCGGTCGAGGACCTCTTTCGGGACGCCGTAGCTCTTGCGCGCCTCGGCGGCGCTGATCCGCGCTCGCTCGCCAGCGAGGGCACGGTCGAGGATGCGGTCCTCCAGCTCGACCAGGGCACGGGCCCGCTCGGGGTCCTCGTCGAGCACCGACTTGATCGCCTTCAGCGGCATGAAGCGCTCCTCCTGGAGCTGCTTGATCAGCTTGATCCGGTCGACGAATTCGGGCGGGTAGTAGGCCATGTTGCGGCTGGTCTTGACCGGCTCGGGCAGCAGGCCCTCGCGCAGGTAGTGCTTGATCGTCGGCACCGGGACGCCGGAAGCCTCGGCCAGCTCCCCCATGCGGAGCAGCGTTTTC
The DNA here is from genome assembly GCA_035558955.1 of Solirubrobacterales bacterium. Classification (GTDB taxonomy): domain Bacteria; phylum Actinomycetota; class Thermoleophilia; order Solirubrobacterales; family 70-9; genus DASVDE01. Next base: position 8,999 of record DATMBX010000135.1, on the reverse strand, counting down.
TCGGTCGCGCTCATGCCCGAAACGTCGTTTCGGAGGCGCTCGGTCCGGCGGCAGCGCCGGACTCCACCATCGCCGCGATCTCCTCCTCGGAGTAGCCCGCCTGGCGCAGGACCTCTTCGGTGTGCTCGCCGAAGGCGGGCGCAGGGCGCGTCGGGTCGCCGGGGGTGCGGCTCATCTTCACCGGAACGCCGAGCTGGCGCACGGTGCCCAGCTCCGGCTGCTCCATCTCGACCACCATCTTGCGCGCCCTGACCAGCTCGGAGCGCAGCGCCTCGTCGACGTCGAGGATCGGCTCAATGCAGCAGTCGTGCTCGTCGTTGAAGGCGAGCCACTCATCGCGCGTCCGGGAGCGGAAGACGTCGGCGACCTCTCTCCAGGCATCCGAGCCGGGCGCCTCGAACTGTCTCTCGATCAGGTCCGGACGATCCACTCCGTTGCAAAAGGCAGACCAGAACTTCGGCTCCAGGGCGCCGCAGGTGACCCAACCATCCGCGGCCTCGTAGGGCAGGTAACAGACCAGTCCGCCGGCGAGCTGCTGCTCGCCGCGGCGCGGCACCTCCCCGTCGCAGAAGTAGCGGCCGGCGACCATCGCCAGCCAGGAGAGCGCCCCGTCGGACATCGAGATGTCGACCATCTGACCCTCGCCGGAGCGGCGGCGCTCGTGCAGCGCAGCCATCACGCCGAAGGCGGCCATCAAGGCGCCGCCGCCGAGATCCGCGATCTGGCCGCCGGACTGGACCGGCGGGCTGTCCTTGGCGCCGGTCAGCCCGAGCAGGCCGACCAGGCCGAGGTAGTTCATGTCGTGCCCGGCCCGCTGCGCGTAGGGGCCGTCCTGACCGTAGCCGGTGATCGCGCAGAAGACGATCGCCGGGTTGGCCTCCCGCATTCGCTCGTAGCCGACGCCGAGGCGGTCCAGCACGCCGGGACGGAAGCCGTCGAGGACGACGTCGTAGGACTCGACGAGTCTGAGCAGCGCCTCGCGGCCGGCCTCCGACTTGAGGTCGAGCCGGACCGAGCGCTTGCCCCGATTGAGCGAAAGGTAGAGCGCCGAGCGCGTCCCCAACTCCTGCTGCTCATCGCCCCCGTAATAGGGCGGGGCCCAGCGGATGTAGTCGCCCATCCCGGTGTCCTCGACCTTCAACACCTCGGCGCCGAGGTCGGCCAGCAGCAGCGAGCAGAAGCCCCCCGGCAGGAGCCGGGTCAGGTCGAGGACTCTGACGTCGCTAAGCGGGAGATCGCTCACGCTTCGGCACTCCCAGCAGCTCGCGCGCCTCGGCAACAGTGGCGACGCGGCGGCCGACGTCCTCGGCCATCTGGCGCGCCTTGGCGATCAAGTCGCCGTTGGAGCGGGCCATCTCGCCGTTTGGCAGGTAGAGATTGTCCTCGACTCCTGCGCGTACGTTGCCGCCCAGCACCAGCGCGGCGCCGAGCAGCTTCCACTGGTCGCGGGAGATGCCGATCACCTGCCACTGGTGCTCGCCCTCGGCGCCGCCAGGGATCTGGTCGGCCATGAAGCCGACGTTGCGCGGGGTCGGGCGGATGCCGCCGTTGACCCCCATCACCAGCGAGACCTGCAGGGGGGTGCGGTCCAGCAGGCCCATGTCGATCAACGGGTCGAGGTTGGCGACGTGGCCGGCGTCGAAGCACTCGTGCTCGGGCTTGATCCTGAGATCGCGCATCGCCGTGAGGAACTCGATGATCGTGTCGAAGCTGTTTTCGAAGACGGCCTTGAAGACGAAGTCCTTGCGCCTGCTGGAGTACTTGGCGTAGTTCATCGAGCTCATGTTGAGCGCCGCCACGTCGGGCTTCAGCTCGCGCAGGTACTCGATCCGCTTGGAGATCGGGATGCCGATCGCCCCGGTCGAGTAGTTGACGATCACGTCCCCGACCTCGGCCAGGATCGCCTCGGTGATCGCCTTGAAGTCCTCGACCTCGTAGGAGGGTGTGCCATCGGGTCTGCGCGCGTGGATGTGGATCTGCGAGGCGCCCTCGTCGACAGCCCGCCGCGCCTCCGCCGCGTACTCCTCCGGCGTGTACGGAATCGCCGGGCACTGGTCCCGGTTAGCGATCACCCCGCTAATCGAGCACGAGATCACAACTGGATCCTCGAAGCGACTCACAGTTCCCCCATCCGCTGCGAGTTATCAATGCATGTCAGGCAAAAGTCGCAGCGGAGCGTCATACGGGCATCACCCCGTGGCGTTTCTTGGGCTTCTCGACGTGCTTGTCTCTTGCCATACGCAAGGCCTTGACAATCGTCGGGCGGGTTTCGCGGGGGTCGATGATGTCGTCGATCACCGCGTTGCCGGCGGCAATGTATGGGTCGATCTGCTCGCGGACCGCGTTCAACATCGCCTCTCTGGTCGCCTCCGGATCGTCGGAGGCCTCGATCGCCGAGCGGCCGATGATGTTGACCGCGCCCTCGGCGCCCATCACCGAGATCTCGGCGCCCGGCCAGGCGACAATCAGGTCCGGCTCGTACGCCTTGCCGCACATCACGTAGTAACCCGCCCCGTAGGCCTTGCGCACGACCACGGTCACCTTCGGCACCGTGGCGCGGCTGACCGCGTAGAGCATCTTCGCCCCGTGGCGAATAATCCCGGCGTGCTCGACTTTCGAGCCGACCATGAACCCCGGCACGTCCTGCAAGAAGACGAGCGGGATGTTGAAGGCGTCGCAGAGGTTGATGAAGCGCGCCGCCTTGTCGGCCGAGTCGTTGTCGAGGATGCCGGCCAGCTGCTTGGGCTGGTTGGCGACGATCCCCGCCGGCTGGCCGCCGAAACGGGCGAAGCAGGTGATCAGCGTCTTGGCGAACTTCGGCTTGATGTCGAACCACTCGCCGTCGTCGACGATCTCGCGGATCACGTCGTACATGTCGTAGGGCTGGCGCGAGGAGTCGGGAACGATCTCCATCAGCTTCTCCGACATTCGATCGTCGGGGTCATCGGTCTCGACGATCGGCGGCTTGTGCTCGCAGTTGGACGGGAAGTAGGAGAGGTACTGCTTGACCTTGGCGATGCACTCCTCGTCGTCCTTCACCTCCAAGTCCCCCACCCCCGACTTGCGGCAGTGGACCTTGGCCCCGCCGAGGTCCTCCATCGAGATGTCCTCGCCGGTCACCGCTTTGGTCAGGTGCGGGCCGGCCAGCGCCATCGCCCCCTGGCCGGAGACCATCGGCACGAAGTCAGAGAGCGCCGGGATGTAGGCGGTGCCGGCAGCGCAAGGCCCCATCATCGCCGCGACCATCGGGATCACGCCGGACATCTCGACCTCCTCGCGGAAGAGGTGGCCGGAGCCGGCGAAGAGCGAGCCGGCGGCCTCCTGGATGCGGGCGCCGGCGGAGTCGAGCAGCCAAATGAACGGCATCCGCTTGGAGAGCGCCATCTCCCGCAGGCGCGTCACCTTCAGCTCGCCGGTCATCCCCATCGAGCCGGCCATCACGGTGAAGTCGTAGGCGGCGATGCAGCAAGGACGCCCGTCGACGTTGCCCCAACCGGTGATCACGCCGTCGGCCGGGGCGTCGACCCCATCCATCATCCGCTGGGCGAAGTGCGGGCGACCGTGGATGCCCATCTCGACGAAGCTGCCCTCGTCGACCAGCAGATCAAGACGCTCGCGCGCGGTCAGCTTGCCGCGGCCGTGCTGTTTGGCGATCTTTTCCTCGCCGCCGCCCAGCTTCGCCCGCTCGCGGCGCTCGTGCAGCTGCTCCGTCAACTCGCTCAGCGGCGCCGCGCCCGGAAGCTTCGGCTTGCCGTTCGCGCCAGCCGCCGCTTCGGTCTTCTCGTCTGCCATTCAGCGTCCCTTCCACTGCGGTTCGCGCTTTTCGAAGAATGCGGTGACGCCCTCGACGATGTCCTCGGTCGAGAAGGTCAGCGAGAGCTGAGAGCGCAGGTACTCAAGCGCGTCGTCGACCGCCATGTCCTGCTGGCGATACATCGCGTCGTGGCCGAGGCGCATCAGCACCGGGCTCTTCGAGGCCAGCTTCGCCGCCCACTCGGCGACCGCGTCGTCGAACTCCCCCGCCGGAACGACCTTGTTGGCGAGCCCGTACTCGACCGCCTGCTCGGCGCTCAGTCTCTCGCCCAAGAGCATCATCTCGTTGACTTTCTTGCGCGGGACGTTGCGGTAGATGATCGCCATGATCATGTAGGGGAAGGCGCCGACGTTGATCTCGGGAGTGCCGAAGGTCGCGCCTTCTTTGGCGATCAGCAGGTCGCAGGAGAGGGCGAGGCCCATTCCCCCCGCCAGCACGTGGCCATTGGCGGCGCAGAGCGAGGGCTTGCCCAGCCGCGGCATCAGCCGAAAGAACTCGAGGAAGAGGTCGGTTGCGAAGTGTTTGGCGACCAGCGGGGCGTCGGCGGCGAACCCGCCGAGGTCGGCCCCCGCGCAGAAGACTCTGTCGCCGGCGCCGGTGAGGACGACCGCACGCACCTCGTCGGAGTCGCGCGCCGTCTTCATCGCATCGACCAGCTCGTGGAGCATCTGCCCAGAGAGCATGTTGCGCTTCTCCGGGTTGTTCAGCGTCACCGTGGCGACGCCCTCGGCGACCTCATACTTGACGACCTCGTAGTTCCTCTCGCTCACGGCCAGGCACCATAGCCGACTCCATCGAAAGTAGGAAGTGCTACTGTCCGCAACGCTTCCGGGAACTGCGAAAGAGGAGAGACACAGTGGCAACCGCGACGACCAACGGCTCCAGCGTCATCAAGCCGGACCATGCTGCCGAGCGCAAGCACATGATCTTCACGCAGGAGCACGAGGACCTGCGCGAGTCGATGCAGGCCTGGGTCAAGAAGGAGCTGTGGCCCCATCGCAACGAGTGGGAGGAGACGACCTGGCCGAGCGAGGTGCTGAAGCGAGCCGGCGATCTCGGCTTCCTCGGCCTCTGCTTCCCGGAGGAGTACGGCGGACAGGGCGGCGACTACTACTACTCGCTGGTCCGCGCCGAGTGCATGAGCTACTCCGGCTCCGGCGGGCTAAACATGGGCTTCGTCGTCCACACCGACATGGTGCTGCCGCCGATCGAGCTGCTCGGCAGCGAAGAGCTGAAACAGCGCTACATGCCGCCGGCGATCGCGGGGGACAAAATCGGCTGCCTCGGCATCACCGAGCCCGAAGTCGGCTCCGATGTGGCGAACATCCGCACCTCCGCGATCCGCGATGGCGACGAGTTCGTCGTCAACGGCTCGAAGATGTTCATCACCAACGGCGCCCGCGCCGACTTCATCGTCCTCGTCGTCAAGACCGACCCCTCCAGAGCGCACGACGGGATCAGCCTGCTGGTCGTCGACCTGCGCGACGAGAACGGGGAGACGGTTCCCGGCTTCAGCGTGTCGCGCAAGCTGGAGAAGATGGGTATGCACGCCTCCGACACGGCGGAGCTGACCTTCGAAGACGTCCGCGTCCCGGTCGAGAACTTGCTCGGCGAGGAAGGCAAAGGCTTCTACCACATCGCTTGGGAGCTGCAGAGCGAGCGGATGGTCGCCTGCGCCGGCGCCGTCGCGGGGGCGCAGCGGATGTTCGAGCGCACCCTCGAGTACGCCAGAGACCGCAAGGCCTTCGGCCGCTCGATCGGCAACTTCCAGGTGATCCGCCACAAGTTCGCCGAGATGGCGACCAAGATCGAGGCCGCCCGTCAGTTCACCTACGCGACCGCTTGGCGTTACGCCAACGGCGAGTATCCGGTCCGCGAGATCTCCCAGTGCAAGCTCTACACCTCCCGCATCGCCTGCGAGGTGGCCGACGAGTGCATCCAGATCCACGGCGGCTACGGCTACATGAAGGAGTACGAGATCGAGCGCGCCTACCGCGACGTCCGCCTCAACCGGATCGGCGCCGGCACCGACGAGATCATGCTCGAGGTGATCGGGCGCAGCTACGGCATCTGAGCCGCTGACCGTCATCAAGGACAGCGGGGCCCGCGCCACCCTCCCACCCTTTGGCGAGGAGCACGAGGAGCTGCGGGAGACCGTCGAGCGCTTCGTAAAGAAGGAGATCGCGCCGAACGTCGACGAGTGGGAGGCGGCGCGCGAGTTCCCGCGGGGGCTGTACGGGCGCTGTGCCGATCTGGGCTTCCTCGGGCTGAAGTTCCCCGAGGAGTACGGCGGCCAGGGCGGGACGCACCTGCACGATGCGATCTGGGTCGAGGAGCTGGCCCGCAGCGGCGGCTCCGGCGGAGTCGCCGCCGGGCTCAACGCCCACACTTCGATCGCGATGCCGCCGATCTTCAACTTCGGCACCGAGGAGCAGAAACAGCGCTGGGTGGTACCCGGGATCGCGGGCGAGAAGATCGGCGCGCTGGGGATCACCGAGCCGGGCGCCGGCTCCGACGTGGCCGGCATCTCCACCTTCGCCAGAAAGATCGACGGCGGCTACCTCGTCAACGGCTCCAAGACCTTCATCACCAACGGCGTCCGCGCCGACTTCCTCGTCTGCGCGGTGAAGACGACGCAGGAGGGCGGCCATGGCGGCATCTCCTTCCTCGTGTTGGAGAGAGAGATGCCCGGCTACGAAGTGGCGCAGAAGCTGGAAAAGATGGGCTGGCACTCCTCCGATACGGGCGAGCTGGCGTTCACCGACGTCGAGGTGCCGGCCGAGAACCTGCTCGGCGAGGAGAACAAGGGCTTCCACCTGATCATGGCCAACTTCGCCTGGGAGCGGCTGCTGATGGCGATCGGCGCCGTTGGCGCGATGCAACGCCTGATCGAGCGCACCGTCGAGTACGCCAGAGAGCGCAGAGCCTTCGGTCGCCCCATCGGCAACTTCCAGGTCATCCGCCACAAGGTCGCCGAGATGGCGACCCAGGCCGAAGCCGCCCGAGCCATCACCTACAACGCCCTGCGCCTCTTCCACGAGAGACAGGACTGCATCAGAGAGGTGACCATGGCGAAGCTGGTCACTCAACGCGCCGTCCTCGAGATAGCCGACGAATCACTACAGATCCATGGCGGCTACGGCTACATGCGCGAGTACGGTATAGAGCGAGCAGTCCGCGACGCCCGCCTAGGCCCAATCGGCGGCGGCACCGACGAGGTAATGAAGGAGATCCTCGGCAAGCTGATGGGGCTGTAGGGAGTCGCCCGTGTCAGCGACGCTCTACGCAGTGCATACCTCGCACTCCGCACACGCCGCGCGCTTGATGCTGGAGCACAAGGGAATCGAGCACAAGGTGGTCAATCTGGTGCCGGGCACCCACGCCGCTTTGCTGCGGCCGCTTGGCTTCCGCCGCGGCACGGTGCCCGCCCTGAGGCTGGACGGGCGCCGGGTCCAGGGCTCGCGCGCGATCGCTCGCGCGCTCGAGGAGGCGCAACCGGAGCCGCCACTGTTTCCCGCGGACCCGCAGAAGCGGATCCGAGTCGAGGAGGCTGAGCGTTGGGGCGACCAAATTCTGCAACTGGCTCCGCGGCGGCTGGGCGGCTGGATCAACGTCCGCCGGCCGGAGCTGCGCACCAAGCTGGCCCGTGAGGCCGGCGTGCCGGCGCCGCGCCTGATCGGCTCGGCCGGCTGGCCAGTGGCCTGGTACTTCGCGCACAAGGTCGGGGCCAACGACACCGAGGGCGTGAGGAGGACGGCAGGAATGCTGCCCGCCCTGCTCGACCACGTCGAGAAGCTGCTCGACGAGGGAACGATCGGCGACAGGCAGCGCAACGCCGCTGACTTCCAGATCGGAACCTCGGTCCGACTGCTGATGACTTTCGAGGATCTGGCGCCGGCGATGGAGAGCCGCAAGGCGGCGCGCTTCGCCACCGAACTGATGCCTGACTACCCGACGGGAATTCCGGCGGGCTTCGTCCCGCAGGAGTGGCTTGAGCCCCTCCTGCGCCCGATCGAACGTGATCGGGAATGCGAAGCGCAACCGGATGACAGGGACCCTACGATCGGGGAGTGATCTACCTGCTGCGGCACGGCGATGCGGAGGATGGCAGCGGCGACGATGCAGCCCGGCGGCTGACGGCGAAGGGTGAGCAGCAGGCGAAAGCGGCTGGGCGAGCACTGGCGGCGCTCGTCGTCGAGATCGACGCGTGCCTGACAAGTCCAAAGGTGCGGGCTGCCGATACCGCGCGGATCGCCTGCAGCTCACGCGGAATCGAGCCGGAGGTCGTCGAGGAGCTGCGCGGTGGGCCGTTCGATTCGCTCGCCCTTACCGCAGGCCGTGGCAACACCCTCCTGGTGGGCCACGAGCCGGACTTCTCAGGCGAAGTTGGGCGCCTCACCGGCGCCAACGTGAAGCTGCGCAAGGGCGGACTGGCGATCGTCGATGACAGCACGCTCGTCGCCCTGTTACGTCCGTCTGATCTAGCCGCGATCGCGACCGGTGGCAGCCGGGATCGCTAGGTTCCGCTTGAAGCGCGGGTCGCAACTGTCAGCGGCGCGGGCCGGCCTCGCAGGTGTGGGAGCGGCCCCAGCCGTGGCCGCCGTCGCAGATGTCGAAGCCGCGGCCGCCGTAGAGCTGATCGGGGCTCGAGCCGCCGTAGAGTCGATCGTTACCGGGACCGCCGTGGCAGCCGTCCTGGCCGGGCCCCATCACGCAGGTGTCCCGGCCGGGCCCACCCCAGCAGCCATCGCTGCCGGTCCTGTGCCGGCAGAAGTCGTTGCCGGAACCACCGACGCAGTCGCTGTTCCTCGGGCCGGTGATGCAGATGTCGTTGCCGCCGCCGCCGACGCAGCGGTTGCGCCTGGCTCCCTGCGGGTAGCAGGTGTCCCGCTCGCCGTTGCCGATGAACTTGTCCGACCCTGCTCCCAGATAGGCGGTGAGCGGGATCGGCAGCCGGTCGCGCACCATGACCATGTCACCCGACGGACCCATGTTCACCTCGATCGAGGCAACCCCTCGGAGCGGGCAGACGGCCTTCAACCGCTTCCGCTTGAAACGACAGCCGGTTGGGCGGCCGGGAGCCATGTAGCCGCGCACGACGATCCTCTGGCCGCTGACAAACAGCCTCAGTGTGGAGCCCGAATCGGCGCCCTGGATGACGATCCGGCCGGCGGGGGAGGCCGGG
>DATMBX010000134.1:0-5755 GCA_035558955.1 Solirubrobacterales bacterium | reverse complement strand
ACAGGGGACGGTGAACGGCGGCTTGCCGTTGAGCCTGGCCCACGCCAGGCGCAGGCCTTTGAAGCGGCCGCCGGGCCACTCCATGGTCGAGCGTGCCCAGGTCGTGTGACCGGCGACTATCGGCTCGACCGTGACAGTCGCCCCCGGCGTCCCGCCGGCGAGCGCCTCGTGTAGAGGCTTCGGCTCTACTTTCACCTTCACGCCGGCCACATTACGTCGAAGCGGGCGTCTATAGGCTGCCCGGGGATGGCTGAAAGCTCGCATTCGCGCGTATTTCGGGATGGCCTGCTGGATGGGCAGGTGTGCGTCGTCTCCGGCGCCGGCAGCGGCCTGGGGCGGGAGACGGCCCTGGAGCTGGCGCGGCTCGGCGCGACCGTGATCGGCTGCGGACGGCGCGAGGAGCCGCTGTCGGAGACCGCGGCGCTGGCCGGCGGCATGCCCGGCGCTTTCGAGCATCAGACGCTGGACATCCGCGACGAAGAGGCGGTCGACAGTTTCTTCGACGGCGTGTTGAAGCGCCACGATCGGCTCGACGTCCTCGTCAACAACGCCGGCGGGCAGTTCCTCGCTCCGGCCGAGTCGATCACACCGAAAGGCTTCCGCACGGTGATCGAGCTGAACGTGGAAGGCACCTGGCTGATGACCCACGCGGCGGCGACCAAGGCCTTCATTCCCCAGGGCGGCGGCAAGGTGCTGAGCGTCACCCTCTCTCCCCACAACGGGATGCCGGGAATGGTCCACTCGGGGGCGGCGCGCGCCGCGGTCGAGAACATGATGCGGACGCTTGCGGTGGAATGGGCGCGCTTCGGGATCAAGACCTGCGCTCTCGCCGCCGGCCAGTTCGCGACCGAAACGCTGCTGACCAAGTATCCGAGAGTGGTCGTCGACAACCTGGAGCGTTCGATCCCGATCGGTCGCGCGGGCCAGCCCGAGGAGATGGCCTGGCTGGTCGCCTACCTGGCCTCTCCGGCGGGCGACTTCTATTCCGGGACGACGATCACGATCGACGGCGCCCGCGACAACTGGGCCGGCCCCTGGCCGCCCGAGGCGATCACCACCGAAAGCGGCGCCCCGGTAGCCGAAGAGCGGCGTTAGCGCGGCTCGAGGATGACCAGCGGGATCTCGCGGCCTTTGCTGCGCGCCGCGTAGTCCTCGTAGCCGCGGTAGGCCTTGACCGCCATCGGCCAGAGGCGCTCGCGCTCCTCCGGGCCGGCGACGCGGGCGTGGACCGCTCGCTTCTCGCCGCCGATCTGCACTGTCGTGTCCGGGTTGGCCACCAGGTTGTGGTACCAGGCCGGGTGCTTGGGGAAGCCGCCTTTGGAGGCGACGATGACGACGTCGTTCCCGTCCTCGATGTAAAGCAGGGGGGAGGTGCGCTTCGTCCCGCTTTTCGCCCCGACGTGATCGAGCAGCAGCATCTTGCCCGGCACCCCGGGGATGGTGTGGCCGATCCGCCCTCCCGAGTGTCGGTAGAGGAAGGTGTGGATGCCCATGAAGCGGCGCGTGGCAGGCCAGATCCTGTCCGCTACGTCGAGGTAGCGGGGAGCCGGCCTGCCATCTGTCGCCGGGGAGCTCAGGTGTACATCCCCCCGAACATCCCTCCGGTCACATTCAGGGTCTGGCCCTGCATGTAGTTGGAAAGAGGCGAGGCCAGGAACAGGACCGGGCCGGAGGCCTCCTCCGGAGTGGCGGGGCGGCCGAGCGGGATGATCGCCGAGGCCATCGCCCGCATCTGCTCGGGGATGCCCAACTCGATCTTCTCGCCAGTCGGCGAGGTCATCTCCTCACCGGCCTCCTTGGCCGCGGTCAGACGCGTCTCGACGAAGCCGAAGGCGACGGCGTTGACGTTGATCTTGAACTGGCCCCACTCCTTGGCGAGGGTTTTGGTCATGCCGACAACCGCCATCTTGGCAGCCGAGTAGTTGACCTGACCGGCGTTGCCCATCGTCCCCGAGGTGGAGGAGATGTTGATCAGCTTGCGGAAGACCTCTTGGCCTTCGTTGCGCTCTGCCTTTGCCGCCTCTCGCCAGTGTGGGGCGAGCGCCCGGGCGACGCGGAAGGGGACAACCGTGTGGATGTCCAGCATGGCCTGGAACTGCTCGTCGGTCATCCGGTGAGCGACTCCGTCCCAGGTGTAGCCGGCGTTGTTGACGACGATATCGATCGCTCCGAAGGCATCGACCCCGGCGGCGACGAGCTCATCGGCGGCGCCCTCCTTGGTCAGATCGCCGGCGTAGACAGCGGTCTCGCCGTCGATCTCGCCCGCCGTTTGCTGCGCGACATCGGCGTCGAGGTCGTTGATCAGCACCTTGGCGCCCTCACTGGCGAACAGCTCGGCGGTCGCCCGGCCGATTCCCCGCGCCGACCCGGTGACGATCGCGGCTTTTCCTTCGAGAAGTCCCATCTCTATGCGCTCTCCTTCTAGGTTCGTGAAAAGTCGGCCCGGGAGGCTATATGGAACGGCCATGCCCTGGTTGATTGGCCAGTCGGACGGATCAACGCGCTGAAGTGGTGGATACTCGCTTAACCTTCGAAGGGTCGACGGAAGGAAGACGCGGTGACGCGACTGGCGATCTTGGCAATAGCCGCCGCGGGGGCAATGACGGCGGTGGGCTGTGGGAACGGCGATGGCGACGGGAGCGCCGGCACCGGGGCGGCTCCCTCCGGCGGGGCGGAGAACGCGTCAACGAAGAGCGCCGACCCCACCGGCAACGCCGTCGTCGTCGCCAATCGCTCGGCGCCGCCGGGCAAGCTCGTCAAGGTGGTCGACTCCGACTACGGTCGCGTGATCGCCGATGGGAAGGGCGAGGCTTTTTACCTCTTCGACAAGGAGAAAGAAAAGAAGAGCCGCTGCTACGGCGCCTGCGCCCAGGTCTGGCCGCCGGTCATCACCAAGGGCAAGCCACAGGCGCGCGGTGCCGCCAAGGCCTCCCTCCTCGGCACGACCAAGCGCAACAACGGCAAGCTCCATGTGACCTACAGGGGGCACCCCCTCTACTACTACGTCGACGACTCCCCCGGCGTCATTCTCTGCCAGGACGTAGCCGAGTTCGGCGGCCTCTGGCTGGTGGTCAAGCCAAACGGCGACCCCGTCACCTGATTTTTTGGGTAATCCTGCGCCTTTTCGTCCAAGCGGCCTGACGAAATGCCGGTTCGTGCCGTTTAGAAGCCTAAGTTGTTGTTCACACACGCCAAAAGGGGGAAGCGAAAACCATGTTGCGAAGGAATCTCATTGCCGTTCTCGCCATTGCCGCGCTGGCATTGCCCGCGGCGGCGATCGCGCATCACAAAGAAGGCCATGCCAAAGGCAAAGGCGACTCGAAAGCTCAGAACGTCGCCTATGTCTTCAAGGGCACCTACGCCGGCAATAGCTCAGTGGACGTGAAACAGGGCAACTCACGTGTCCGCAAGGGCGGCTACGTCGGCCAGACAGTGGCGTTCGATCTCACCGACGCCCGGATCGTCGTCGCCGACTTCAATCAGGACGGCGAGAAGAACCTGGACGACGTCCAGATCGGCGACCGGGTCCTGGTCAAGGCCCGCCTGCCGCGCCAAGACCCCGGCGACCAGCCCTTCGACGCCAGCCGGTTGGTCGACCAGACCCACAACCCCAGCGACGACAGCTAAAACAGCTGCTAGACGGTTCACGGATCCCGGCCAGGCGCTCGTTTCGCGCCTGGCCGGGATTTCAGAGGCGGCTTCGATTGCCGCCGGCGGGTAAGAAACGATTGCCTCAGTCCAACAAGGAGGCAACGTGGAACCGTCGGATTACCCAGTCACCTTCTCGGTCGATTACCCGGACCGGAAGCTGAATCGCCTGACGACCTTTTTCCGCATATTCATGGCGATACCGATTGGGATTGTCTCCCTGCTGCTCGTGGGTGGCGACTTGACAGGTCCCGGAATTGCCGATGTCAGCTACTGGGCGGGGGGAGCGCTTGGCCTGGTAACTCTGCCGGTGCTTCTAATGATTCTCTTCCGCCAGAAGTACCCGCGCTGGTGGTTTGACTGGAACCTCGAGATCCTGCGCTTCGGCAACCGCATCGGCATCTACCTCGCACTTATGGACGATCGCTACCCGTCTACCGACGAGCAGCAATCGGTTCACCTTGATCTCCTCTATCCGGATGTCGAAAACGACCTCAATCGGGGAATGCCGATCATCAAGTGGCTGCTGGCGATTCCGCACTACATAGTGCTCCTCTTCCTGTACATCGCCTCCTTCTTCGTCGTTGCTTTCGCCTGGTTCGCAATTCTCTTCACCGGGCGATACCCAAGAGGCGCCTTCAGATTCGTCGAGGGCGTCTATCGCTGGCAAAACCGGGTGGTCGGCTATGCCACCGCTCTTGTGACGGATCGCTATCCGCCTTTCCGGCTCTCTCCGTAGAGGTCAGACTTGACCCTCAAGGAGGCGGCGACATCAGCAGCCGGTAGTCGTAGACGGTCTCGAAGCCCATCGCGGCGTAGATTGGCTTGCCCATCGGGGATGCCTGGAGCGAGGCGATGTCGGCGCCCAGTTCCAGGCCCGCCTCGACTGCCATCGCCGTCATCTTGCGGGCCAGGCCCCTTCCCCGCGCTGACTTCAGCGTGCCGACCCAGTAGATGCCGGCGACCCTGTGGCTGGCGAACGTTGCCGCTATCGCGACGGGCTCGTCGTCGAGATAGGCGGTGAAGACCGCCGCGTTGGGGGCGAGCAGGCCGGCGTTCTCGGTGTAGGAGGCGAAGATCTCCGGCGGAAAGCCGATGTCGGCGTAGGACGCCGTCGCGACCTTCAAGAAGTCGGTGGCTTCGGCGACCGTGCTCAGGCGCCGCACCTCGACGCCCTGTGGCGTCGGCTCTCTCTTCGGCGGCGAGTCGAGAATCATCTCCGGCATCTCGTAGACCGCGGCAAGGTCGGCCGCCTCCGCGGCGGCGATCAGGTCCTCGTCCTCGGGTTGCCCGCCGCGCACCCAGATGCTGAAGCCACGCCCCCGCTCGCCGAAGAACTCCTTGGCCCGGGCGATCAGCTCGCCGGCGTCAAGGCTGTCGTCGGTCCGAAACGCGGCGTTGGAGATGACAGGGTGCTCGGGGCTGCCCGCGCCGAAGAGCCAGCCCTCGCCGGCCTCGATCGCCGCGCCGGGGTCGAGCCCGAAGAACCAGCGCGAGCTGTCGACCAGGTTGAGGTGAGCGCGGCGCAGCAATTGGCGCCTCAGAGCTTCCCGACTCTGGCGAGGTACTCGTCGAGGGCCTTGGCTCTCTGCGTGTCCTCATAGACCTCGTACTCGCGCAGCAGGCCCCAGGAGAGCCTGCCCCAAATGACATAGCGGTTCTCGTAAACCCGCTCGCCCTCGGGAGAGTCGAGGTAGTCATAGCCGCGGATGCAGACCGTCTGCTTCCAGGGGAACCCCTTGAGCACCACCTCGTCGGGGAAGATCTGGATGCCGACGTCGGCGAAGCGCCGCAGCCACGGCTCCAGCTCGGCTTTCCCGTTGAACTCGCCTCCCCAGGAGCTGTCGCCGGGGAAGCGGAACTTGACATCCTCGGCATCCATTTTCAGCGTCGGCCCGATGTCCCCCTCGCGCGCCTTCGCCATGTTGCGGGAGATCATCTTCTTGCCCAGCCAAGACAGCATCTGTGCCTCCTTACGTTCGATCGGCTCGCCGAGCCTAGCCCGTGGCCGGCGTCGGAAGCGCGCGCCGGGTCGCGGAACCTCCGCCGGGTAAGACCTCTAACATCCCGCCGCTTGATGAGAGGCAGGGTCCGCTCCTCAACGGTC
>DATMBX010000133.1:0-7679 GCA_035558955.1 Solirubrobacterales bacterium | reverse complement strand
GGCCTGCAGGGCGCCGGGTTCCAGGTCAACAACCCGAACGTCGTCGCCGCTTGCGGCTGTGGCTCCTCTTTCCAAGTGAAAGAGGACGCCGCCGAGACAGCCCCCGTCTGAGCGATTCGCTCAGCGCGCTTTGCAGCGCCGCACCACGGTCCCCGCGAGCCGCGACCCGTCGCTGAAGGTGGCAGTCCCATGGGCGGCGAGGATGCCGGTGCCGCAGCGGGCCAGCAGGTAGCCCTGTGACTTCCCGCCCCGCTTGAACGTCCGCTTGACGACGAAGGCGAAGTCGGTCACGGCTCCGCTGCCACCGGCGATGACAGGGATCGTGGCGGTGGCGCGGGTCCCGTAGCGACCCTTGCGGATCTTCTTGACCTTGACCGAGGTGACGATCGCGGTCGGCGTCGGCACGCTGACGTAGGCATGGATCAAGACCGTCGTCGTCCCGCCCTTGACGCCGCCGTTGAAGAAGACCAGCGGCCCGGTCGCGTTGAACGGAGTCGAGTCGGGGAAGGCAACCCGCACCGTTGTGGTCCCGGAGCCGACTATCGCCTTTCGGCAGGCCGCTTTCGCCGCTCCGGTGGGCCGCGCCTGCAGTCTGCCGGCGGTGCAGCTCGCCAGGCCCTTCGCGTTGATCGCGCCCTGCTTGTCGAAGTCGACCGTCACCGTCTTTGCGACCGGCGGTTGGGAGCCGTTGATCGTGGAGATGTTCCCGGAGGCGCGCAGCGCGATCGGGGCCATTCTGTTCTTCGGAAGCTTCTTCGGCGAGACCCCGCCGTTGATCTTGAGGATCAGGTTGCCGGCCCGCACCACCGTCGGCTTCTCGGCGACAGCGATCCCGGCCGTCGCCACAGCCATCGCGGCGCCCAGCGCCAGTGCCGATGTCAGTCCCCTGCGCATTCCCATAGGCCTAGAACACGGCTACCCACGCGGAAGAGCGGTGAAACCTACTTAAAAGTTGCTACTCGATCTGGAGGGGCGGCGACTGGGCCGGCGCGTCGCTCGGGACCTGTGCCGTCTCCGGCTGTTCGACCCCGAGCGCCTCGGCGAGCTCGCCCGACTCGAACATCTCCTCGACTATGTCGGCGCCGCCGATCAACTCGCCGTTGACGTAGAGCTGAGGGAAGGTTTGCCAGTCGGAGATCTCGGCGGTCACTTCGCGCAGCGGCTGCAGCGCGGGGAGGACGTCGATCGCGCCGTACTCGACGTTCAAGGCATCGAGCACCTGCACCACCCGCATCGAGAAGCCGCAACGCGGCATCTCCGGCGTGCCTTTCATGAAGAGCAACACGGGGTTGGCGGCGATCAGCTCCTCGACCTTTGATTTCAGCTCGGCATCGGCCATCGGCACAGACTAGCTATCCCGGAACGTCGGTCTTGACGCTGAGGGCGTGGATGGTGCCGTCGTCGAATCGCCTTTTGACCGCGGCCTTGACCAGGCGGTGCTGATCGATCCTGGAGAGGCCTTCGAACTGAGGCGCCGACACCGTCGCCCGGAGGTGGTCGCCGGCGCCGGTCTCGTCGATCACCTCGACCGTGGCGCCCGGGAGCGCTGCCTCGATCATCCCCTTCAGCTCCGCCAAATCGGCGGCCATCAGCGCTCGGCGGTCCCGAGGGCGCCGGTGTGCTCGAGCATCTCTTCGACCTGGACGAACTTGACCCGTGGGCGGCCGTGGGGCTCGCCGCGGCCGACCTCGGCCTGGTCGATCGCCTGCCAGTCCTCGAAGGTGATGTAGCGGACGTCGCGCTCGGCGAGCAGATCCTCGACCGCGGAGGGCTCTGGGTTCTCGGGGTTGAGCAGGGTCTGGGACTCGACGTCGGCGAGCAGGTGCTGGACCGTCTCCAGCGCGTCTTTCTTGTTGGTGCCGATCACGCCGGAGGGGCCGCGCTTGATCCACCCGGCCGTGTAGTGGCCGACCTTGTGGCCGGAGTCGTGGGAGTCGAGCACCCGGCCGCCCTCGTTGAGGATCAGGCCACGCTTCTCGTCGAAGGGGACGCCCTCGATCGGGACGCCGGTGTAGCCGACCGAGCGCAGCACAAGGCCACACTCCAGCTCCTCGCGCTCGCCGGTATCCCTGGCGCGCAGCGTGCCACCCTCCTCGACCAGCTCGTTGCGGCCGATCACGATCTTCTCGACCTTGCCGTCTCCCTGGATCTCGACCGGGGAGGCGAGGAAGCGCAGGACGATCCGCTGTCTCTTGCCGGTCGGCCGGCGCTGGGAGAACTCGCGCAGGGTCTCGACGTTGACCCGGGTCGTCTTGTCGGCCTCGTCGGACTCGAGATAGGCGACGCTCGCCTCGTCCAGCTCGACCTCGGCCGGGTCGACGATCACGTCTGCGTCCTCCATCTCGCCCAGCTCTTTGATCTCCGGGTTGGTGAAGGCGGCCTGCGCCGGCCCGCGGCGGCCGAGCACGACGATCTCGCGGATGCCCTTGCGATCGAGCACCTCGATTGCGTGATCGGCGGTGTCGGTCTGGCGCAGCTCGTGGTCGGTCAGGGCCAGCATCCGGGCGACGTCCATCGCCACGTTGCCGTTGCCGATCACCACCGCTCGCTCGCAGGAGAGGTCGAACTCCTCCGCGGCGTAGTCGGGGTGAGCGTTGTACCAACCGACGAAAGCGGTGGCCGCATGGCTGCCGGGAAGGTCCTCGCCCGGGATGCCGAGCTGGCGGTCGGTCTCGCAGCCGACCGTGAAGACGATCGCGTGGTAGAGCCGCTCGAGATCCTCGACCTCGATGTCGTGGCTGATCTTGACATTGCCGAAGAAGCGGAAACCCTCCCGCGCCGCCGTTCTCTCATAGACGCGGATCACCGACTTGATCTTGGGATGGTCGGGCGCGACGCCGCCGCGGACCAGCCCGTAGGGGGTGGGGAGGCGGTCGAAGAGGTCGACCTGGGCGTGCGTAGCCTCGTCCTTGAGGATGTGCTCGGCGGCGTAGAAGCCGGAGGGGCCGGCGCCGACGATGGCGACGCGAAGGGGATTCTCAGGGGTTCCGATCTGGGTCATTGGAACGCGGAAGGATAGGGAACGCGATGCCTATGGCACGGCGGCGAGGCTGGGGGCGCCGTCGAGGGCGTCCAGCGCCCTGCGCGTGGACATCGCTATGCAGGTGAAGATCGGCGTCTCCCGTTCGGTGTACTCGCTCGACTCGGTCGGGCGCAGCTCGTTGACCAGGTCGAGGAACTCTCCCGGGTCGTCGCCCTCGAAGGCGACGACGAACTCCTGGTCGTCGAGCCCGAATGAGTAGGTGGTGTTGATCGTGATCTCCGGGTGGCGGCGGCCGACCTCGATGTGGCTTCTCATGATTCGCCCGCGCTCCTCCGCCGGCAGCCCGTACCAACGGCGCTGCTTGACCATCGGATAGAGGAACAGGTATCTGCGCTCCGACACGCAGATCTCCGGCCGAGCCGCCTCCTCCGAGTAGGGGGAGCGTTTGGTCATCGAGAGGTAGGAGTACGGCGTATCCGCCCATTTGGCCAAGCCGCTTTGGCCAAGTACGACATGGAAGGTGTGCAGGTCGTCGAGGTTGGGGCTCTGGGTGAGCAGGACCAAGTCGACGTCGCCGCGCGTGCCTATGGTTGAGTAGGCCCGTAGCGAGCGGTCGAGGGCGAAGTCCTCGCAGGCCGCGAGAAACTCCTGCTTGTCGGCGGCTCGTAGCCCGGGATCCCGACGGCGCCACTCGGGGTCAACCTTGAAAAATGTGAACTTGGCGAAAGTGCGGTCGGCCATTGGCTTGACGATAGCGCCGGCGGCGTTGATCGCCGTGTCGATAGCGGTCTTGCTCGCCCTTCGTCTCTCCGGCCTCGGCTTCGAGGGCCCGGCGCGCTCGGTTCTAATCGACTCGCCCGAGCGCCTCGGCGAGATAGCCGACCGGCGCGGGCCTGTGGTGGGAGTCAGCCTGCTCGCCTGGCTTGGGGCGCTAGGTCTGGTGCTGGCAGTGACGGCGGCTGTGGAAGGTACGGGCGCCCTCGCCGGCCGCACCGGCCGCGTGGCTGCCCGCCTCCTCGCCCTCTCACTCGTCTACCTGCCCTTGGTCCTGCTCGCTACCGCGGCGTTGGAGTCGAGCGTCGCGGCGGAGCGGCTGGTGCTGATGCTCGGCGCGCCGGTGCTCGCCGGGCTCACCCTCACTGCCCTGGGCGGTTACTCGGCGCTGGCATTCGCCTGCGCCGCGACCGTGCTCGCCTACACGGTCGATGTGATCGCTGGTTCCCCGCTAACCCAGCTCTCGCTGGTCGGCCCGAACCCCGCCGCGGGCCACCGGTTCTACGGGATCGGCAACGAGCTCGAGGCGATCCTCGTCGTTCTCGCTCTGGTGGGAACCGGCGCCGCCCTCTTGACGTACCCGACATTGACCACACCAGGGTGTGGTCAATGTCGGGTACGTCGGATGCGCGGTCCGGCGGCCTTCCTCGTTGTCGCCGCGGTGCTGGCCTTCGTGTTCGCCTACGGGCGCTACGGGGCCGACGTCGGCGCGGCGATCACGCTGCCGCTCGGCGCGGCCGTCGCCGCCGCGCTCTTGGTGGAGCGACCCCGCCTTGCCCTACTTGCTTTTTTCGTGCCTCTGCCCGCCCTGGCACTGCTTGCCGCGGCTGACCTCTTGACCGGCTCCGACGCCCACTTGACCAAGGAGGTCCTGCAGGCCGACAGCGGCGGCGACGTGCTTGCCGTCTTCGGCCACCGCCTGCGCGAGGCGGGGGAGAGCTTCGGTCGCCCGCTGCTGATCCCCGGCCTTCCCGTCGTCATCGTGAGCGCGGTCGTCGCCTGGCTGCGGCGGGACCGAATCGCCGCCTGGCTGCGTGGCGTCCCGGCGATGCGCGCGGGGCTTTCCGGCGCGCTCGCCGCCACGTTGATGGGAACGATCGCCAACGACTCGGGCGCGCTGCTGCTGGAGATCGGCGCGGCCTATCTCCTCGTGTTCTTGGCCTTTGCCTGGGCGGAGGCCGATGACCAGCCCGGCCGTTACCCTTAGTCGCTCGTGCGGATCGCCCTTGTCTCGCCATATTCCTGGAGCTACCAGGGAGGCGTGAACCGGCACGTGGAGGCGCTCGCCGAGGAGTTTCTCGGTCGCGGTCATCACGTGCGCGTGCTCGCCCCCTTCGACCCCCCCGACCGGGTCAGCCGCGTCCTGCACAGGGCGGCCGCGGAGTCGCGCGAGATCCCCGACTACTTCGTTCCCCTGGGGCGCTCGGTCGGCGTTTCCTCCAACGGGGCCGTGTCCAATCTCTCTCCCTTCGTCGCGGGAGGCGTGCTCGCCCCCCGTCGCGAGCTGCGTGACGGTTTCGACGTGATTCACGTCCATGAGCCGGTGGTGCCGTTGGTCGGCTGGAACGCGACGCTCGGCGCCCGCACTCCGGTGGTCGGCACCTTTCACGCCTACTCGACCAAGGCGGTCCCCAATCACATCGCCTCGCTGCTCGGCGCCCGCCGTGTCTTCAACCGGCTTTCGGCGCGGATCGCCGTCTCCGAGGCGGCCGCCTGGACGGGGCGGCGCTGGTTCGGCGGCCACTACGAGATCGTTCCCAACGGCGTCGACGTCGACGCCGCCCCCGCCGGGCCCAAGCCGACGGCGGGAGAGTTGCGGGTCGTGTTCGTGGGCCGGCCGGAAGAGCGCAAGGGGCTGCCGGTCCTGCTCACCGCCTTCGGCGCCCTGGCCGAGCACGTGCCCTGCCGCCTCACCGTGATCGGCGCCGAGCGCGAGGACGTCCTTCGCTACCTCGCCGACCCCGAGACGATGCGCTGGATCGACATCCACGGCCGGGTTTCGGGGGAGACGCTGTGGCGCTCGCTGCACGAGGCCGACGTGCTCTGCGCCCCGTCTCTCTCCGGCGAGAGCTTCGGCATGGTCCTGACCGAGGCGTTCGCCGCCGGCACTCCCGTGATCGCCTCCGCGATCGCCGGCTACAGCGACGTCGTCACCGACGGGGTGGACGGGGTGCTGGTGCCGCCGGCCGATCCGCAGCGCCTCGCCGAGGAGCTGCAACGCGCCCACCATGAGCCCGAGCGGCTGGCGGCGATGGGCGCCGCGGCTCGGCAGAGCGCCCAGCGCTACGCCTGGCCGCGGATTGCCGACCAGGTAACGGAGGTGTACGAGCAGGCGATCGAGGCGCCGGAGCCGCGCGGGGTCGCCGAGCGGGTCGTGCGCTGGAGCGGATTGCAGCCCGCCGACGGCAAGCCGCGCCGCCCTCCCCAGCGACTGCCGTCGCTCGACCCGCCCCTGGCACGGGGGGGCAGCAGGCGTCGCCGCGTCGCCCGCCGCGCCGGCCTCGGGGTCGCCGGCGCGCTCGGGCTCGGGCTCACCGCGCTGGCCGCGCAGAAGATCGGCGTCGACAAGGTGGTCTCCAGCATCGTCCGCTCGGACGCGACCTGGGTGCTGATCGCCTGCGCGCTGATGGCCCTTTCACTCTTCTTTCGTGCGGCCTCCTGGTACTGGATCGCGCGCGCCGCGCTGCCCAACCGCTCGGTCCGCCGCCGTGACGTCATCTCGGCGACGATGATCGGGGTGCTGATGTCGGCGACGCTGCCGGCCCGCCTTGGCGAGCCTGCGCGAGCTATGACGCTGGCGCGCCGCACCGGCCGCATGCGGGAGACGTTCCCGGTTCTGCTCGGCACGCTGGTTTCGCAGACGATGCTCAACCTCGTCGCCCTGCTCATGCTCGGCGGGATCATCGTCACGACCACGCCTCTCTTCCACTCCGGCACCCAGAAGATCTTCGCCTTCAGCCTGGTGCCGCTGATCCTGCTCGTCGTCGTGCTGGTGGCCCCGGCGCTGATGCGTCGGGGGGGCAACGGGCGGCTGGCCAGGCTCGGCGCCGCGCTGCGCGGCGCTCTGGTCCAGGTCCGTCGCGGCCTGGCCGTATTCCGCGATCCGCGGCGGGGCATCGCCGCCTCCGCCGCTCAGCTGGGCGCATGGGCGATCCAGCTTGCCGCCTGCTGGGCGCTGTTGTTCGCCCTCAACCTCGACGGACAGGCGGGGATTGGCGCCGCCGCCGCGGTTCTCTTCGCCGTCAACGTCACCGCGGTCGTGCCGGCGACCCCGTCCAACATCGGTGTCTTCCAGCTCGCCGTGATCAGCGTTCTGCACACCGGCTTTGGCATCGGTACCGCCGATGCCCTCGCCTACGGCGTCATCCTCCAAGCGGTAGAGATCGCCACCGCCGTCGCCCTCGGCCTCCCCGCCCTCGTTCGCGAGGGCCTGACCTGGAGCGACCTCCGCATCCAAGCCCTCTCCGCCGCTCCGGTGCGGCTCCAGCCGCGGCCTCCCCAGAGCGAGACCGGTGAGCGCATCCGCGCCTAACGGCTAGATCAACGAAGCGAGCACCCGCGCCACCTCGGGGTCGAACTGGGTGCCGGCGCAGGAGTGCAATTCGGCGATTGCCTTCTCGATCGGCATCGCCTTGCGGTAGGAGCGGGTCGTAGTCATCGCGCTGAAGGCATCGCAGCAGGTGACGATGCGGGCCTCGATCGGGATCTCCTCACCGACCAGCCCGTCCGGGTAGCCGCTGCCGTCGTAGTCCTCGTGGGAGGCGCGGACGATCTTGCCGACCTGGGCAAGGACGCCTCCGACCTGCTGCAACATCCGCTCGCCTTCGATCGTATGTCGCTTCATGATCGTCCACTCATCGTCGTCGAGCGGTCCCTTCTTGTTGATGATCTCCTTCGGTACCGCGATCTTGCCGACGTCGTG
>DATMBX010000132.1:0-7579 GCA_035558955.1 Solirubrobacterales bacterium | reverse complement strand
GATGGTGGCCAAGTGCCCGAAGAGAAGGCGTGGGGGGAAGCGCCGCGGTCACAAGCGCGGAGCGAAGCAAAGTGCGGGCACGCTGCGCGGCGCGGCGAGGTAGTGGAGGGGGGTCGCCCAATGCCCCCTGCCCCTGCCCCTGTCACGAAGCGCCGCCGCCGCTTCCGCGCTGGGGCCGCTCTTATCGCTCTGGCTGCGCTGGCGCTTGGCGCCGCCGCGCCCGCCCAGGCAACCGATCCCCTCTTCGTGTTCTCTCCCAAACCGCCACCGCCGTCGCCATTCCCTCCGTCCCCGCCGCCCATTCCCCCGCCCAACGGCTATTTCAATGGTCCCTGTGGGCTAACGGTGGACTCGGATGGGCGCTTCTACGTCGCCGATCACTATCACGACGTCGTTGACGTCTTCAACTTCACCACTGCCTACATAACTCAGCTGGCGGAGGCCAGTCCCAATACCGCCGGCCCCTGTCACTTGGCGGTCGACTCAGGTGGCGACCTCTACGTCAACAACTACCACCGCGGTGTGCTGCGCTACACACCCTCCGTCTACCCACCCGTGTCGGTTCCGCCGACCGACTACGGCTCCGGCACGCCGATCGGAGACGCGGAGCACTCGACCGGCGTCGACGTCGATACGGCCAGCGGCAACGTCTACGTCGACAACCGCGACCACATTGCCGTCTACGACTCCACCGGCGCGCCGCTGCTCGATGGGGGCGACCCGCTTCAGATCGGCCTCGGCACTCTCGGCGATGGCTACGACGTCGCGGTTTCCGCCTTCGGGCGCGTCTACGTTCCCGATGCCGCCGACAACACGGTCAAGGTCTATGACCCGGCGATCGACGCCGATAACCCGGTGGATGTGATCGATGGCTCGGCAACTCCGGCCGGCGAGTTCGTCTCCCTGCGCGACTCCTCGGTCGCAGTCGATCGAGGAAGCGGCGACGTTTACGTCGTCGACAACCTGCAGCCTACCCATACCGAGCAGCCACAGGGAATCGTTCACGTCTTCGCCTCCGCCGGCGCCTACAAGGGCCACCTCAAATACAACATCGTCCACGGCGCTCCGACCGGCCTTGCGGTCGACAACTCGGCGACAGCCACCCAGGGCCGTGTCTACGTTACCTCCGGCAATACTCACAACGGCGGCATCTACGCCTATCCGCCGGACGCCGCGACGAATATCACCCCTCTGCCGCCGACGATCCCCCCGACGCCACTCGGCGGCAACTTGCTCTTTCCCACTGTGTCGATCGGCGGTCCTGCCTCCGCGGGCTCGGGGATTTCGTGCGAGGGCGACAACTGCCAAAGCCTTCCGCCCGAGCCCATCGATCCCACTCTCACCACCCTGCTTCAGGGTCTGGGCAACCCCCGCATTCGCTACCGTGTCACTCCTCGTAACTGCGCTCCCCTTGCGCGTGAGGCGCGCAAGCTAGCTCGCCTCAGTCGTCGTGCCAAGGACGCCTCCCGCCGTGCCGGCGAGGGCAAACGCCTTCAGGCTCGCGCGGCGAGGCTCGCAAAGCAAAGTCGTCGCGCCGCCCGCGCAGTGAAGCGCTGCCGCCGCGCCAATCGCGGCGCCAGGAGCGCCCGCGCCTCATCGAGCGTCTTCGACTTTTCGACTTCCGTGGTCGCCACGGAAAGCCCGGGCGCCGCCGGAGTGTCTGAGCGGTCCGAGGAGAGCGGCGCCGGGGCTACAACTGCGGCCGATGCCTTCGGTCTTTTGCCGGGAGCCGCCGGCTTCGATGCCGCCGTCTACGCCGATGGGGGAGAGGCGGCCACCGTCGCCGGCTCTCATCCTTACCAGCTCGATTTCGCCGTCGGCCTCGACCAGGGCGGGGAGGAGGAGAACCTTCGCGATTGGAGCATTGACCTCCCTGCCGGGTTGCTCTTGAACCCCGCGGCGACGCCCTTGCTCTGCTCCGACGCCGCGTTTGACACTCCCCGCTCCTCGCCCTTTGAGCCAAGCGAGTCGGGTGAGAGCTGCGACGATCGCTCCCAGATCGGAACGGTCGAGGTAACGACCGGCATTGGCGGCGGCGAAACGCGGCGCTTCGGCCTCTTCAACCTCGAGCCCGCTGACGGGGCTGCCCTTCAACTGGGCGCCTCGCCGTTCGGGGTACCGCTGGTCTTCGATGCTCAGCTGCGCGCCGGCGGTAAGGAAGCCTTCGGCCTCACCCTCCAGGCGATCGATGTCCCCAATGCCCTGCAGGCTCACGATCTGCGACTCTCGCTTTGGGGCATCCCCTGGGACGCAACCCACAACACCGAACGCGGCGATTGCCTAAACGAGGCTGAGCCCTCCTTCCCCTGGGCCAAGTGCTCGGTCGGGGAGCCTCTGCAGAACCAGCCTCTCGCTTTCCTCACCTTGCCGACCGAGTGCGGCGAGCCCCTCTCCTTCACCGCGCGGGTGACTTCCTGGCAAGGGCCCGGTGAGTTCGCGGCGCAGGTGTTGAACCGCGACTCCGGCGGCTCTCCCGCGGCGATGGCCGGCTGCGCGAGTCTCGGCTTCGATTCCATCAGCCTTCACACCGAGGGACTTCTCTCCACCAAAAAGGCGTCCTCCTCCAGCGGCTTCGTCTTCCGCCTCAGAAACGAGGACGCAGGGCTCGCCGACCCCCGCTTGCGTATCCGCTCCCACGCCGAGAAGGCGGTCGTCCAGCTGCCCGACGGGGTGACGTTGAACCCCTCCCTGGGCGCCGGCCTTGACGTCTGCACGCCGGCCCAGCTCGCCACCGAGAGCGCCTTCAACCCGCCCGGCGCCGGTTGTCCCAATGGTTCGAAGATCGGTGTCTTCAGCGTTCGCGTGCCCTTCTATCAGGGAATCCTCAGAGGCTCGATCTACCTTGCCCAGCCCAACCATCCCGCGACCGGCGCCTCCGGTGCGGAGAACCCCTTCGACTCGCTGCTGGCGGTCTACCTCATTGCCAAGTCCGCCGACCGCGGCTTGCTGATTCGCGTCCCCGGCGAGCTTGCCCCCGACCTCGGCGAGGGCACTATCACCGCCACCTTCGACGGTCTGCCCCAGCTCCCCTACACAGACCTCGAGGTCAGCTTCCGCTCCGGTCAGCGGGCGCCGCTGATCAGCCCACCGCGCTGCGGGGCGGCGATCACTCAGATCGCGATGATGCCTTCCTCGGGGGGCAGAACCGACGTGTCTTCGACCGATTCGCCGATCGACTCGGGGATCGACGCCGGGCCCTGTCCGGATGGCTCGACGCCACCGTTCGCCCCCGGGGCAGTCGCGGGAGGGGTCAACTCCAACGTCGGCTCTTATACCCCGTACTTCGTCCACCTCAGTCGCGAGGACACCGAGCAGGAGATCACCTCCTATTCGTTGATCCTCCCGAAGGGAATCACCGGCAAACTGGCGGGGATCCCGTTCTGTCCCGAGGCGGCGGTTGAAGCGGCGCGTCATCGCCTCGGCTTCGACGAGATCGCCGACCCCTCCTGTCCGGCCGCGAGCCAGGTCGGTCGTACCGACACCGGCTACGGGGTCGGCTCGGCGCTTACATATGCGCCAGGACGGATCTATCTTGCCGGTCCCCATGGTGGGTCGCCGCTCTCGCTGGTGACGATCAACGCCGCCACTGTCGGCCCCTTCGATCTCGGCACGATCGTGATCCGCTCCGCATTTGACGTCGATCAGCGCACCGCCCAACTGGAGATCGACTCCACCGCTTCGGATCCGATCCCCCACATCATCGACGGCATCCCCCTGCATCTGCGCGACGTGCGCGTGTACATGGATCGCTTCCAGTTCACCCACAATCCCTCCAGCTGCGAACCCTCAGCGCTGGTCTCCACCCTGACCGGGTCGGGCGCCAGCTTCGCGACGGCGGTTGACGACTCCACCGCGACTGTCTCCAAGCACTTCCAGCTGCTCAACTGCTTGACGCTCGACTTCAGACCGAGACTTGGCCTTCGCCTGCGCGGGGGCGCCCGACGCGGCTCCTATCCCTCGCTGCGGGCGACGTTTGTCTCTCGTGGGGCAGAGGACTCCAATCTAAAGCGGATCGCGGTGGAGATGCCGCACGCTCTCTTTCTCGCCCAGAACCACATTCGCACCGTCTGCACCCGCGGGCAGTTCGCCGCCGAGAGATGTCCGCAGCGCTCCATCTACGGCAGGGCCGTCGCCGAAACGCTGCTCTTCGACGAGCCGCTGCGCGGAAACGTCTACCTGCGCTCTTCACAAAACAAACTTCCCGACCTCGTCGCCGACCTGCGCTCCGGCGCGGTGCGAATAGTGGTCGAAGGGCGGATCGGCCCCGGAAAGCACGGCGGCATCCTCACCTTCTTCGACAACCTTCCTGACGCGCCGATCGACCGCTTCACGATGACGCTGTTCGGCGGACGCCACGGCCTGCTTCAGAACTCCTCCAACATCTGCAATGCGCCGCCTCTGGCCACCGTCAGCGCCCTCGGACAAAACAATATTGGCGCACGCTTCAGCTCGGTTCTGCGCGGTCAGTGCGGGAAGAAGCGGCGCGGGCACCGTGCCGATCGCGGGCGAGCGGGAAACGAGGTGACGGCGGGCGCCTCAACGATCACACAGAAGGGAAACCTGCGAGTAAACGTCAGCGGCAAGCTCTCCCCGCGCAAGCTGCCCCGCACCGAGGTGGCTCCGATCGCGGTTTCGGTCGGCGGCAGAATCTCCACCACGGATGCGAGCCTGCCACCGCAGCTGAAGAAGCTGCGGATCGAGCTGAACCGAAACGGGAAGCTCGACTACAAGGGCCTGCCGACCTGCAGGTTCAGCCGAATCCAGCCGGGCTCGAGCTCCCGCGCCCTCTCCCAGTGCCGCTCCTCCCTGGTGGGCAAGGGCTCCTTCACCGCCAACATCACCCTGGCGGGACAGGAGCCCTACCCGACTAGAGGGCGCCTCCTGGTCTTCAACAGCCGTAGAGGCCGCAAGCCCGTCCTCTACGGCCACATTTACTCACCGAAGCCCTTCGCCACATCCTTCGTGATCGTCTTCAAGATCCAGAGACTGGGCAAGGGCACCTACGGCACCGCCCTCAACGCCCCCCTTCCCAAGGCGATGGATGCCTGGGGACGGCTCACCGGCCTTGAGATGACCCTCTCACGCCGCTATTCCCACCGCGGCAAACGCCACAGCTATCTCAGCTCCGGTTGCCCTGCGCCCAGAGGCTTTTCACGAGCGATCTTCCCCCTCGCTCGCACATCTTTCGCCTTCGCCGGCGGCAAAGAACTTACCTCGGTATTCACCGACACCTGCAAGGTGCGGAACCAGTGAAGTCACTTCGCACCTTGCACTAACACCATTACACAATAGATCCTGAGCATTAACCCCGTTCGGGGTATTTTGTTGTGCCCAAATAACCCATTACTTCATTAATCACGCTTTAAGTGGAGTAACAAACCCTTGACAATCCATCTCAACCGGCGAGTGTGCCTCCACTAAATAAAGAGGCGCCGGGGCCACAACAAGGCCTGCTGTAGAACCCCGACGCCATGAGCCAATGGGCTGCAACCCATCGGCACTGGGGGAGGTTACTCTAATAATGCCCAGCATTCAATGGCGCCAAAGCGCCCGCGCGCAAACACTCCTGCTCGCGGTCGTGTTTACCTTCACCCTCGCGCTGGCGTTGCCCGCGACCTCCCCCGCACACGAAGGTCACACACACGGCCCCGCTAGCTTCGACGGCCGCATCCCCGGCCAGCCGGACTTCGAGAGAATTCGTGGCGTCACGATGCGATTCAACCCGAGAACTCGAGAATACATCCTCGACAGGCCAGGCCAACCGCCAATGCGAGCCCATGTAGATATTGGCTCATACGAGTCAACCCTCCTAGAGGGCATTGCTGCGCGCGGGGCCGAATATCCCCTTCCGTCATTTGAAGCCAATCCAGCCTGTGCGACAAGTGGCCACCGAATCGTCTTCGTTCGTCCCCACTCGTCGAATAGCAGATACGTCCCGGGTGCCGATGATCCGCAAATCCGTTCAATCGCCCGCCGTATGAATTGGAAGTTCATGCAGCAGGCGGCCCTTTCGAGCAATGGACAGCGGGTTCTCCAAATGAGGGTTGACTGTGACAGAACCGGCATGATCAACGTTCACGACGTCGAAATACCACTCAACTACATCGGGCCGGGAGTGGATACGACGGACGGGAAAGTAGATTTTAACGATCAGATGAACTACATCTACAATACCCTCGGCGCTCCGACTGGGAGCCAAGCGGTGAAGTACCTGATCATGCCCGCTACCATGCCCGATATTTTGTATCGAGGTCTTGGATTCCTTTATGTAGATACCGACAAGAGCAATTCCGATATATACAACGGTGAGGGAGCCTCCTCGCCTAGTAACAATCTTAACCGAGTGCTTACGTCGAGTGCTCTTGTGGGTAGCCTGAAAGACGCAGAGCTAGAAGTTGCGACACATGAATTGCTGCATACGATGGGTGGGACTCTTCCCACTGCTCCGTATAGGAACTCAAGCTACCACTGTGTAGATGGCATTGACATATTGTGTTATGGCGAGAGTTCTGATGCATACGGCCCATATACCGAAACGCGCTGTCCGGCCTCGGCGGGCTATGGGACCCCTCTTGGCGCTCCGATCGACTGTGAGTTCGACACCTACTTTGATGCGCAGTCTGAGCCTGGGGAGTGGCTCGACCAATTCTGGAACGAGGGTGGGTCCGAGAATCCGTTCCTCGTTGAAGAAGTCCCCGAGGAAGGCGTTGAGAGTTCCGATGATGATGTCAACGGCGACGGGCGCTCAGACCTCATCACCGTAGATTCCGAAGGTACTCCGCGCATTTATCGCGGAACTGCCACAGGAATCGAGGCCGATCAACCGGGCGTTTGGCTTAGAGAGCAAGTCGATCCCGCTCTTTTCGATGGTTCTGGCCACTATGTGGTCGATACCGCCGATGTGACCGGAGAGGGTCGAGCTGATCTGATAACGCTCGACTCTTCAGGAAAGGTCTACGTGCACGCAGGCTGGTTCTACGGGGAATATTCCGCCGCAAGAGAAGAGATTTTGCAGGGCGCCTTCGCCCCTACCAAAGAGGCCCTCTCAGGCTTGACTCCCGTTATGAGCGGCGGCGACTTCGAGCCGATTGCCGTCGCTGACGTCACCGGCGATGGGCTCGGCGATCTGGTCGGGATCGATTACGCCGCTTCGAGAATCAATACCTTTCCCGGCCAGTCCAACGGCACCTTTGGAGAGAAAGTTGCCACCACGGACTTTTATGGAAATAGCCCTCTGTTTGACGGCCAGGGTCGTTATGCGCTTGTCGCCGATGCAACCGGCGACGGTCACGCCGATCTTGTGACGATGTGGGTTAGCGGTACCTCTGAAGTCTTGTCCGTCTCTACGGGCCAGACAAGCGGCGAATTCGTTGGTTTGCCGGACATGCCAGCGGAGTGGAACTTAGACGACGGCAGAGGCGAGGAGCCGATCGGACTTGGCGACGTAAACGCCGACGGCCGCGCTGATCTGCTTACTCTCGACGGCACAACGTTGAAACTGCGTGCCGGGATTTCCAATCCCAGAGCAGGGAGCGTCTTCGCTTCTCCGACCACCGCCTACACCGGCTCGATCGACTCC